>NZ_BJMS01000013.1 GCF_006539285.1 Sporolactobacillus inulinus
ATTTATTTGGCGAAAGCGGCTTGCGAAGAACGCAAAGGGACGGTAAAGTAAAAAGAGCGGATTCAGGATACCGCTGAGAAATTGCAGCTAAAGGATGACCTCAATGGCACAACTAAAATCAGCGAATTTATCGATAAAAAAGCCGCTCGCACCCGTTTATCTGCTTTTTGGCGCGCAGGATTTCTTAATTCAATTGATGAAAAAGAATTTAACGAGTGAGGCTTTGAGTGAGGAAGAACGCGACTTTAATCTTTCACGGTATGATCTCACCGAATCACCGTTGGAACACGCGATCGAGGATGCGGAAACGATCCCGTTTTTCGGGGAAAAGAAAGTTGTGATCATGGATCATGCATTCTTTTTGACCGGAGAGCGTACAAAGACAAAGGTAGAGCAGACGGTTGATCGACTAGAGGATTATCTGGACCATCCTTCGGAGAGTACGGTTCTTATCATTGTTGCGCCGTATGAAAAACTCGACCGACGCAAGAAAATTGTAAAACGGCTTGAGAAAACAGCGGCTGTTTATGAATTATCCCATTTAAGTGATACAGCACTTTTTCAACTGCTTGAGCAGGTCGCCCAAAAGTATGGTTCGCAATATACGCGAGAAGGGCACGAGCAAATGATGACCGCTGTCGGACCGCATCTTGGCCAGCTGGCAAATGAAGTGGGCAAGTGCGCGCTTTATTGTGGCACTGAACGGCCAATTGACGCGCAAGCGGTGGAAGAAATTGGCTCTAAGTCACTTGAGACCAATGTGTTCTTGCTTGTGAATCAGGTCATGCATCAAAAAACAGCCGAGGCGCTTGAATTGTTTCATGAGCTCGTTCGCATGAAAGAGGAACCGCTCAAATTACTTGCACTTTTGGAACGCCAATTTCGAATTGTGTATCAAGCCGGTCGTTACCAAGAGGCCGGCTACACGCAGAATAGTATAGCAAGTAAAATTAGTGTACATCCTTATGCAGTCAAGCTTGCTTTGCAGCAAACGCGCGCGTTCAGTTCGGCGCTGTTGCAGCACGCGCTTAAGCGTTGTGCGGAGACTGATTTTCAGATTAAGACTGGGCAAATGGATAAAATTCTTGCACTTGAACTGCTGATCCTCTCTATATCGGGTAAAGTTGCTTAATCGATCTTAAATAAGGCAAAAAAAAGAGGCTCGCTTCGAAGCGAGCCTCTTTTCACACTGGTAAGAAAGTACAAAAAAGATTTAAGGAAACGAGTGTAAGTGGTTCGGTAGAACGCCGCGTCCTGCGGCTCACCGAACACTAGGCCGTCCATGACCGTCGCGGGCGGCGGCTTTGCCTTCGCCAGAGGCTTGGCAAAGCCAAGTTTTCTAATGATCAAGCGTTCAATCCAGTTAACTTCTTGGAAAGTCTTGATTTTTCATGAGCTGCTTTGTTTTTATGGATCAAGCCCTTAGATGCTGCTTTGTCAACTTTTTTCGTAGCAGCAAGAAAAGCGGCTTTTGCGCCTTCAACATCTTTCTCTTCAACTTTTCCATTGAATGATTTAATCGCTGTGCGCATTGCGGATCTGAACTGAGCATTCTGCTGACGGTTCGCTTCGCTTGTTTTCACACGTTTGATTGCAGATTTAATATTTGGCATTCGATTCACCTCCAAATCATGAATTCCCGGTCATCATCCTTACTCCGCCGAAATAAACACGTTCTTATATAAATAAACGATAGGCCAAAAAGACCCTATTCCTGTAAGCAGAGTTCCAATCTGACAAATTGTATTGTATCAAAGCGTCCCATCTTTTGCAATGAATGAATGAAAAAAGCATAAATGAACATCCTTTTAACAGATACTTTTTGCGCCTATAGAGGAGGAAGGGAGTTCGATCATGAGTCACGAATTGGATCTGAAAAAATATAGTGTACGCACTGATTTAGCGATCGAAGCCAATGAACGTAAGCCGGATGTTCCAGGGCTGCATACGGAGCACTTTGATGAAGCCGGCGTTAAAATAACTAAAATGACGATTGACAGCCAAGCTGCTGCGGTCATACGAAAAAAAGAAGGAGCCTACCTGACTTTTGAAGCAAAGGACTTACGAACAGGCGATACGGCTATTGAGGAACGCGTTGAAAAACTGTTTGCAAAACACTTCTCCGCCTTTTTAAAAGAATTGACCATTGCAGATGATGCAAGTTGTCTCATCGTCGGACTAGGCAACACGAATGTCACTCCAGACGCGCTCGGACCGAGTGTTGTCGAGAATGTATTGGTCACCAAGCACCTATTTGATCTTCAGCCCGAACATGTGCAGCAAGGGTATCGTCCGGTCAGCGCGATTACTCCCGGCGTTATGGGAGTAACCGGAATTGAGACAAGCGACATCATTTTGGGCGTTATTGAGAAGACAAAACCGGACTTTGTGGTTGCCATTGATGCTTTAGCTGCTCGCGCGGTTGATCGGGTAAACACGACGATTCAAGTCGCCGACAGCGGGATTCATCCTGGTTCGGGCGTGGGCAATAATCGTAAAGAACTCAGTAAAAAAACGCTTGGTATTCCGGTTATTGCCATTGGCGTTCCGACTGTTGTCGATGCTGTAACGATTACAAGCGATGCGCTTGATGTCCTGCTGCGCCATTTGGAACGTGAAATGACGGATAAGAAACCGTCAAAGGCACTCTCGCCTTCCTGGATGAGATTTGGTGAAACCGTCGATTATCGTACACTTCATTTGCCAAGCCAAGAGAAACGTGCCGCGTTCCTCGGAATGGTAGGAACATTAAGTGAAACTGAGAAAGCACAATTGATTCAGGAGGCGCTTGGTGCAAGCGGATCACAAATGATGGTGACTCCGAAAGAAGTTGATTTCTTTATTGAGAAGATGGGGAATGTGCTTGCTGAAGGCTTGAATGCAGCACTTCATCATCAGGTGAATCAAGGGAATGTCGGCCAATACACGCATTAAGGCATGAACAGGCGACTTGCCGCATAGAATGAAGCAACGAAGCGGGACAAGCCCAAAGGAGTGGAGTGCTGGATGAAACGTATCGTGATCGAATCCCTTATTGTTCTTTCTGTCTTGCTTTTCTGCGCCCTTTATGGAGCAGTCACGGTTCGCGACGCAGCTCAGCCAACCACCGTGCAGCCGGCACAAGCAAATACAGGATTTCATGAACAGAAAATTGTCATTCCGGACAGTGAAAAAGCCACCGCGCAAACAGAAACGGATATTCGCGATAACACCGGGATTACATTAAACGAAAATCAAACCGACGATTCATTGTCCGAACGCGTGCAACGCTTGTTTCTTTTGGGGATCAGTGCCGTCGCTGACACCGTTCACGGCGTCATCCGCGCATTCTAACAATCATGTCGCTTGTATTTATTAAGGCCGTCAACTGAGAAAAATCGGCTTTAATACCGAGATGAATCAGTGCCTTGGGCAACCGGATTCATTGTCGAAAGAGATCATATGTTCTATAATAAAATCAGTAAGACGAAAACCAAGTCTTAATAAAAGAGGCAGTGAAAACCAAACGGCTAAAAGGTTCCAATAAGGCTTAGAACAAGCCGTGGTAAAAGAGTTGTCACCTCTGCTTTTTCGTTGTCTTTAGACAAAAAAGCAAGTATGCAATGTTCCCGGAAGATTGGTACTTTAGTGCCGATGTCGTTCACACAAGAAGACCGGTCTCGAGGACCGGTTTTTCTTATGAGGCAAGAAAGTTTATGATTTGCCCCGTCCTCAAGCCAATAATAGACCAGTGTCTTGGCCAAGAATCAAAGCGGAGGTGCTCGGGCGCCAGCGAGACCCCGCCTTGTTGATGCGTGCCAGCGAGACCCCGCAGATTTCTGATTGTCTGAGGAGGCTCGCGGTGCGCGAGCGGCTGGAGTGTCGTTCGTGCACAAGATTGATGGTTCAAAACCACATCCTGCGGAAGTAAATAGACGGAAAAATTCCCCTTAATAAGAAAATAAATTAAAAAATAGCTTATATAGACGGAGAGATTCCGCTTATCAACGTGAAAACGGTGAAAATGGGGGATTTTGCATTGCATAATCGGAAAATTTCCTCTTATTTATCCCCGAAACGCGCTCCATTCTACATATAACCGAAAAATCTCCGCTTATTTTACGCGTTACTTTCCGCGTTACTTAATGAAGGACCAGAATGCTTATTGAAACAGAAGTGAGATGAATAAGATCGCTTTTTCTATTATGCCTGAATGTTCGTCTTTTGTGTTCGTGATTGAAACGGATCATGACCATTGATATAATCGAAACTAAGTGATGTTTTTTTGGAAGCAGGAGGAACACTAATGTCAGAGAATCAAAAACAGCGTCAGTCGCATATCCGCAACTTTTCGATCATTGCTCATATCGACCATGGCAAATCAACACTTGCCGATCGTATTTTGGAAGCGACCCAAGCGCTAACCAAGAGAGAAATGAAGGCACAAGCGCTTGACGCGATGGATCTTGAACGGGAACGCGGCATAACGATTAAATTAAATGCCGTAGAATTAACGTATAAAGCGCCGGACGGCGAAGAATACATCTTCCATCTCATCGATACACCGGGCCATGTCGATTTTTCTTATGAGGTATCGCGAAGCCTCGCCGCATGCGAAGGTGCATTGCTGGTTGTTGACGCGGCGCAAGGTGTAGAGGCGCAAACTTTGGCCAATGTGTATCTCGCTTTGGAAAATGATCTTGAAATCATCCCTGTAATTAATAAAATCGACTTGCCAAGTGCTGATCCGGAGCGTGTAAAACAGGAAATTGAAGACGTCATCGGCCTTGATGCCTCTGATGCTGTGCTTGCTTCTGCAAAAGCGGGTATTGGTACCGAAGACATACTCGCGCAGATTATCGAAAAGATACCTGCACCGTCAGGAGATTCGAATGCACCGCTAAAAGCACTCATTTTTGATTCGCTGTATGATGCTTATCGCGGCGTTATTGTTTATATTCGTGTCATGGAGGGATCGGTTCGCGTCGGTGACACCATTAAAATGATGGCAAACGGAAAAACATTTGAGGTGCTCGAAGTCGGTGTCGCTACCCCTAAAATCGAAAATCGTGAGGAATTGTCGGTTGGCGATGTGGGTTTCATCACAGCTTCGATTAAATCGGTACATGATACGCGCGTCGGCGATACGGTGACCCATGCGGACCAGCCTGCGGATAAACCGCTGCCCGGTTATCGGAAAATGAATCCGATGGTGTATTGCGGACTTTATCCGATTGATACCGCGCGCTATGAAGATCTGCGCGAGGCACTCGGAAGACTGGAATTGAACGATTCCTCGCTCCAATATGAACCCGAAACCTCAGAAGCGCTGGGATTCGGCTTCCGATGTGGGTTTTTGGGACTGCTTCACATGGATATCGTTCAAGAACGGCTGGAACGTGAATTTAACATTGATCTGATTGCAACCGCGCCAAGTGTTATTTACAAGGTAAAGCTGAACGACGGATCAACGGTACAGGTTGGGAATCCGTCCGAAATGCCGGAGCGCAAATTCATTCAAGATATTGAAGAACCATATGTGAAGGCTACCGTTATGACACCAGACGACTATGTTGGTGCGGTCATGGAATTATGCCAACGCAAACGCGGCGAATTTAAAACCATGGAATACTTAGATGCAAATCGAACGAATGTGATCTATGATCTGCCGCTGTCGGAGATCATGTATGACTTTTTTGATATCCTGAAATCAAGTACAAAAGGCTATGCGTCACTCGATTACGAGATGGATGGCTACCGGTTAAGCAATTTGGTCAAAATGGACATTTTGTTGAATGGCGAAAAAGTCGACGCACTTTCCGTTATCGTGCATCAGGAGTTCGCCTACGAACGCGGCAAGGCAATCGTAGAAAAATTGAAAGAATTGATCCCGCGGCAACAATTCGAGGTACCGATTCAGGCAGCAATCGGACAAAAGATCATTTCTCGTTCAACGATCAAAGCACTGCGAAAAAATGTCTTAGCGAAATGCTATGGCGGCGACGTCTCACGAAAACGCAAGTTGCTGGAAAAGCAAAAAGAGGGAAAGAAACGGATGAAAGCGGTTGGCAGTGTCGAAGTGCCGCAGGAAGCATTCATGGCCGTCTTCAAGATGAGTCATGACGATTAATTCAGCCAAGGTTCGCGGTGCTTACATCCATATTCCTTTTTGCGACCATATTTGCTATTACTGTGACTTTAATAAAGTGTTCATGAAAAATCAGCCGGTCGACGATTATCTTGATGCTTTGGCACAAGAAATGAATCATTATGCAGAATCGGGACCACCGCAAACAATCTATATTGGCGGCGGAACACCAACCGCACTTAATGAACGTCAATTCGAGCGATTGTTCCAAGCTGTCCGGAAGTATTTGTTTCATCCGGCGCTCAAAGAATTTACAGTCGAAGCGAATCCGGAAAATCTTAATGAAGCTAAGCTTGAGATCATGAAGCGCTACGGGGTTACTCGTCTCAGCATCGGTGTTCAGACTTTTGATGACCGGCTGCTGAAAACGATTGGTCGGGCACATCAGTCGGATGATGCGGAACGCGCGGTTCGGCTTGCTCAGCGTCATGGTTTTGATAACATAACGGTCGACTTGATGTTCGCGCTTCCGGGCCAGACGGAATCGAGCCTGCATGATTCAATGGAGCGCGCTTTACGTTTGGGTACGCCGCATATTTCCATTTATTCGCTGCAGCTTGAGCCGAAAACGATTTTTTATAACCGCATGAAGAGCGGGAGTCTGCGGCTGCCTGGCGAGGATATTGAAGCAGATATGTTCGGTCAAATTATTTTGGAACTGGGGCGTCACGGTCTTCATCATTACGAAATCAGCAACTTTGCAAAGCCGGGATTTGAAGGCATCCACAATTCATTATATTGGCGAAATGAAGAGTATTATGGGATCGGTGCAGGCGCGCATGGCTATGTCAATGGAATCCGTTATGCCAATGCCGGACCGATAAAAAAATATATTGACAGTGTTCGAAAAAACGGTCATTCACGACGTTCGGAGCATGCAGTAACTTTCGAAGAAAAAATGGAAGAGGAAATGTTTCTTGGACTGAGATTGATGAAAGGAGTCAGCACCGACCGCTTTAACGATAGGTTTGGTTGTCCGATCGAAACCGTATACGGCGATGCGATCGAACGATTGAAGAAGAAAGGACTACTTGCTGAACACGATGGCCGGCTTGCGATGACACAAAAAGGAATCTTTTTAGGCAACGATGTCTTTGAGGCATTCTTGATTTCTTAAAGAAAGAATGTCCGAAAAGATTTGACAAACTGGAATGAAGTTGGTAAATTTTAATGTAGAATTAGCACTCGGATAGATCGAGTGCTAACAGGGGTGATCAACAAGATGTTAACTGATCGTCAATTGTTTTTGTTGCAGCTTTTAGTTAATGACTATGTTGTTTCTGCCGAGCCAGTTGGTTCACGGTCAATTGCAAAACGCGACGATGTTCATTTTAGTCCGGCGACGATCAGAAACGAACTCGCAGATCTGGAGGAGATGGGTTTTCTTGAGAAAACACATCTTTCTTCCGGAAGAGTACCCTCAGAAAAGGGCTACCGTTTTTATGTCGATCATCTGCTCTCTCCGGTTCTGCTTACTGAAGATGAGGTTGGAAACATTCGCCATGCCTATCGGAAGAAATTTTCCGAGAAGGAAGAATTGATCCGCGTCACAGCTCAAGTTCTTTCTGAATTCACGAATTACACAGCAATCATGCTTGGACCTGAATTGATGGACATGCGATTGAAACACATCCAAATGGTTAAGCTGAATCAGACGCAAGGGGTTTTGATCATTGTAACCGACACCGGGCATGTGGAAAACAAGACGGTTACTTTTCCTAAATCGATTCGAGCAGAGGACATTGAAAAAATTATTAATATCTTAAATGACAAGCTTGAAAATGTTCCGATCTATCGGCTTCAAGCGCGGCTAAACAAGGAAATTTCCAACGTCATGCGTCTTCACATTCGTGATTACAATCGCGTGATGAACATGTTGCAGGAAAGCTTGACAATGGATGATCCGGAACAAATTTTCTGCAGCGGCAAGAACAATATTCTTGTGCAACCTGAATTTCAAGATGTCAATAAGATTATTTCTTTGCTGAATGTTCTTGAAGGAAAAGAAATCGTTCACGAGATCATGAGTATGCCGGCTACCGGTTTGCATATTCGCATCGGCCGCGAGAACAAATTAAATGGTATTGAAGACTGCAGCCTGATCACAACGACCTATTCAATGGGCGGGGAGCATCTCGGAACGGTTGCAGTAATCGGCCCGAAACGAATGGCTTATCCGCGTGTGGTGACCTTAATTGACACGGTCTCCAAAATCTTAAGCGAAAACTTAACTAAATAAGAGCCTGATCGCGCTCTTTCTATACTTTAGGAGGTGAGCCTATGACAGAACAGGCAAACAAAGATTCACAGAAAATCAATGAAGAAGTTGAAATGGAAACAGACCCACAAACTCAGGCTGCAGAGCCGGGTGAGAATGCAGAGGCAGATCGTGCATCGAATCAAAATGATGATCAGCAGGATAGTGAGGTGCTTGTGAAGAAGATTACCGAGCAAACCGCTGAAATCGAAGCGCTAAAAAAGAAAAACGATGAGTTGACTAATCGTATGCTGAGAATGCAGGCGGACTTTGATAACTTTAGAAAGCGCACGAACAAAGAAAAAACGGATTCCCGCAAATTCCGTGCTCAAGATCTTGTCTCCGATATGCTCGAGATTCTCGATAACTTTCAACGTGCGCTTGCCGTTGAAACGACATCCGAAGACGGACAATCCTTAAAAAAGGGTATGGAAATGGTTTTGTCGAAGCTTGAAGATGCGTTGAAAAAAGAAGGCGTAGAAGAAATTCCGTCACTGAATCAGCCCTTCGATCCGAATGTGCACCAAGCGGTGATGCAGGAAGAGAGCCCAGAGCACGAATCAGGGACTGTGATTCAAGTACTTCAAGTGGGTTATACATTGAACGGACGAGTGATTCGCCCAGCAATGGTGAAAGTCAGCGCCTAAATCTAGACGTTCAAACTTAATGTTTTTTAATATTAGGAGGAAATGAACATGAGTAAAATTATTGGTATTGACTTAGGTACAACAAACTCCTGCGTGGCAGTAATGGAAGGCGGCGAACCCGTCGTTATTCCTAACCCGGAAGGCGCGCGTACGACTCCATCAGCGGTTGCCTTCAAAAACGGCGAGCGCCAGGTTGGCGAGGTTGCAAAACGTCAAGCCGTGACCAACCCGAACACAATTTTGTCGATTAAACGCCATATGGGTTCGGATTACAAGGTTGAAGTTGAAGGCAAGAAATATACACCTCAAGAAATTTCAGCAATCATTCTGCAAAAATTAAAATCAGATGCTGAACAATATCTTGGCGAAACGGTGGACAAAGCAGTAATCACGGTTCCTGCTTACTTCAACGACGCGCAGCGCCAAGCAACAAAGGATGCCGGTAAAATTGCCGGACTCGAAGTGCTACGTATTATCAACGAACCAACTGCCGCTTCACTGGCTTATGGTCTGGACAAAGGCGAAGATCAAACCATTCTCGTTTTTGACCTTGGCGGTGGAACATTCGATGTTTCGATTCTTGAACTTGGCGACGGCATTTTCGAAGTAAAAGCAACGGCCGGAAACAATCAGCTGGGCGGCGATGACTTCGATGAACGAATCATTAAATTCTTAATCGGTGAATTCAAGAAAGAAACGGGTATCGATCTCTCTGGAGATAAGATGGCTCTGCAGCGTCTGAAAGATGCATCTGAAAAAGCGAAGAAAGAGTTGTCCGGTGTTTCACAAACGCAAATCTCACTGCCGTTTATTTCCGCCGATGCTACAGGTCCAAAACACTTGGAAACAACGCTTACCCGTGCAAAATTTGATGAGCTGACCGCAGAACTCGTTGAAGATACAATGGGTCCGGTTCGTCAGGCACTGTCTGATGCCGATATGACGATGGACGACATCAGCAAAATTGTTCTTGTCGGCGGATCAACACGTATCCCAGCCGTTCAGGCAGCAATCAAAAATCTGACTGGAAAAGAACCAAGTAAAGGTGTCAACCCTGACGAAGTTGTTGCCGTTGGTGCGGCAATCCAGGGCGGCGTGTTGACCGGTGATGTCAAGGATGTTGTTCTGCTGGACGTTACGCCATTGTCCCTTGGTATTGAAACGATGGGCGGCGTGTTCACAAAACTGATTGAACGCAATACCACGATCCCGACAAGTAAGTCTCAAGTATTCTCAACGGCTGCAGATAATCAAACGGCTGTAGACATTCATGTCCTTCAAGGGGAACGCCAGATGGCTGCGGACAACAAGACACTCGGTCGTTTCCAATTGACCGATATTCCGCCGGCACCGCGTGGTGTACCGCAAATCGAAGTAACCTTTGAAATTGATGCAAACGGTATTGTGAACGTTAAAGCAAAAGACAAAGGAACAAACAAAGAACAATCCATTACGATCAAGTCATCTTCAGGTCTGAGCGATGATGAAATTGACAAGATGGTTAAAGATGCGGAAGCAAATGCAGATGCGGATAAGAAACGCAAAGAAGAGGTTGATCTGAGAAACGAAGCCGATCAGCTGATCTTCTCAACTGAGAAAACGCTGAAGGAACTTGGCGATAAGGTTGATGCTTCTGAAAAATCTAAGGCAGAAGATGCCAAAGATAAGCTGAAAAAAGCCCTGGAAGGCAAAGATGTTGACGCAATTAAATCGGCAAAAGATGCCCTCAATGAGGTCGTTCAACAATTGTCTGTAAAACTGTATCAACAAGCGCAGCAACAAGCTCAGGGTGCACAAGGCGGAGCAAAAGAAAGCAAGAAAGATGACGATGTCGTTGATGCAGATTATAAAGAAGTGGATGACGAAGATAAAAACAAAAACAAGAACAAGAAGAACTGATCTGCAGCTTCTTATTCTGTCGCTTTTTACCTTGATCGGCATATTCTAAAAAGAATCGACCTGATCTGTTGATGAAAACGTGTAGTTCAAGAAAGTCGAAGTCGGACGCGGGTTCTGGCTTTGGCTTTTTCTTGCTTAAACAGGGATACGAATGATATGATTAATCTTATGTGAAATCATTTCGGGAGTGATTTGATGAGTAAACGGGATTATTACGAAATCCTCGGCGTCAGCAAAGATGCATCTAAGGATGAAATAAAAAAGGCATTTCGAAAATTAGCGCGTAAATACCATCCCGATGTCAATAAAGATCCGGGTGCACCGGAAAAATTCAAGGAAGTTACCAAGGCATATGAAACATTAAGCGATCCGCAAAAGCGCGCACAATATGATCAATTTGGCGAAGCGGATCCAAATCAAGGCGGATTTGGCGGTGGTTTCGGAGGTCAAGGATTTGGCGGCGCTGATTTCGGTTTCGGCGATATTTTCGATCAGATCTTTAATGGCGGCTCAAGACGGCGTGATCCGAATGCGCCGCGCCAAGGAGCAGATCTTCAATACGAAATGTCACTGACCTTTGAAGAAGCAGCATTTGGGAAAACGACGAACATCCGAATTCCTAAAGAGGAAACATGTACAACTTGCCATGGCTCAGGTGCAAAACCGGGGACAAAACCAGAACAATGTGCCCACTGTCATGGTACAGGACAGTTGAATCAGGAGCAGAATACACCGTTTGGCCGAGTTGTGAACCGTCGCGTCTGCCCATACTGCAAAGGCACAGGCAAATCAATTAAGCATCCGTGCAGCACGTGCGCAGGTACCGGCAAAATGAAGGTGAACAAAAAGATTGAAGTAAAGGTTCCGGTAGGCATTGATGATGGACAGCAAATCCGTTTGTCCGGTCAAGGTGAACCGGGGGTAAACGGCGGACCTTCAGGAGATCTTTATATTGTGTTTGCGGTTAAGCCGCATAAATATTACCAGAGATCCGGCGATGATGTGCTGCTCGACGTTCCGGTGTCCTTTGCACAGGTTGCACTGGGCGATGAAATCGAAGTGCCGACCCTTCATGGTAAAGTGAAACTTAGAATCCCTGCCGGTACACAGACAGGCACAAAATTCCGTCTGAGAGGAAAAGGAATTAAAAATGTTCGCGGTTATGGACAAGGCGATGAACGCGTAACCGTAAAAGTTGTGACACCGAAACATTTATCAGATGAACAAAAGAGTTTGTTGAAGAAACTGTCGGCACTTGACGGTAACGAAGTGGACGACAGCGATGCAAGTTTTTTCGATAAAATGAAGAAAAAAGTATTTAAGGGCGATTAATACCTGTTTCTTCTCACTGAATACAACAGCTGAATATCGGCTGCCTTTTTTCAACTTTTTATTAAGGAGCGATTCCACAAACGCGATGAGATGGTCGGAAATTTGTATTCATACAACCGAGGAAGCGATCGAACCGGTCACGAATATACTCTATGAGGCGGGCGTAGGCGGCGTTGTTATTGAAGACTCCAAAGATCTGCGGCAGCTTGCCGGATCAGATTCGAGGTATTCACTAGATCCGGCCGATTACCCGCTTGACGGGGTAAATGTTAAAGCATATCTGCCGATAAACAGTTTTCTCGGTGAAACGGTTGAAGAAATCAAACAATCGCTGAATAACTTAGTGTTGTATGATATTGACTTGGGAGACGGACAGGTTACACTCAGTGAGCACAATGAAGAAGAATGGGCAACAGCATGGAAAAAATATTATAAACCGGTGAAAGTCGGCCGCTGTTTCTACATTTCACCGACGTGGGAAAGCTTTGAGCCAGGGAATTCGGAGCGACAGATCATTGAGCTTGATCCAGGGATGGCTTTCGGTACCGGGACGCACCCGACCACTGTACTTTGCATTGAGGCGCTTGAGAAGTATCTGCCTGACCAAGCGAGTGTCCTCGACGTTGGCACCGGCACTGGCGTACTGTCCATTGCGGCAGCAAAATTAGGGGCAGACAAGGTCATTGCTGTAGACCTTGATGCTGTAGCAGTACAGTCGGCCAAGCTCAATGTCAAGCTGAATCATGTTCAAGATGTCGTCAACGTACGCCAAAACAATCTATCGGATCACGTTACAGGAACCTACCAGATTGTTGTTGCCAACTTGCTTGCTGAATTGGTGATTCGTCTTGCTGAGAGTAGCGTTGGTGAGCGTTTGGACGATGACGGCCGTCTCATTGCATCCGGGATTATTAAACAGAAGAAAGCACAGGTCGTTCAGGCGCTTTCAAAGAACGGGCTGCGTGTGATTGAATCAATGGAATCCGGCGATTGGGTTGCGCTGATTGCCGAGAAGGCGGAATAAATGCAACGTTATTTCATTAATGCCGATCAATTTACCGACCATAGGGTAACCATTACCGGTGATGATGCGCACCATATTCAGAAGGTCATGCGTATGAAACCCGCTGATTTAATCCTGTGTGCGAATAATAAAGGTGCTGTTTATCTGTGTGCAATCGAATCCTTTGCAGAAGGTAGCGTGCACGCGTTGATTAAAAGTCGGCAATGCGTAGATTCTGAACTACCCATTCATGTAACCATTGCACAGGGCATTCCTAAAGGTGATAAATTTGAAACGATCATTCAAAAAGGAACAGAATGCGGAGCACGCTGTTTTGTTCCTTTTCAGGCTGATCGCTGCGTTGCGCTGTGGAAAAAGAACAAAGCGGACAAGAAACGGCTTCGCCTGGAAAAGATAAGCAAGGAAGCGGCAGAACAGTCGCACCGTCGCTTTATTCCTGAAATCAGTGAACCGATGAATTTGGACCAATTGATCGCGTTTAGCGCATCATTTCCATTTAAAGTTGTTGCCTTTGAAGAAACCGCGAAAGCAGGACAACAGGCACGCTTTCCAACTGTACTAAAAGAAATGACTGCCGGAGATTCCTTGCTTGCCGTCGTTGGTCCAGAAGGCGGTTTGACAGCTGAAGAAGCAGATACTTTGAAGAATCATGGCTTCGTTCTTTGCGGGCTCGGCCCGCGAATTTTAAGAACGGAAACAGCAGCACTGTACCTTTTATCGGCGATCTCTTATCATTTTGAACTTTTACAATATGGAGTGGATGAATAAAAATGCCTTCAGTCGCTTTTCACACATTAGGATGCAAGGTCAATCATTACGAAACGGAAGCTATTTGGCAGCTTTTTAAAAATCAGGGTTATGAACGTGCTGAATTTGAAAAACATGCGGATGTCTATATCATTAACACATGTACGGTAACCAATACCGGTGATCAAAAGAGCCGCCAAACGATTCGCCGAGCGATTCGAAGCAATCCGGAGGCGGTGATCTGCGTTACCGGCTGTTACGCACAGACCTCACCGGCTGAGGTGATGTCTATACCAGGAGTCGATATCGTCGTCGGCACCCAGGACCGAAATCGTTTGCTTGGCTATGTCGAGCAGTACCGAAGAGACCGGGAACCGATCAACGGGGTAAGCGACATCATGAAAGCAAAGGTGTATGAAGAACTTGATGTGCCAGCGTTTACGGATCGGACACGCGCGTCACTCAAGATTCAGGAAGGATGCAATAATTTCTGTACCTTCTGCGTGATTCCTTGGGCACGCGGGCTCCTGCGTTCACGGACACCTGAAAATGTGATGAAACAAGCACAGCAGCTGGTTGATGCCGGATACAAGGAGATCGTTCTGACCGGGATACATACCGCCGGCTACGGTGAAGACATGGAGGATTATAATTTTGCTCAGCTGCTCCGCGATCTGGAAAGCAACGTCGTTGGTTTGAAGCGGCTTCGAATTTCTTCGATTGAAGCAAGCCAAATTACCGATGAAGTGATCGATGTTGTCGGTCGTTCAAAGGTCCTTGCCCGCCATCTCCATATTCCACTGCAAGCGGGATCAGATACCGTTTTGGAACGGATGCATCGTAAATATAAAACAGAATTTTTTGCGAAGAAGATTGCGCAGCTGCGTGAAGCACTTCCTGATTTTGCCTTGACTTCCGATGTTATTGTTGGTTTTCCAGGCGAGACAGATGAAGAATTCAAGCAAACCTATGACTTTATCCGTGACCTGCATTTTTCAGAGCTACATGTCTTTCCCTATTCAAAACGGACCGGTACACCGGCTGCTGGGATGAAGGATCAAGTGCCGGATGAAGTCAAGCATGAACGCGTCAATCGTTTGATTGAATTATCAAATAAGCTGTCGGCAGAGTATGCGGCAAAATATGAGCAACAGGTGCTGGAGGTTATTCCTGAAGAACCTCTGAATCATCATGAAGAAGATGGCTACTTTGTTGGCTTCACAGACAACTATTTGAAGGTGAAGTTCAAGTATCCGACGAATGATATTGTGGGAAAGCTTGTCCGTGTCAAATTAGTGAAAACCGGCTATCCAATCAATGAGGGCAAGTTCGTCCGCGTTCGAGACAGTGATCTGACCACAGCAACGCATTCCTAACTCAGATACGGATTATAGACGGTGTCGCTCAACCCAGCGGCCGTATGGGCCGGCGAGCGGTACAGCAATTAAACCGGTAATTAGATTAAAGATAACCGATGCGTGCGCAAGAGCTGTTTTGCCGCTGCCGCCCAGCATCATCGTATAATCGCCCATAAAATGGATAAATGGGAAAAAAGCAACAACGCTTAACACGTTAAATAGAATGTGCGTGTAGGCGGTCCATCGCCCTTCACGCCCTGTGCCAAGGCTCGCAAGATAGGTGGTCAGGCAGGTACCCACATTAGAACCAAGCATAATGGCAATTGCAGCAGGCAAAGTAAGTATGTTGTGGTCGAGAAAACCCATGCAGACAAGCAATGTGGCGGAACTCGATTGAATAATCGCAGAAAAAAGTGTGCCTACGATGACGGCGTAAAGCATGCTTCCATTGGCGTCGACTAACAGGTCGCGAATAAAGGGCGATTGGATCAAGGATTCAGCGAGCGAACTGAATCCATTCATGGATGCGAAAAGGCAGCCGATGCCAAATAAAAAAGAACCGAACGAAAAAAATCGTTTGAACGGCAGACACATCATAAGCAATCCGGCAGCGAAAAAAACATAGTGAAGTGATCCGATCGGCAGTGCAGCGATTTCACCGGTCATCGTAGTGCCGATGTTTGCGCCGAGAATAATGCCGACACTCTGGGAGAAATGCATGGCATGTGCGCCAATTAATCCGACGGTTATAATCGTAACTGCTGAACTGCTCTGCAGGAGCATCGATGCCAGTGTCCCAATAATAAGGCCTTTCATCGGCGTGCTTGCCGCTCGTTCCAATGTGTTGCGCAGGCGATGACCGACGAGGGCATTCATGCCTCCGGACATGACGCCCATTCCGAGCAAGAAAAGTAAGATATATAGAATAAAAGCAACGACTTGCTGATTCACTTTGATCACCTCGTCCTATTCTATGGACAAGGTAAGGAATGAATGACAAAAATGATTCCACTTGCAAGTGAATTTCGTTGTTTCCAATTTTTTTCGTACGCGCAAACCGAAATTTAGCGCTGACTGGAAAAAAAAGCATTTCCTCATTTGATAATTTGCTTTCTATCGTATATAATGGCTATTGACATAAAAGAGATGTCATTTGAATTGTTTCCGTTTTTGGAGGGAGGGAAACAAAGATGGTCGAGACACGAGTTCGGAAGAATGAATCGATTGAAGATGCGCTTCGACGTTTTAAACGGTCGGTTTCGAAATCCGGTACATTAGCGGAAGTTAAGAAACGGAGAAATTACGAGAAACCAAGTGTTAAGCGTAAGAAAAAATCTGAGGCTGCGCGTAAAAAACGCCGCAGATACTAAGAAGGAGCACGGCAAATGAGCCTTGTTGATCGTTTGACTACAGATATGAAACAAGCGATGAAAGCTCGAGATAAGGAAACCCTCTCGGTCATTCGCATGATTAAAACATCGCTGCAGAACGAATCGATCAAGCTAGGTAAACCATTGCCCGATGACGAGGCACTGGCAGTCCTGACCCGAGAGCTTAAGCAGAGGAAAGACTCCCTCCAAGAGTTTAAGAATGCAGGGCGTCAGGATCTTGTTGATGAAGTCACCAGTGAAATTGCAATTGTCCAAAAATATATGCCTGAACAATTTTCTGAAGAAAAAGTTGAGGCGATTATAGATGAAACAATTTCGGAAGTCGGTGCCGCTTCTAAAGCAGATATCGGCAAAGTGATGAAAGCAGTAATGCCTAAGGTAAAGGGCCGGGCAGATGGCGGTATGGTCAATAAAATCGTGCGCAGTAAACTAAGTTAATAAAAGAAAAAAACTCTGTTTGTTTCTGATGAGCAAACAGAGTTTTATTTTTTTGCAAGATTTTAAAAATTATTCATGGTACGATAGATGTTGAAGAGGATACATGGCGAAACAATCTAAGAAAGACAGGAGATGAGATTCGTGCTAGACGCTTCTACAGTGGGTGTTTTAATTATCGCGGCTCTGCTGATCATTGCGATTGTCGTGCTGTTTACGTTTGTACCGGTAATGCTTTGGATTTCAGCGCTGTCATCAGGTGTTCGAATCAGTATATTTACATTAATTGGTATGCGGTTGAGGCGCGTCATCCCAAGGCGCGTGATTGATCCGTTAATTAAGGCGACTAAAGCAGGTCTTGATCTACACACCAATCAGTTGGAAAGCCACTATCTGGCTGGAGGGAATGTCGATCGCGTGGTTAATGCGCTGATCGCGGCTCACCGCGCAAATATTGATCTGACTTTTGCCCGTGCGGCGGCAATTGATCTTGCCGGAAGAGATGTTCTTGAAGCCGTGCAGATGAGTGTTAATCCTAAGGTCATTGAAACCCCTTATATTGCCGGTGTGGCGATTAATGGAATTGAAGTTAAAGTCAAGGCAAGGATTACGGTTCGCGCGAATATCGACCGTCTCGTCGGCGGTGCTGGCGAAGAAACGGTAATCGCCCGTGTCGGTGAGGGTGTCGTCAGCACAATTGGTGCTTCGCAGACGCATAAAGATGTATTAAAAAATCCGGATACCATTTCAAAGACTGTTCTTGAAAAAGGTCTGGATGCCGGAACGGCTTTTGAAATTCTATCGATTGATATAGCAGATGTGGATGTCGGTAAGAACATTGGTGCCTTCCTACAAACAGAGCAGGCCGAAGCAGACAAAAACATTGCACAAGCAAAAGCTGAAGAACGACGAGCCATGGCTGTGGCGAATGAACAAGAAATGCGTGCGCGTGTTGAAGAAATGCGCGCCAAGGTTGTCGAAGCAGAGTCCGAAGTACCTCTGGCTATGGCTGCTGCACTGAAATCGGGTAAGCTTGGTGTCATGGATTATATGAACTACAACAATATTAAAGCTGATACAGAAATGCGCCATTCCTTCGGAAAACAGGAGAACAGCGACAATACCTCGGGTGACGAATACAAGTAATCATATAAAGTGATTCAGTAAGGAGGTGCCCTATGTCTTTTATCTGGGTCATCGGCGTCGCCATCTATTTGATTTTCAGTGTTGCCCGATCCGTAGAAAAGCAAAACGCAAAGGAACGCAAGATCAGACAAGAACGCGGAAGGCGTCCGCGCCCACAGGTTTCGATGCAGCAAGCCGCCAAAGTAAGCTCCGATCAGAAACAAAGTACTGAACCGGTCACCGAACAAGTATCTTCTGAACCAGTGGCCGAAAATGAATGGGTAAAAAGATATCAACAGATGAAAGAACGGATTAATGAATCCATTCCTGCTCGATCAGAAATACCTCCTGTACAGGCAAAAGTTCCCCAATCCTCCAATACGGAGAACACTTGGTTGAGGGATCGGCAGAAGCTTCGCCAAGCCTTCATTTTTTCTGAAGTGATCGGGAAACCGCGCTCTGTCCAGCCTCACCGCTATTTTGAAAACAAAAAAATCCGTTGATCATGTTCTTTGAGGGTGTCTCAAAAGTCTCTTTATGACTGTGAGGCACCTTTTTTATACAGATAAAGAACGTTTATGATTTTGCCCTGTCTTCAAATCAATAGCCCAGTGTCTTGACCGAGAATCAAAGCGGAGGTGCGAGTCGCCAGCGGGAACAGCGTGCCAGCGAGTAATCGAAGCGACGATTCAGCACCGAAAAGACCCGAGTCCATCACACATGGTTGGAGATTAAGGACCGGGCGAAATTTGCCCGGTTTTTCTTATCAACAAGGCGATTGGTTGAGAACGGCAAGGGATGCGCTTGGTAACAAAAGCAGCCGATTTTCATAAGGATTTATTTGAAACCGGTGCTATCAGCAGCTCTTCATTCATAAGCATGTAATGAGGTGGAGGGAGATTATGAGAAAATGGAGCGCTCATTTAAAAAAGTGGTTTGCCGAAGTATCCGACATTCCTGAAGATGTGATGCTGGGTGTTCCCCGATTAACGCTAATCGGCCAGTTTCGACTCTCCATTGAAAACTATCAAAGCGTTCTCTCATTCTCAAAAACTGAGTTGAAACTTGCTTTGAATGAGGGTGAACTCCATATAACAGGGAATGATTTCGTTCTCGAAACGATTCTTGAGAAGGAAATTGTTCTCCAGGGGCGCGTAACTGGTGTCCGATTTGAGAATGAATGATGAAGGGGGGCTGTTTGGTTGAGGCATCTATTGTATCGCACAGAAGGCTATTTAAGAGCGGAGATCATTGGCGCTGAGCCAGAACGGTTCATTCGAATCGCCTTGCGTGAACAAATACGTATCTGGAATATTATGCGCACAAATGAGACAACCCTAACATGTTCCATTGCGCTCACCGATTCGAATGCGTTAAGAATGATGCTGAAAGAGTCAAAATGTCGCATTCGTATTCTCGAGAAAAATGGGCTTCCCTTTTACTTGAGAAAATTAAAATTGCGACTGGGAATTACGGCCGGACTGCTTTTTTTTATGCTGCTTCTCCTGATTCTTTCCAACATGGTCTGGTCGGTTCGAATTGATGGTGCCGATCCGAAATTAACGGATCAAATTCGCAACATTCTAAGGCAGAATCATTTATACGAAGGCTCGCTTGATTTATTTGTTCCAGATACAAGCCAGCTTGAAAATGCGCTGTCAACAAAATTGACCAAGGTCACATGGATCGGCGTCTCAAGAAAGGGTACCACTTATCGGATTAATGTCGTTGAAAAAAAGTATCCAAACCCTAAAGAGGTGAGCGGACCGAGGAATTTAGTTGCGGCGAAGCAGGCGGTTGTCCAGCGTTTATACGTTGAAAACGGACAACCCTTAGTGGAGAGTGACCAGTTCGTCAAAGCCGGACAGGTATTGGTCAGCGGTAAAATAGGTAGCGACGAGTCATTCAAGTTTGTCTCATCAAGAGGCAAAGTGATTGGCGAGACTTGGTATCGCTCAGAAGCGCAAATCCCAATGACGAATCACTACACGTTTTATACGGGAAAGGACTATAATCGTTATCAGCTGAAACTATGGAACATGACTGTTTCATTATGGGGCTTTAAAAAGCAGCCGTTCAAAGCATACGATTTGGAAACGGTTCGCAAACCGATCCGTTTTTTGATTTGGCGTACACCATTTGTTTTGCTCAAACAACAATACAGACAAACAAAACAAGTAACGCGACAATTGACCGTTGCGCAAGCGACCCGTGACGTCATCGAATCATTGGAGAAGAAATTGTTGGATCACTTACCTGAGGATGCCAAAATTCTTAATACTGATATTGATGATAAAAAAATTGTGAGGGGGCAATTGTACTTGCGCACGCATCAGGTTGTCCATGAGAATATTGCGGTCCCAAAAGCAATCAATGTCGAGAAGGAAAAAAAGAAAATGAAGAAAAAGCCGCAATAGATCTGCTGCATTTCGTTACAGACAGTGCACGTACTTCCATTTACAGACGCTCCATCATAGCGCTGAACTTGTGCTGCAGACGTTGTAAAAAGCAAGGAATAAAATCAAAATTGGAATCTAAGCAACAACATATGGTAGAATAATGGAAACGCAACCGATTTTCAAGGAGGACATATAGAGCTTGCCAGAACGCCATTTATATAAAATTACATTAGAATTTGAAAATGGAAACGAAGCGCTGATGCTTTTCGGACCAGGTGATGCGCATCTGAAGATCATTGAGCAGTCGCTAGGTTTGTCCATTGTTACCCGGGGCGGCTCCGTTAGCGTCTCAACAGAAAACGAGGAGGATGCGCGAAAAGTCGAGCAGGTCCTTAATGCACTCCTTCGTTTAATAAGAAAGGGTATCTCTATTTCCGAACGGGATGCTGTATATGCCTTGAAGATGGCGGACAATGGTCAGCTTGATGCCTTCAGCAACCTCTACGGCGATGAAATCGCGACAAACAGCAAAGGCAGGCCCATCCGTGTCAAGACTTTGGGCCAGAAACGTTACGTTCAAGCAATTCGCAAACATGATATGGTGTTTGCCATTGGTCCTGCTGGGACCGGCAAAACCTATCTCGCTGTCGTTATGGCCGTTACAGCGATGAAGGCAGGTCAGATTAAGCGGTTGATCTTAACGCGTCCAGCAGTCGAAGCGGGCGAAAGTCTTGGCTTTCTACCGGGCGATTTAAAGGAAAAAGTCGACCCCTATTTGCGTCCGCTTTATGATGCTTTGAACGACGTGCTTGGCGCGGAACATACGCTTCGTCTCATCGAGCGGGGAACGATTGAAATTGCTCCTCTTGCTTATATGCGGGGGCGGACCTTGGAGGATGCCTACGTGATCTTAGACGAAGCGCAGAATACAACGCAGGAACAAATGAAAATGTTCTTAACTCGTTTGGGTTTTGGTTCAAAAATGATTATTACCGGTGATGTCACGCAGGTCGATCTTCCGAAGGGCAAAAAGTCCGGACTTAAAACAGCAAAGGAACTTCTGGAACATGTGGCCGGTATTTCCTTTGTTCATTTGGATCGAACCGATGTCGTGCGTCACCCGCTTGTTCAAAAGATTATCGAAGCCTATGGGGACTGATCAGTTTTACTCTTTTTAGAGAGATCAGCTAGGCTTTTCGGTTAGGAACAAACCCGAAATGGAGACAAGCTGCGGGGGCATATTCATGACACTATCCATTCCACTTAAACAAAAGATAAAGAAATTCGCATTGACCTATTTAACGGACTGGGGCATTGTCCTGATTGTCGGTCTTATTTTGTACGGACTGATGATTGGCAGTGTTCTGCCCAAAAATACAAATGTGAAGCTTCATGAAATCGCTACGGTTGATTTACAATCGCCGATTGACACAGTCGATACCGAAGCGACTTCGGCCAAGAAGCAGGAAGCAATCGGCTCAACGCCTTCTGCCTACGCTTATAATAAGAATCTTGGCATGATTCAGGTTGAAAAGGTCGGCGATCTCTTTGATACCATATCCGCTGTGAAAAAAGAAAATAAGATTAGTTCCGATTCTGCGCAGCAGGATATAGATGCAGCCATTGCAAGTGTCAAGAGCCGCTTGGCGGACTCTTCCGACGCGCATCTTTCCAATACAACGCTTATTTCATTGATCACCGCTTCCGGTAATGATTTGCAAATAGCTGAGGATATTGCAAGCACAAGCATCTATGAGGCGATGAATGACAAAGTCGGCTGGAATGATTTGGAGCGTGTCCAGAATAAAGCGGCTGCCTCGCTTCCATCTTCTGTGCTTAATGATGAGACCAGACGTGCGCTAAATGAAATTTTGGATGCTTATATTACGGCTAATTATTCGTTTGACGCGAATGCAACCAAGCAAAATAAACAAGAAGCAGCACGCAATGTCGATAATGTTGTGATTCATCAAGGAGAAGTTCTTGTAAAAAAAGGGGAACTGGTCACCAATGATATGATTCGACAGTTAAAATTAGTCGGATTAATTGACGACCACTTTAATATTATTCCTTTTGTCGGTCTGCTTTTGTTTACCGGATTCATTACGTTTGCGTTTTGGTTTGAATACAAGCGTTTTAAAGAGAAACATCCGACTTATTCCATTAAGTTCATTTATATTTATGCCATAATTTTCGCAGGCGCGGCAGCTATTTTGAAGTTATGCAGCTATCTTCGATTGACTGAGCTTTCAGGCATTGGTTTTCTGATTCCACTGGCGATGGCCTCACTGATCATTCGCATTTTGCTTAGCGAAAGGATCGCGATTGTATCCGGTATCCTGCTCGCTATTGTTGGCAGCGTCATTTTCGGGATCAGTACAAAAGCAGCTATTTTTGATGCGCCAATGGGGATCTATTTGTTTTTCTCTTCGCTTACCGGGGCTTTAGTACTCAAAAAACGACAGGCACGTCCGAAAATGATTCGAAACGGTGGGCTGATTGCCCTAGTAAACGTGCTCGTTGTCTTGGCGCTGCTGATGTTTCAAAATACACCGTTTACTCCGGTCGGTACCGGACTCAGTCTCGGTTTCGCCGCATTGTCGGGGTTTCTTTCCGTTATATTAACCAATGGCCTGATGCCACTGTTTGAAACAGGTTTCGCCATTTTATCACCAATCAGGCTGATTGAACTATCGAATCCGAATCATCCGCTGTTACGGAAAATTCTGATTGAAGCTCCAGGAACCTACCACCATAGTGTCATGGTGGCTAATCTTGCGGAACGCGCCTGTGAGGTCATCGGTGCAAACGGATTGCTTGCTCGAGTGGCTGCTTACTATCATGATGTGGGGAAGACGAAGCGTCCGAAGTTTTTTGTAGAGAATCAATTGAACGGTGTAAACCCTCATGATAAAATCTCCCCCCAGCTAAGCCGAACGATTATTGTCTCACACCCGTATGACGGAGCCGACATTCTTCGCCACTATCGGATGCCGAAAGAAATTATTGATATTGCAGAGCAGCATCATGGAACCACGCTGCTTAAATATTTTTACGTGAAAGCTCAGGAGCTTAGCGAAACGCCGATTGACGAAAGTGAATTCCGTTATCCGGGACCCAAAGTACAAACCAAAGAAGCGGCGGTTGTGGAACTGGCTGACAGTATCGAAGCTGCGGTTCGCGCCATGAAAAAACCGAATCCTGTGAAAGTGAATAACCTCGTCAAGAGTATTTTTAACGCGCGCTTGAGCGATGGTCAGTTTGATGAATGCTCGATCACACTGAAAGAATTAAAAAGTGTGGAGAAATCGATTGATGAAACGCTTCGCGGCGTTTATCATTCACGTATTGAATATCCAAAAGACCTCAAAATGAAAAAGGTGAATCCTAAATGACAATGACAATTGATATGCATGACGAAACTGGCGAGATTAACGAGTCGATTCAGAAAAGCGTCATCAAATTGGTTGACTTTGCAGCAGATCAATCGTTGCATCTGGAAGGAGAAATTGAATGTTCCATCACTTTTGTGGATAATGAGCGGATTCAAGTGATTAACCGTGACTACCGCGGAATTGATCGACCAACCGACGTCATCTCCTTTGCGCTTGAAGAAATGGAGGAAGGCGAAGTACCAATTCTTCCTGAAGCAGGGGAACCGCGCGTGCTTGGAGATATTATTATCTCTGTTGAACGTACGCATGAGCAGGCTGCCGAATACAACCACTCATTTGAACGTGAGCTCGGCTTTTTGGTGATTCATGGTTTGCTGCATCTGCTTGGCTATGATCACCAGACTAAGGAACAAGAGCAAGAAATGTTCGGTCTTCAGGAAAAGATTCTTTCCTCGTTCGGGCTTAGCAGGGATTAAGCGATGAATGGCCGTCATTTAAGGGTACATAAGCGTCTTGTTCAAAGTTTCAAGGATGCAAACAGCGGTCTTCTGCTTGCACTGGCGCAGGAGCGGAACATTAAACTTCAACTGAGTGCAGCAGTACTCGTCCTCTGTTTTTCATGGTCTATTCACGTTTCGCTCACCTATCTTGTTGTTATTTTCGTGTTAATTGGCGGCGTGATTAGTCTTGAGTTAATCAATACAGCCATTGAACGGCTGGTCGACTTAGTAACCAAAGAAAACCATCCGATGGCTAAAGCAGCAAAAGATACTGCAGCGGCTGCCGTTTGGTGGTTCTCGGTAATGGCTGCCGTTATTTTTATTGTCATTGTATTTGCAACACTGTTTCATTGAAAGGGAGGGACTGATCCGATGAATGATCAAAAATTGATTGAATGCGCGCGGCAGGCGATGAAGATGGCCTATGTACCTTATTCACATTTTCAAGTAGGTGCCGCCCTGCTAACGAAATCGGGAAAGGTTTTTACAGGCTGCAACATAGAAAATGCGGCCTATTCGGTTTGCAATTGTGCCGAACGGACGGCACTATTTAAGGCTTTCTCCGAAGGGGAGCATGATTATGAAGCGTTAGCGGTTATTGCGGACAGCAGACGTCCTGTACCTCCTTGCGGTGCATGCAGACAGGTTCTGAGCGAGCTCTGTCCAAGCGATATGCGTGTTATTCTTGCAAATACGAAGGGAATTACTGAAGTGACCACGGTTGCAAAACTGCTGCCTGGGGCGTTTGAATCGGAGGATATGTAATGACAAAATCATTTAAATCGGGCTTTGCTGCTATTGTTGGCCGACCAAATGTGGGAAAATCAACGTTGCTTAACCGAGTACTCGGTCAAAAAATTGCCATCATGAGCGACAAGGCACAGACGACACGCAATAAAATCCATGGAATTTATACCACTGATTCAGAACAAGTGGTTTTTATCGATACACCGGGGATACATAAGCCGAAGCATAAGCTGGGTCAAGTGATGACTTCGCTCGCCTTAGCGACACTCAACGAAGTTGATCTTGTTCTTTTTCTGATTGATGCCGAGCAAGGCTACGGACGCGGCGATCAATTTATCATCGACTTTTTGAAAAAGACGACCGTACCTGTTTTTCTAATCGTGAATAAGATCGATAAAGTTCATCCTGATGCTTTGCTGCCGTTGATTGACCGTTATCGCAGTCTCTATTCCTTTAAAGAGATCATTCCGATTTCAGCGCTCCAAGGACAGAATGTAACGACACTCATGGACCAGATTGGCCAGGTACTTCCTGAAGGACCGAAATATTATCCGGAAGACCAAATTACCGATCATCCGGAACGCTTTGTTGTGGCGGAACTCATCCGAGAGAAAATATTGCATCTGACTCGTGATGAAGTTCCTCATGCGATTGCTGTAATAATTGACAAAATGAAAGAAGATGATGAGCGGCAGTTGACCGAAATTCAAGCAACCATTATGGTTGAACGCAGCTCACAAAAGGGCATTATTATCGGTAGATCAGGAAGCATGCTGAAGAAAATCGGAACACTTGCCCGAAAGGAAATTGAGGCCTTGATTGGCTCGCGCGTGTTTCTTGAACTTTGGGTTAAGGTCGACAAGAACTGGCGCGATAAAGAAGAAGAACTAAAGAATTTTGGTTATACCATTCAGGACGATTAAATCTTATGCCTACCTGAGAGAACAAATTGACAATCATTTCTTCACATGTTTCTTCATTTTTCGCAGACTCTATAGACGAGGAGAATGAATGGGAAGGATGAAAAAATATGTTGGATCTCACTTGGAAGCTCTTTATGTTAACGGGCAAAATTGGCCCCTACCTTTTGCTGAAAGAAATTGAAGAAAAAGAAGAGGAACAAATTCAGCAGAACAGCGAGATGATTGAACTAAAAGAACACACCGGTGCGTAATCGGCAGTGATTCGAAAGGCGGGTGATCGTGATGATGGTGAAAGCAGAAGGCATTATCATTCGGACAACCGACTATGGAGAAACAAATAAAATCGTGACTTTGTATACTAAAGAATTTGGCAAAATCGGGCTAATGGCGAGAGGAGCCAAAAAACCAAAAAGCGAACTATCCGCGATCAGCCATGTATTGTTTTACGGCCTCTGTCTGTTTCGTAAAGGCAGAGGCCTTGGTGTGTTGTACCAGGCCGAAAGCTTGAATCCGTTCCGAAGTATCCTTGAAAACATTGAAATTACTGGATACGCTGCTTTAATTGTTGAACTTACCGATCGATTGACGGAAGACGGTCTTCCGTCTCAGGCGATTTACCATTTGCTTAAAGATACACTGCTGCTCATGGAAAAGGGAAAGGATCCTGCGGTAATGTCAGCTATTTTTGCAATGAAAATGCTGCCACAAGCAGGTATCGATCCAGAATTAACACATTGTGTTCGTTGCGGCAAACAGAAAGGCCGTTACCGCTTTTCGATTGTCGAAGGCGGTTATTTGTGCGACGAATGCGCGCCGACTGATCGATATGCGATTGAAATGAGCGGCGCGGTGCAGAAGCTGTTGCCCATTATGCGGCTTGTTCCGCTCGAGCGGCTGGGAAAAGTATCTTTAAAAGCAAAAACTATTGGAATGATTGAAACAATAATATATGCTTATTATGAGCAGAATGCGGGCATCAAACTGCGTTCAAGAAAATTTATCGAGCAATTGTCCAAATTCCGAACACGCGATCCGTGAGTCGTAATTCGGACAATGGTTCGAAGAGTTTTAATGGGGGGAACCGATTTGGAGCTGAATGATCGCCAGCATAAAATTATTGAAATCGTTAGAGAACAAGCGCCAATTACCGGAGAACAAATCGCTGAGCACTTAAATGTAACCCGTGCGACACTGCGGCCGGATCTATCCATTTTGACCATGTCCGGTTTTCTGGAAGCACGTCCAAGAGTGGGTTACTTCTACACAGGACAAACCTCGGAAACGCTTCTGTATGAAGAAATCAGAAAATTGACCGTGGGCGACTTTCAATCATTGCCTATTGTGATCTCAGAGGCAGCTTCCGCTTATCAAGCGGTCTGCGAAATGTTTGTTGAAGATGTCGGCTCATTATTTGTTATTGATGAAGAGGGGTTGCTTACCGGGGTTTTATCGCGTAAAGATCTGTTACGTACTGCAATCGGATCACAGGATATGAATCAGGTACCGGTCAGTGTAATTATGTCGCGCATGCCTAATATCGCTTATTGCAGACAAAATGATACCGTTGTTGATGTTGCAGATTTGTTGATCACTAAGGAAGTCGATTCGGTTCCGGTCGTTCATACAAAAGGGAATGGTTTTGAAGTCGTTGGGCGAATGACGAAGACAAACATAACGAAAGCATTCGTTTCCCTCGGCAAACGAAAATAATCAACCATTATGGGCAAACAAAATCATTAATACTGTCTTAATTTGCAAAATTAGTTTATAATAAATATTTGTGTTCACTGCATCATTCGACAAAAAATGACAATATTAAAAAAATAAAAACATAAACTTACATGCAGGATTTTTTATGGGGAGTAGAGAACCCTTAACTATGAAGAGAAAAAATACCTTATTTGTCGATGCAGATGCTTGCCCTGTGAAAGAGGAGACCCTGGTTATTGCGCGCTCTTATGATTTTGAACCGGTTTTCGTCGCCTCCTATGCCAGCTATTCAGCGGATCGTGAAGGAAAATGGGTTTTTGTCGACCAGCAAAAAGAAGCGGCAGATCTGTACATTGTGAATCACACGCATCCCTGCGACATTGTCGTCACTCAAGATATTGGACTAGCAGGGCTACTCACAAATCGTCACGTTTACGTCTTGACGATTCGCGGTCAGATTGTCAGTGAACAGAATGTCGACGTGTTGCTTAGTCGTCGTTATCAGACCTATCGTGCCTTAAATGCCGGCGAACGCATCAAAGGCCCAAAGCCGTTTACCCGTCAGGATCGGAAAAACTTTTCTGATGCTTTGATAAATTTGTTATGCCAGTTCGATCATTAGGATATAAATAAGAAGAATACTGGTGGTGCATGGCTATTTGCAACTTCAGGATCAAGTTATTGAAGAAATAAGGAAGTCCCTAGATATTGTTGATGTAATCGGCAACTATGTGCAATTAAAAAAGCAGGGCAAAAATTATATTGGTTTGTGTCCGTTTCACTCAGAACGTACGCCGTCTTTTTCAGTATCCCCGGATAAGCAGTTGTATCACTGTTTTGGCTGCGGCGCGGGCGGCAATTTATTTACTTTTATGATGGAGATCGAAGGAATGACTTTCTCGGAAGCCGCCCAATCTCTGGCAGACCGTGCCCATATTGATTTAGGGCCTTCTGTTTCTAAAAAGAATGCGTTCCGCAATCCCAACGATCAGAAGAAAAAACAAACCATTGAGGGATTGGAATTATTAACAAAATTTTATCATTATTTGCTGACAACTGCAAAGTATGGTTCCCCCGGCATGCGCTATCTTGAAGAACGTGAATTTAATCAAGAAATGATTGAACGCTTTCGAATCGGATACGCTGTTGACCGTTGGGATGCGGTCACACATTTGCTGCAAAAACGAAACATGAATCTGCAGTATATGTCAGACGCAGGGATCATTGCACAACGCGGTTTTGACAATAAGTATTTTGATCGGTTTAGAAACCGAATCATTTTTCCTATTTTTAATATGCGCGGTCAACCGGTTGCCTTTGGTGGGCGAACGTTAGGCGATGCCAAGCCGAAGTATCTGAATTCGCCGGAGTCGGATGTTTTTCATAAAGGCAACATTCTCTATGGGTTTCACTTGGCACGTCCAGAAATTCGCAAAAGGAGCCAAGCGGTGCTGCTTGAAGGTTATGTTGATGTGGTGCGTGCGCATCAAGCTGGAGTAACCTGCAGCGTTGCTTCAATGGGGACCTCACTGACGGAGGCGCAAGCGGCCGCATTAAAGCGGATCGCCGATACAATTATTATTTGTTATGACTCAGATACGGCTGGAATTGAAGCGAGTTTCAGGGCGGCTGAAATGCTTCAAGGTGACGGTAAGGTCATCAAGATTGCAAAAATGCCGGAAGGACTCGACCCCGATGACTACATTCGCAAGTTTGGCGGTGATCGATTTAAGAGTGATGTAATAGGGGCTAGTCAAACACTGATGACGTTCAAGATGAATTATCTCCGCAGAAAAAGGAATCTGAGTGATGAAGGAGATCGGCTCCTCTACATTGAAGATGTATTGAGAGAACTGACTACCCAAAGGCGGGCAGTTGAACGGGATCACTATCTTAGATTGCTCTCGGAGGAATTTTCAATTTCCATGGACTCCTTGAGAAAGCAGCTGCAGCAAATGACGGTTAAGGTGCAAAGACGCGACAAGAAGAGAATGCGTGTTGCACCCCTTGTCTCAAGCAATCGTATTCCTCCTGCATACGAAATGGCAGAGCGACGACTGCTCGCAAGAATGATGAGAAGCAGAGAGGTTTCCGATCGTGTGAGAGACTCATTGGGTGGTTCGTTTACCAGTGAGATCCATCAGGCATTAGCCGCCTATCTTTATGCATACTATGAACAAGGAAATCCACCAGATGAAGGACTTTTTCTTCAGAAACTTGACGACCCGGCGTTGCAGCGCAAAGTGACGGAATTATCATTAATGCCGATGAGCGACCAGGTGGATGAGCAGGAAATTGGCGATTGTATCAATCAAGTCATCAAACACGCAAAAGCGTCGCTAATTGCGGAAATGGAGCGCCAGCGAAAAGAATCCGAGCAAAGCGGTAATTACGAGCAGGCTGCGCGGCTTTTATCCGAGATAATCGACGCGAAGAAAAAGCTGAGTCAGGTTCAGGCTGAGCATGATTAGTTATTAGAAGGAGGGGGTCAAATGGCTGGAAAAGTCAGCAAGACGGATCAGGAAGTAACGGTAGAACAAGAAAAAGAACATTTGCTCGAACTCGGGAAAAAACGGGGTTCGCTCACCTACCAAGAAATTTCAAACCGGCTTGCACCATTTGATCAGGAAACGGAACAGATGGATGAATTCTACGAAACGCTTGCCGATCAAGGTGTAAACGTTACGGATGAATCCGAAAGACCAGATTCCGATGATAAACATAAAGAAGAGGAATTCGATCTTAACGATTTAAGCGTTCCTCCGGGTGTCAAAATTAATGATCCTGTTCGCATGTATCTAAAAGAAATCGGGCGAGTAGATCTCCTGTCGGCAGACGAGGAAATCTCACTGGCGAAACGAATTAATGATGGCGATGAAAGTGCAAAGCGGAGACTCGCTGAAGCAAACCTCCGTCTTGTCGTCAGCATTGCAAAACGTTATGTCGGACGCGGCATGTTGTTCCTTGATTTAATACAAGAAGGAAATATGGGTCTTATGAAGACCGTTGAAAAGTTTGACTACACCAAAGGGTTTAAGTTTAGTACGTATGCAACATGGTGGATTCGTCAGGCAATTACCCGAGCAATTGCCGATCAAGCACGTACGATCCGTATCCCGGTTCACATGGTTGAAACGATCAACAAACTGATTCGTGTGCAGCGTCAGCAGCTTCAAGATCTTGGTCGCGAACCAACACCGGAAGAAATTGGTAAAGAAATGGAACTGCCACCGGAAAAAGTTCGGGAAATCTTGAAAATTGCGCAAGAGCCTGTTTCTCTTGAAACACCAATTGGTGAAGAAGATGATTCGCATCTTGGTGACTTTATTGAAGATCAGGATGCAAAAGCACCTTCTGATGCAGCAGCCTATGAATTATTAAAGGAACAGCTTGAAGATGTTCTTGATACACTAACAGATCGCGAAGAGAATGTTCTGCGTTTGCGTTTCGGTCTTGATGACGGGAGAACGCGGACATTGGAAGAAGTCGGCAAAGTATTTGGTGTGACGCGCGAACGCATCCGCCAAATTGAAGCTAAAGCATTGCGGAAACTTCGTCATCCAAGCAGAAGCAAACAACTAAAGGATTTTCTCGACTAAGCCTTTCACGGCCGCTCCCAATGGGGAGCTTTTTTTTTGCCGAAGTCTCTGCGTTTCGGCTAGTGTTCGATTACTGTATATTTTAATTAGATTGTGTGCCGGATGCAAATCGAAACATGGACAAAAAAGTAAGGTAAAGGAAGAGAATATACCTTATTTCTCTATTCTAATCGATGTTGTAAACGTTATCAATTGGTATTTTGAAAATTTAACTGTTTTGGGATATGGATTCGTTTGTGATACCATAACAGTGGCAAATCGAAAGTTTGAACTAAGGACTGTGAGTATGGAAAAAATACATTTATCTCCTCGATTGGATTGCGTGCTTCATTTTGTTCCTAGAGTTGAATGCTTGGCGGACATTGGTTCGGATCATGCCCATCTGCCTTGCCGGGCGGTACAAATTGGCAGAGTTGATTCAGCGATCGCGGGAGAGGTGCGGCCAGGTCCGTTGTATCAATCCACAGTAAATGTTGCAAAACAAGGTCTTCAAGACCGAATTGATGTGAGGCTTGGTGACGGACTTGATGTGCTTCGAGAGCAAGGAGAAGCGAGCGCAATCTCCATTGCCGGTATGGGCGGCGAATTGATAGCCGATATATTGGAACGCGGCAAGAAAAAAATCGGTAAGAAAACGGTACTTATCTTGCAACCGAATAGTCGCGAACCACGTGTCAGGCGTTGGCTTGATCATAATGGCTGGATTATTTCTGATGAAGCAATTGTCAATGAAGGGCATCATGTCTATGAAGTGATTCGGGCGTGTCAAGGCTATAAACCGAAATCATTATCAGAGCTGGAACTGATGATGGGTCCGGTGCTCTCATCGAAACAAGAGCGATTATTCATTAAAAAATGGAAAAATAGAGAACGCAGACTTAGCAGCATCCTAAAGGCACTCCGGAATACAAAGCAATCCGATGAGGTACTGAAAAAAATAGAAGAAAGTCAAAAAGAACTGCACTTGATTCACTCCTATTTCGAAAACAAATGAGCGCAGGAAGAAAGGAAGCGAACGGTTTGGTAAATTGGATTTCCGGCGAACGTTTAATTCAACGATTTGAAGAATGGGCACCGAAAAAGCTTGCTTATGAAAAGGATAAGATAGGTCTTCTCGTCGGAACGTTGCATAAAGAGGTGAAACGTGTGATGGTTACCTTGGATGTGCTCGAAAATGTTGCCGATGAAGCAGCAGATAAGCAGGTTGATTTAATCATTGCTCACCATCCATTGATCTTTCGCCCGCTTAAAAACGTGCGCTCTGATGAAGGACAAGGGAAGATTGTTACAAAATGTATTAAAAATGACATCGCTGTTTATGCTGCGCATACAAATCTTGATCTTGCTGATGGCGGTGTCAATGATATGCTTGCCGCACAACTTGGGTTGAAGCATGCGCAAATTTTGCAGCCCACTTACCATGAACCGTTGTATCAGCTTGTCGTTTATGTACCGCAAAGTCATGCGGAAAACGTTCGCCATGTGATCGGAGATGCAGGCGTGGGTTCGATCGGAAACTACAGTCATTGCAGTTTCTCTTCTTCAGGAACCGGTTCTTTTCTCCCGCATTCGGGTGCCCATCCATATCTCGGTTCTGTAGGGAAGGTGGAGCAAATGGATGAACAGCGGATTGAGGCCATTGTTCCCGAACATTTGCTGCGTAAAGTAGTCGCCAGAATGGTTAAGGCACATCCCTATGAGGAGCCTGCCTATCAGGTGATCCCGATTCAAAATGAGGGGAAAGCTTATGGCCTCGGCAGAATTGGAAAACTTCAGGAAGCAATGCCTTTTGAACGCTATTGCCGTCTTGTCAAGGAGCAACTAGGGATTGACGGACTGCGCGCGGTTGGTGCGGCAGATGCGATGATTCGCACTGTGGCGGTGTCAGGAGGCGATGGAAACAGCTTGATTCCCTATGCAAAGTATAGGGGAGCAGATGTGCTGATTAGCGGCGATATTTATTATCACACGGCTCATGATGCATTATTGTGCGGACTTCATGTCATTGATGCGGGTCACTATATCGAGCGTGTGATGAAGATCGGTGTGCAGCAATATTTAAGTCGTGTGATTGAGGAAGAGCGGTTTGACACAGAGGTAGTGATTTCAGAATCGGTAACCAATCCGTTTCGATTTATTGTTTAATTAGGAAAGCGAATGGCAGAAGCTATATAAGTAAGCCCTCTCAGATAAAGAAATGAGAGGGCTTACTGCAGAACGGTGCTCGCTTGATCAAAGCCGTGCTGATGCAATGATCACATGTCTATAGCGGCGATCCTGATCAGTCACTGTTCGGCGCCTTTTTCCCCGTGAGAAATAATTCAGCTTGACTGATCGGGATTGAGTGCATGGCGGGTCGACCCGGCGCTTCTAGGTAGACGAGAGTAAGCCGGCCGCCATGATTTTTCTTATCATTAGTGATTTGACGGTAAACGTCGGCAGTGCTCATCAGCGATGATTTTAGCGGGAGTCCCGTTTGTTGGAGCCGCTGAACCAAGCCATCCAAAGTGCCGTGTTTTGTCAAACCGTAATTAGCGAAGCACTGGGTTATTTGAACCATTCCAATGCTGATTGCTTCACCATGAGCTAACGCTCCCTCGGAAAGCAGTTCAATTGCATGACCGATGGTGTGTCCAAAGTTCAGGATCTGCCTGAGTCCAGATTCTTTTTCATCCTTGCAGACGATCTTTGTTTTATAGGCAATGCTTTGATGGATGAGCGGTTCCGCCTGTGTGACAATGTCTTCCGGACGGTGCACCTCACCCGTCATCTGCCAAAATGCTCCACCTTCTAATGCGGACATTTTGACAATCTCGGCATAACCTTCACAGATATAACGCTGTGGTAGTGTTTGCAGCGTATCAGGGTCAATGAAAACTGCATCCGGCTGGTGAAACGTTCCAACAATATTCTTCGCAGTATCTAAGTTGATCGCCGTTTTTCCACCAACGCTGCTGTCCACTTGTGCTAACAGCGAAGTAGGAACTTGAATGTAAGCAATACCGCGCATATAGGTTGAGGCGATGAATCCGGCGAGATCACCGACAACGCCGCCGCCAAGTGCAAGCACACCATCTGATCGTGTGAACTGATTGTTTGTCAGCGATCGGTATAACTGCACCGCGGTTTCCCAACTTTTGGACGATTCTCCAGAAGGTACTTGAAAAGTAGCGGTGCGAAATCCGGCTGCCTCCAATTGCCGAACGATGCGTTCCTGATACAGAGGCGCAACATGGTGGTCACTGACCACGGCTATTTTACGCGGCGACCAGATCCCGGTGAGCAGTGACCCCAGTTGTTGGAGAACTCCGCGTTCAATGAAAATGGGGTACTTCTTATGCGGCAGTGCAACAAAGCGTTTCACATTCAATCCTCCCACGTTGCCATACATTGACGAAGTGCGGCCACGCGCTTCGTCATGGTCAGATACGTATCGGGCTTGAGCGCTTGCGGACCATCGGACATTGCCTTTTCAGGATGATCATGAATTTCAACGATCATACCGCTGGCGCCGGCCGCAGTACCTGCATACGCGGCGGGCGCAACCAAATCCCAAGCGCCAACGGCATGACTTGGATCAACAATGACCGGATAATGCGTCAGCTTTTGCAAAACTGGGACAGCTGCTACATCAAACGTATTTCTCGTGTACTGATGATCAAAAGTCCGGATGCCGCGTTCAATCAAAATAATGTTGGTATTGCCTCCGCTGGCGATATACTCGGATGCATTTAGCAGATCGTCAATGGAAGCGGACATCCCACGTTTCAGAGCAACGGGAATGCGGGTTTTGCCCACGGCCTTTAGCAAAGAAAAGTTTTGCATATTCCGTGCACCGATTTGCATCACATCCGTGTATTCTGCGACGAGCGGCACATGGGATTCATCCATAACTTCGGTAATGACATCCATTCCATTTTCATCCGCAGCTTTGCGTAAGTAGCGCAAGCCTTCCTCACCAAGACCTTGGAAGGAGTAGGGTGAGGTTCGTGGTTTAAATGCGCCGCCGCGCAGAATGGATGCGCCGCCTTGGTGGGCAACCTCAGCCATACGGCGAATATGATCTTCCGACTCAACGGAACATGGGCCGGCCATGATTGTAAAGGTCTTGGCGCCAATTTCCGAATGCGGCAGCTTAATCACGCTGTCTTCAGGATGAAAACGGCGGCTTGCTTGAACATAAGACGGCGTTTCCGCAATGATTTGATCAATGGCCTCGGCTTCTTGATCCGAAAAAGGGTAGTGATCAAGTCCGACAACCGCCATGCGCAAACCGAAAATAAATACTTGCTTGTGCAACTGGTTGAATTTTGTTTGAAAAGCGTGCTTAATTTCCGGTGTCACGGTTTGTTTAAACGTAATAATCATTTCATTTACCTCACTTCATAGGATTTTAACGATGTTTCCATTGATCGCTCCAGCTTCAGTTGGATGGAGCTGGAGAACTGATAAGCTGCAAGTAGTGATTGGCAATCTCTTTTTTGGTAAATCCGTAATGATTCAGCAGTTCAGCAGCAGAACCGCTGGCGCCAAAGGTGTCTACACCAAGCCGGATGCCCTCTGTTCCTACATAGCGTTCCCAACCGAGCGTTGCTCCCATTTCGATTGACATTCGGCGACGGACACAGGACGGGAGCACCGATTCACGGTAAGGCTTACTTTGTTGTTCGAAACGATCAAAGCAAGGCAAGGAGACGACAGAAACGTCATGCCCTGACTGCTTCAAAAGCTGCTGAGCTGCAATGGCGAGCTGGACTTCCGAGCCGGTCGCAATCAAGATCCCTTCAGGCATTGCACCCGTTTGTGGCGAAAGCACGTAGCCGCCGCGGCGGACCCCTTCACGCGCGCATTCTGCCGAGAATTGTAAAACCGGCAATTTCTGGCGAGACAGCACTAAGACTGTGGGTTGATGGAACGAATCCATAGCCGTTTCCCAGGCGGCAACGGTCTCGTTTGCATCTGCAGGGCGAATCAGTGAAATTCCCGGCATTGCTCGCAAACTCATGAGTTGTTCGACCGGTTGATGGGTTGGACCGTCTTCGCCAACGGCAATGGAATCATGCGTGAAGACATAGATTACCGGAAGCTTTTGCAAAGCAGCAAGCCGAATTGCTGGGCGCATGTAGTCGGAGAAGACAAGAAAGGTTCCTCCAAATACTCTGCTGCCACCGTGAAGCACGATGCCGTTTAGTAGTGCTCCTTCAGCGAATTCACGAACACCGAAAGCGATGTTTCTACCGTTTCGATCGGCAGCACTGAATAAATTGCTGTTTTCGATATCCGTTTTGTTTGAACTGGCCAAGTCTGCAGAACCGCCCCATAGATAAGGAACTTTGGCAGCAAACATTTGGATCATACGTTGACTCACTTCGCGGCCCGATGCCTCGATTCCAACGGCATATTGTGGTAGAAACGTCCCCCAAGCGATGGACGGCGTGTTGCTGAGCGATTGTTTTAATTGTTTGGCTTGTTCAGGATAATCGATCGACCATTGATCGATACGGCGGTTCCATTCGGCTTCAGCGAGCTTGCCGCGCCGCGCAACACAATCCGCAAATCGCTCATAGACCTGTTTGGGAATAGTGAATTCCGGGGAATGCCAATTGAGTCTGCTGCACAACGAAGCGATTCCGTCGGCACCAAGCGGCATACCATGAACACGATTCGTTCCTTGTCCGGGCGCGCCAAACCCGATTATGGTGCGCACCTCGATCAAGGTTGGGCGCATGTTCTGCTCTTTTGCCCGACAAATTGCAGCATCAATTTCAGCTAAATCATTTCCATCCTCTACGCGTTCATAGTGCCAACCATAGCTTTTGAAGCGTTTCTGAACGTCATCCGAATAAGCGCGCTTTGTTTCACCGTCGAGCGAGACCTGATTCGAATCGTACAGGACAGTCAATTTGCTCAGTTTCAAGTGCCCGGCAAGACTAGCTGCTTCGTGAGAGACGCCTTCCATTAGATCGCCGTCTCCACACAGCGCGAAGGTGCGATGATTGATCACTTCCGTTTGCTTCGCACGATACATAGAAGAAAGGTGTGCTTCAGCCATTGCCATACCGACGGCCATTGCTAAGCCTTGCCCAAGCGGGCCGGTTGTTGCTTCGACGCCGCATGTTGTTCCGTATTCAGGATGGCCCGGCGTTTTACTGGTCAACTTACGAAACTGTTTTAAATCATCGATCGTCAGATTAAATCCTGACAAGTGAAGCAGACTGTACAGCAGGGATGATCCGTGCCCTGCCGACAAAACAAATCGATCGCGATCAAACCATTTTGAGTCCTCCGGGTTCAACCGCAAATGATTGCGCCACAAAACATAAGCCATTGGGGCAGCTCCAAGCGCCAATCCCGGGTGCCCTGAACCCGCTTGCTCAATGCACGCGCAGCTCAGCATTCGTACCGCATTTACACATAATTGATCAATAGGATCATTGTTCATCATTGCTTCACTCCTTCCTGTTCTTTTTTTACTGAGTTTTGATAACTGAAAAAAATCCCGCGGGTTACGTAAACCGCGGGATTTTTCTCCGGATCATTTCACCGGATAAAGGAAAAAGCCGCACAGTTTATTGACCTTATATCGGACAACATCGATGCGGCTTGTTTTTTATGATGCATGAAAAACAACTTTGGCCAGCACAGATGCAAACGGAAGTGTGTTTGCATCTGCAAGATTCGCGGATACAAACACTAATGAAACCAGCCAAAGTAATAGTATCGATTGATTTGGAAACAACCTTTATGTTTTATCATCATCATTTGAAAAACTCCTAAACCAGTTGGTGACAAATACAATAACAAGTTACAATCTGAATGTCAAGACAAATTTGAAAAAAGCAACGAATCATTTAAGCCAATGTCCGATCACCATACGTTGCTGCAACGGATTTTTTTACATGGATTGACAGCGTTCAGATTGCATGCTACGCTCTCGATAATAAACAGAAAAGAAGGAAAATGATGAACACTGTTCGATTAAAAAATCTAACGATTGGCTGCGGGCGACAGAAAATCTGTGTTCCAATCACCGCCACCACAGCAGAACAAGCGGTAAACGCGGCAAAACGGATCCTTGCGGGGCCGGTTGATTTTATCGAGTGGCGCATTGACTCTATGAGAAGCAGTTCTTGGACGGCGATCATCGATACTGCAGATCAGCTTAATGCCGTTCTGGGTCAAACTCCGCTCCTCGCGACGTTCAGAAGCGTAAATGAAGGGGGAAAACAATCGATCAGCGAAGAGGACTATTTCCATCTGTACGAAGCATTGGCAATGCAGAAACTGGCGGACGCATTTGATTTGGAATTATCCCGTTCAGACGATATGCGGACGCGTTTAGTGAAACGATTACATGAACTGGGGAGAATGGTTGTCTTTAGCGCGCACTACTTCTCGTGCACGCCAGCTGAATCTAAGATCATTTCGATCTTAAAGAAAATGGAAGCTGAACACGCGGATATTGCAAAAATTGCGGTGATGCCGAACGCCCAAGCAGATGTGCTGCGTCTGATGCATGCAACGTTAAAAGCGAGTCAAGCAATGACGGTTCCGATTGTCACCATGTCCATGGGACGTTTAGGAAAACTGTCGAGAATCAGCGGTGCGCTTACCGGGTCTGCAGTTACGTTCGGGAGCGTTGACCAGGCCTCTGCACCAGGTCAGATTGAAGTAAACTTTTTGAAACAAATACTGAACGAATTGGCTGTAAATGAAGTGGATAGCGATCAATCAATACGTAAGTTCTAAATCTCATGAGCCGCGCGGGTTATTTTCAAACAGAGCAAAGCACTACGTCTTTTCATCCATCGATCGTAGCAATTAGTGAAACTGCGCTGATGTGCGTATTGAGAAACAAATACGTTCATACGGATTGTCTTCTATGAAAAGAAAGACCCGTATGAACGTATTTTTGGAGTAAATGAGATGCATGGCGTTAGCTTTTTCTTGCTTTTACTTTAACCTTAGGCAATATGTTTTTACTCTTTGCCGCTTGGCTTTCGGTAGACCACGTTTCCGGGTTTTCCGGATCATATTGATCGAGGAAGAGCGTTACTTCCTTGGTTAATTGAGTGGGCGTCGAGGCACCGGCAGTAACGGCAACCTTTTGCACGCCGTTCAGCCATTCAAGCTTCAGTTCAGACAGATCAGCAATCCGGTAGGAGCGGGTTTTTGCAATCTCTTTAGATACTTGAGCAAGACGATTGGAATTATTGCTACGCGGGTCACCGACGACGATAAGCAGATCGGCATCTTTTGCCTGCGTTGCCACCGCTTCCTGACGTGTCTGCGTTGCTCGGCAGATTTCGTTACAATTCTCCGCTTGCGGGTATTTGGCTTTGATTTCATTCATCAGATCCATGACATCCCATTGACTCATGGTCGTTTGATTGGTGATCAGGATCTTGTCCGTATTAAAATGAAGCTGATCAATGTCCGCAACGGTTTCAACAAGATGAACACGATCAGGGGCGACACCGATGGCTCCCTCAGGCTCCGGGTGCCCTTTTTTGCCAATATAGATCACATGGTAGCCCTCTTTTATCTTTTCATTGATCAGGGTATGTGTCTTGGTTACATCAGGGCATGTCGCGTCAATGACCGTCAATCTCTTAGCTTCTGCCGTCTTGCGTACGTCCGGTGAAACGCCATGTGCGGTAAAGATTACGGTACCGTGATCGACTTCGTCAAGCAGTTCGATTCTTTTTTTGCCCCGTACATCAAGGGTGATGATGCCGTCTTCCTTCAGAGCTTCGGTGACGTGATGGTTGTGAACGATCATGCCGAGTATATAAATGGGTCTTGGCAGACTTGGATCCATAGCTGCCTTTCTGGCAATGACCAAGGCGTCAACCACACCATAACAATAGCCTCGCGGTGAGACCTTGATTACGTTCATGTTAATCTCCCCGTTCTGCAGTAGCTGCAATAAATAAGTCAATTCATTAAATTATTATAAATGAGCCGGCTTGGGAACACAATGGATGCGCAAGCGTTAAATATACATACGGGGAACAGAAGGTTTGGTCGGTACCACTTCACTATTCAGTAACGACGCTTTATAATGCTTTTTACGTTTTGCTTTTAAGGGCTTTTTGTTCTTGGCGATTCCTTTTTTCTTTTGTTCGTTCGTTTGATCGTCATCTGCTTCATCGGTTTTATCAACCGTTTCTTTCCTTGAGTTACGCTCACTCTCTTTGCGATTGCCAGCAGCCTCTTCATTGTGGTCGGGCGTGTCATCACTGCTGTTTTCCTCTTTATCGGTTTTATCACTGTCCCCTTGAATGCCCTTCATCGCACTGATAATTGCCGGAGCATTTTTAATTAACGGTCCAAATTGTTGAATCATTGGCAGAACGGTTTGTGCGGTCTGAATTGCTTTTTGAGCGTTGACCAAAATACCGCCTAAATTCAAGCCACTAGTCGCACCACCATTTGTATGCGGCGCTCCTGCTGAGAGCAGTGATGTGAGTAACGCACCAATCCCGCCGTTTCCGCTTTGTGGCGGCGGAGTCGTTTGCGTCGGCATTTGCGGCGCTTGCGATTGACGAACAGGAAAGATCGGTGGGAATCCAAACCCGCGGGCAGGCTCTGCAGGGGGTTCACTGGGCGGCTGCATCGTCCAGAAAAATGGATCCTGAGGACCACGCTCGAACGGCGGCATAATGGTTCGCTCCTTTCTTTACCCCATGACAAATAAAGGTTTTTGACCATTACCCCTGCTTCTTGAATAACGGCAGGGGCAATCGGTAACGGGGACATTTGCTGATAGTTAGTTTATGTCATAACGGCATATCGGTGACAATTGCTGAAGATT
>NZ_BJMS01000014.1 GCF_006539285.1 Sporolactobacillus inulinus
CGCTGGCGCCCAAGACCTCCACTTTGATTCTTGGTCAAGACACTGGTCTATGCTAAAAAGGTGTCTCAAAGTGAAAAGCGGACGTTTGAGACACCTTTTTCTTGCTTTTTATAAGCTTTTTAAATCTCTTTCTACCAGGAAACACAACGAAGGCCGTTTTGAGGCGGACCTTCTTATCCTTTGTTAATCACGAACTGGGCAACTACTTGTCTTAATTCATCAGCAAGTATCGACAAGTTGGTTGCGTTATGGGCAATTTCTTCCATTGATGCCGATTGTTGTTCTGCTGCAGCCGATACATTTTCCGTTAGGCCGCTGGTCGTCTCAGACAGATGAGCAATTGCATTAATTCGTTCGACAATTTCTGCTGAAGACCCTGAAATTTTCTGAACAGAGTCAGACATCTCACTCGCTGCTTTTGATACCGAAGCAACCGTTTTCTCAACATCAGCAAACGTCGTCGTGGCGGTATCAGCCATACCGATTCCCTTGCTCACTTGTTGCGATCCCGTTTTCATGGACTGTACGAGTTCTTGTACTTTTTCAGTAATCGAAGCCTCAGCCTCAGCAATCTTAGTGGTCGATTCTGCAGATTGGACGGCGAGTTTCTGAATTTCAGCGGCTACCACACTAAATCCTTTACCATGTTCCCCAGCTCGCGCCGCTTCAATCGCTGCATTCAGAGACAGTAGATGGGTCTGTGCCGCAATATCATTAATAAGATTATTTGTGTCGCTGATCTGATTCAACTTTCCTGCCAAATCATTTAATTCTTTAGCAAATTGATCATTGGTTGTCCGAATGGTTTTGATTTGTTGAACGACTTGGGTCAACGCGTGTTTTCCATTGTTGACGGAATCCATCGCATCAACGGACCGTTTGCTAAGTACCGTGGCTTGTGCAGCTATTTTCTCCGTCTCTTGATTGATCCGAGCAACATTATGCTTAGATGCGTCAACCTTTTGGTTCTGTTCTTGGGAGCCGGCGGCAATTTCTTGAATTGATTGCGCGACTTCATCAGAGGTTGCGCGATTTTCCTCTGTTGAAGCGGTTAATTCTTCAGATGATGAGGCAACAGCAGTCGCTTTGTCATCTACTTGTATCAGGACATTGTTTAATGATGAAATCATCTGATTGAAACCCGTTCCCAATTGTTTAAATTCGTCAAAGCCTTCTTTTTCAGCGAGATGCGTCAGATCTTTCTCCGTGACTTTATGCGCAACTTGAAGCAGATTCTTAATTGGTCGGATGATGAAGTAGACCGTCATCAGCGCAAATACGGCAGCAATGATCGCCGTGATTACACTAAGAAGGATTGAACTCATTAAGATGCTGTTGGTGTTTCTTGTAATATCACTGTTGTTAAGGGAGCCGACGATCACCCAGCCGGTATCCTTATTGGTTACATAAAAGTCCTTCTTCTCAATCCCTTTGTCGTTTGTTTCCAAAGATCCGCTGCTTGATTTCTTTATCTTTTTAAGCAATGCAGCGTTGGGAACCTTCGTCCCTGGTTTCAGTTTTGGATGCGCAACAATTTTTCCACTGGGACTCACGATAAATGCATAGCCGCTCTCGCCGACACGAACGGAATTGGAAATTTTTTGAAGCTCCCCGAGATTTAGATCGATTCCGACCACGCCTTGATTATCGGTGGTAGTAGAAGACAATGAAACAACATAATCTTTAACAAGGATCGAATTGTACGGCTCATTAACGACAACACGATGTGGCCGCTTCATTGCATCGATAAACCATGGCCGTGTGACGGGAGTAAATCCTTCAGGCTTAATCAATGATTGCGGTGTATATACATATCGGCCTTTCTTCGTCCCCACATAAGCCTGTGCAAGCCCGCTGTCGGCTTGTTGCTGTGAAAGGAGCGTCTTAATGGCTTCTCGATTTTCTCCATTTGTTATGGATACGGCGGATATGTGGCTCGCTAAATAATCCAAACGCTCTTTCTCCAGGTTAATCGTTTGAGAAATATTTTGGTTTAATAAGTTGACACTATTCGTCGCGCTGCGTTCAATCTGCTCCGACACCTTATGACTGGCATTGATAAATGAAGCGACACCGACAATAATCGCAGGAACAAGCGCAACAACGATCATAGAAGTCATTAATGTCCTTTTTAACTTGAGATTTAAACGCAAGCGTTTATGCTTTTTTGAACTATTTTTCGACATATTTCGATAAAATCCCCCTTTTTTCTCCATAATATATATATCGGAAAAAAGTAGAGGATGTGAAATACTATTTAATTAAATGAAGCGAATCGACTCATTCACTTTAATACGCGGATGCAGCGATTGCAGCACCGGGCAATTTTCTGCGATTTGATAGAAGACATGTTCAACCTCTTCACGATCACGTCCTTCCGCCTGCATCACAAATTGCACATCAATACGTGCCAGCGGATTTGGGTAGTAGCTGCCAAGCTGATAATCAAGCACTACTTTCTTCATGGCATAGGTTACTTCACGCATATTAAGCAAGTTTTCAAAAACATAGGTGCTGCATGCTGCGGTCGCCGCTGCAACGAGCTGCACCGGTGAAAAGCCCGCCCCCTCCTTAAGGCACCAATTCCCCTGTTCGTGGACAAGTTCCAAACGATCACGTTCTTGAATCAGTTCCATTCTCCAGCCCCCTTGATTCATGCAGGATTTGTTCCATTATATGGCCGTGCCTAAGCGAATATGTGCCGCTTCCGCTCAATTCACATGCCGATTCAGCTGAAAAAACTTTATCTTTATTGCTATATTTTGAAAATAACCGCATACTTTTTGCTATACTAATTGAATGGATTTGTCACATTTCGTCCTGAATCATCACAGGCTGCCCACTCAATACCAGCGCAAAAGGAGTAAATTATGGGAAAGAAAAAGGATTTGGAACAATCACGAAGCTCGTCCAGAAGATCAAGAAAACGCCACCGTGTTTGGCGCTATATCTTACTGACCCTTGCGATTCTGCTTGTTGCCGGAACTGCTTTGAGCTTCTATGAATTACACCGACTAAAACCGGTTAACCATTTCAATAACTTAAAAACGGTTGGTACCGGTGAACCGAGCAAGACCAAAAATTATAAAGAAAAAGCCGGAACCTTCAATGCACTGTTGATCGGCTCGGATTCTCGAAAAGGGTCAAAGGCCAGTCACACCGACTCGATGGTGCTAATTCATGCCGATTTAAACAAGCATACATACAACATGCTCAGCATCCCGCGTGATACCCGGGTCTACATGGATGGCTACGGGCATACAAAGCTGACGAGTGTCCAATACATTGCCCAAGTGAATCAAGGAACCAAAAAAGGCATTGAAACTGCGGTGTCCGCCGTATCCAACCTCACCGGTGTTCCGATTCATTACTACGCTGAAACCAATTATTGGGGGCTGCAGTATATGGTCGATGCACTGGACGGCATTGAAATGAATGTGCCGTTTAAAGTTACCCTTACCCACCCATGGTACGGTAAAAATGCAGGCAAAACCTTTGCCCCGGGCGTTCAAAAGCTGAGCGGCGAAATGGTCACCGAGCTCTGCCACGAGCGCTATTCGCTGCCGGGAACCGACTACGGACGGCAGCAGCTTCAACAGGCGGCGCTGATCGGCATTGCAAAAAAGATCATGCAGCCGTCCAACGTCACTCGGCTGCCGGCGCTGATGCAATCACTCTCCAAATTCTTGATCGCTACCAACATGTCGACTGAAGACATGGTCAGTGTCGGATTAGGTGTAAAAGACAACTTTCATCCTGAGAAACAGATCAAGTACCGCCAGGTTAAGGGCCGCGGTGCAACGATGCGCGATGATCTGCTTAAAGCAAACAACAGCCAAATCATTCTTGATGAAAACGAATTGAAAACAACGATCAAAAAGTATTTTTCAAACTAAAAGTTGATCAAAAACCGCCCGTGCTTTTTGCACGGGCGGTATTGTCTACGGTCCGAAGCGCCGCAGCGATCGATTTTTAAAAAGAGAACCTCTGAAACGGTTGCAGTTTTAGAGGTTCTTTTGCATGTATGCTCACTTTAAATGCAGATAAATGGCCTTTAAACGCGCCTTAGTGATCGGCACCGGGTTATTCTGCATGTTCGGTGCAAAGCTTTTGCTTACCAATTGATCAAGATCTTCTTCGAGGATGCCCGCCTCTGCTAAAGTCGTGCACAGCTGCATTTCCTTTTTCATCGCATCCATCTGATCGGCAAGCGCATTGCTGCTAGCGAAACCAAGCCGTCTGCTAAAAGCCTGCAGCCGTTCTGCTTCCGCACCTTCTTCACTGTTCAAACGCCAGAAGGATGGCAGTGTGAACGCGCACGCCTCGCCGTGCACAATCCCGAAGTCTTGAGTCAACGGATAGGAACAGGCATGTGCGGCTGCCGTTTGCGTCTGTCCGAAAGCAAAGCCGGCAGTCACCGACGCCTCGCTCATCTTCGCCCGTGCTTCTCGGTTATTGGGTTCGCGATAAGCCGTCAGCAGTGCATCAAAGGCAAGCGCGGCCGCGCGTTCAGCTGCCAAATCGGTCAGCGGCTGATGCTTTTTTCCATAGTAGGCTTCCAGTGCATGCGCGATCACATCGAAACCGCTCGCTGCCGTTACCTGAGGCGGACAGCTCATCGAAAGCTGCGGGTCAACAAGTGCATAAACCGGATACAGATTATCACTGCCGAGCAGTGCCTTCACCCCGCGCTCGGTATCGGTCAATACCGATGCAGTCGTCACTTCACTTGCCGTTCCCGATGTTGTTGGTACGGCAATCATCGGAATGCCCGCATGGTCAACCGAGCGCTGTCCGGACAAAAAGTCGGCTGCACTGTACGGGGTTGTTGCTGTAAAACAAGCAGCCTTGGCACAGTCCATAATACTGCCGCCACCGAGTGCAATCGCAAAATCACATTGCTTATCGCGAAGGGTCATCGCACAGGCATCTGTATTCAACACCGTAGGATTCGGCTGAATTTCGGAAAAAATAGTGATAATTTTTCCATCCGACTGCTCCATAAGCTGCTGTGCAATCCCCGCACGCACCATTGACGGTGCACTAATCAGTAATCCACGCGAAAAACCGAACTGCTTGAGAATCTGCGGCAGTTTTTTAATCTTGCCAAATCCGAAATCAACCGGTACCGGCTGTTTGTAGAAAAATTGCTCCATAGCGTCCCCCTCATTTGTCCGTGATCACATCGTACTACTCTCATCTTAGAGCAGTCACGCTGGAAAACAAAGGGTGTTCACAACAAAAAGCTTTGTGCAAATGCATAATCCCTGATCGCGGGTTATAGCTCGCTAACCAGCTGCAGCACATCACTCGGCCGTTCTGCAATAAAATCAGGCCTTGCTTTTCGCACATTCTCCGCTCCATCAAAGCCCCACGCTGCCCAGACCACCCGAATACCGCTTTTTTGACCGGCAAGAACATCGCGCGCCTCATCACCAATGTAAACCACTTGATCTGGCTTTAACTTCTGACGTTTCAAATAGCTATTCATCAGCCGATCCTTAGCAAACAGTTTCCTTGAGCACATAATTGTGGAAAAACCATCCAAACCGTGAATCTTCAGGAAAAAGCGGATATTTTTCTCTTCATTCGAAGATAGAATCGCCAAGCGGTAGCCCGCCTCCCGCAACTCCTGCACCATTTCCCGCGCACCTTTCATCAATGGAATCTCCATCATTGACTCTTGATAGTAGCGCGAGATTTCACCGATCAAGAAAGGGATTTTATGAAAAGGTACATGCAGCGCCTTGCAGCGTTCCCGCATTGAGCGCGCCCTCAATTGTTCAAACAACGGATGGGTCATTCTTTCAAAACCATGCCGCTGTGCTAATTTATTATAGGCCGTCAGAAACGCTTCTCGCGAATCTGCCAAGGTTCCGTCAAAATCAAACAGGATCGCTTTCAACATCCGAATCACCTCAATTGTACACCTAGTTTATGGGACTCAAGCCACGGATAAGTCTGTAAGAGTGTATGCAGCTCGGGAGCAAACGACACCGCTTAAAACAAGCTGAGCAGTACATCAAGCGTCACAGCGCTCGCCACAGTCGTGATCAGCGTGCAGCTGGAAACAAATTGCGGTTTGGCATTGAACTGGATCGCATACAGCGTCGTATTCGCCGCACTCGGCATTGCCGCCATCACGATAATCACATTTTGCAAAAGCGGATCGATCGGGAACATCAAGCACACCCAATAAGCAATCAACGGCGACAAAACAAGCCGTACGACCGTTGCTAGACTGATTCGTCCCCAACTTATTCTATGTACATCAACATTCGCCAACTGCATCCCGAGGATGACCATGATGACCGGAATCGATGCATCGCTGACGAGTTCGATACTTTGCAGAAAGTGGGCCGGAATTTCTATATGGAAGGATTGCAGCAGCAGCGCCGGAATAATCGCATAGTTCATCGGCTGTTTCAGCACGGTCTGCAGTGCCATTTTCGCGCTCCCTTTTCCGTTTGCCGCAATATAGATGCCCACGATTCCCATAAGAATGGCATGAAAAATCATCAACGGCATCGCATATAAGACGCCCTGTTTTCCGAAAGCAAATAAAATAATCGGCACACCGTAATTGCCGCTGTTTGGAAAAATAGTCGAAAGCAAGAACGCATTCCGCTCGCTTTTATCATAACGAAAGAACCGGCAAAGAAGCAGTCCGGCCGCAATCAGCGCCACCATAATGATCACCGAAGTCACCACAATATAGTAGAAACTCAGATCCATTGGCGTTGTGTAGAACGTATCAAAAACTAAGAATGGAATCAGCAGATACACCGCAAGCGTCGAGATCGGGAGCAAATCAAGTTTGAAAATTTTCTGTAAAAGATAACCGCTAAAAAAAATGAAGAATACCGGTAAAATCACATCAACAAAAATCAGCAAAAAGGTTCCCTCTCTCCATCGCACTTTTATTCTCTCTATCATTTTACGTTTTCGGAAATGCCGAGTACAAGCATTACTTTTCATAGATTGGAACGATTTCGTAGATTGTTACCAATATCCGAGTAAAAGGACTAATTTTTTTCTTCCATTTTTCAGCATGGTTCCACACCTTTTTGTAAAAATAGGTGCGTTCAATGCTGCATGACCGCTAGTTTTGTCAAATTCTGTTGTATTTTGATGATTTTTTATGATTTATCAATGATTGTTTCTTTGCTACGATTCTCTTAATTGTTGAAATAAACGCATTTTTTATAAGATTCAACATTCTCAACGCGTTTATCGATTAATCAGGAGGGATTACATGCTAAGCACACGCCACATGAAGTGGATCGCAGGATTACTCATTTTCATTCTTGTTCTGTCGAGTGTCTTTTCATTTTCAACAGCATCTGCCCATGCAGAGCGCCATGTGGAAACGATCAAACCCATGGACTTGAATAAAGCAGATCTCCAGAACCTGAAGCAGACGATTGACAGCAAGAAAAAAAGTGCTGACATTGATCAAGGGCTCAATACCGACACGAGCAAACAACAAGCGATTATCGTAGAATTTACGACAGACCCGCTTGCCACCCACAAGCCAGGCGCCTCACTCAAATCAGCGAAGTCCTTTTCATCCGCAACAGCATTGCAAGCCATTAATAAAGAACATGCCGATTTTAAGGCTTCCTTACAAAGTGCGGCAAAAGTAAAAAGTTTCGCAGCTTCCTCCACCCAGTTTGGCTATGAATTTAAGCAAACCTTTAATGGAATGGCCGTTAAACTGCCCGGCAATAAAATCAAAAGCATCGCAAAGCTTCCTTACGTTAAAAAAGTTTGGAAAGATCAAATCGTCCGCATTCCCGAAGATAAAATAACAAAGGTAGCTGAAGACGCAGTTTCTGCTAACATGGATCAAAGCCGTCCACAAATCGGCGTTGACAAAGCACGCAAAGACTTTGGGATCACCGGTAAAGGCGCCAAAGTCGGTGTTCTAGATACAGGGATTGATTACAATCATCCGGAACTCAAGAATGTCTACAGCGGCGGCTATGATTTCATCGATAACGATAATGATCCGATGGAAACAACGTATAATGATTGGAAAAAGAGCGGCGAAGCGGAAATCGATCCTGTTACGGGCAGTGAATACTACACCTCCCACGGAACGCATGTTTCCGGAACGATTGCTGCATCTGAACTTGGCATCGCCCCCGATGTCGAACTCCACGTCTACCGCGTCCTCGGTCCCTATGGCAGCGGCGCGTCCTCAGGAATTATCGCTGCAATCGACCGTGCCTATACAGATGGAATCGATGTCATTAATCTGTCCCTTGGCTCTTCGGATAATCAGCCTTACGGCGCTGATTCGGTTGCTATTAATAATTTTTCACTAGCCGGAAAAACGGCCGTTATTTCGGCGGGTAATTCCGGACCTTCAGCAGGGACATTGGGATCGCCGGGAACGTCCCCGCTTGCGATCACCGTTGGCGCCAGTGACTCGCCGACAAGCACGCCGGCATTCAATGGATCAGCAGGTGATCTCAAACTTGACCTGACCAACATTGCGACCGGACTCGGCGACGACGTTGCACCACTGCAAGGCAAAGACTATGCAGTGGTTGATTGCGGCCAAGGTCTTGAAGGACAGTTTGACGATAATGCTCTGAAAGCGCAAGATTCAATCGCCCTCATCCAACGGGGCGGCAACTATTTTGTTGATAATCTTGCAAATGCGAAAAAACACGGTGCAAAGTTTGCGATTATTTATAACAATTCGGACGTCATGTTCGACTACAATTTTGGCTCATCAAAGAATTACGTTCCCTCCTTCAGCCTGAACAAAGCGCAAGGCGATGCCTTAGTCGCTGCCTTGAAGAAAAATCCAACACTGAAAGTGAACTTCGGCACCATGCACACCATCGAAAAGTCCGGAGACAATCTTGCCGATTTCAGTTCCAGAGGTCCGGTTGGCATGACCTATGACATTAAGCCTGATCTAACGGCACCGGGCGTTGCCATTGACTCGACAGCTCCTTACTACATCAACGCACCGGACAACGCCAACGATTACACCTACGCTTATCAGATGATGGACGGCACATCAATGGCCGCTCCGCATGTCACCGGCGTGGCCGCACTCCTGTATAGTCAAGCAAAAGCGGAAGGAAAGACGTTGACCCCAGCAGAAGTAAAATCAGATTTGATGAGTACGACGGATCCGCTCAGCAAACCATGGTCCGTTTTTGAAGCTGGCGCAGGTCGCATTGATGCTTATAAAGCATTGAATCATCCGACAACATTTACCGTTCAGAACACCGCGACATCGCTGGATCTGAATTCCGGCGTCAAGCAAGAAATTCCTTATTTAACCGGCTCCGCGGCATTCGGCGCATTCTTTGATCAAAAAGCGCGCGACGTCGGCAAAACAGTTAAGATACACAATAGTGGTTCCCGTACAAAGACATTCACGCTAAAAGGTACGTTCAATGGAGCAAATGTGGGTGCACCCGGAAATGGCGGATTAACACTCGATCTGCCAAAATCAGTCACCGTTCCTGCAGGCGGAAATGCTTCCATTCAGCTGACGTTGCATCTTCCATCAGGGACCGCCTACAACAGTTATCAAGGATTTATCACCGCGACAAGCGGTTTAGACACAACGCGAATCCCATTTTCAACAACCGTTGCAAAACAGCCGGTGGCCGCATCCGCCGACCTTGACCGCTATATAACGCTTAAAGACAGCGGTGATGTGTCCCACTATCCATGGGAAAACGACAATGTTGATGGCTACGTGAAGATGAATTCGCCAAAAGATACCGTATGGATCATCGTTTATGACGCCAATACCGGAAAACCGTTCGGCGTCGCCAATATCTTTGCGATTAAAAATAAAACAGGCGAGCTAAAGCTTGGAGATGCCTGGAACGGAACCTACCTTGATCTCGCAAGCAATGAAACCAAACAAGCACCGGCTGGCGACTATCTCCTCGACTACTGGTTTGTCAATGATGATCCAAACGACGCAGGAACTGACCTTATCGTTCCAATTTCAGTTATTGATCAAGATTCCAAGGATCAAAAACCTTCATTATCTCTTGAAACGAAATCAAGTGCTTACACAGTCAAACCGTCAGATCTGACAACCGAACTCAATCCTGAAACTGGAAAAAAGGAAAAAGCATTTTGGATCAAAGGCAATCTGAAAGACCCGGCGCTCGATTATTTATGGAATACATGGACACAACGCTATGACTACCACGGAGCGGTTAACGGAACACGCGACGCCATTCAAGTCGTACCAACCGGAAAAGATGGGAAGGCTGATTTTAAGAAGGCGATCCAAGTTAAGGTCGCTGCAGACGGAAGCTTTAAATACCCGATTTCTTATCATTCCCTAACCGATACAGCAACGAAATTCTTTATTTACGGCGTTGGTTACTCAACGGCAACAAGCGAATCAGCGTTCTTCTCGATTAAAAAAGATGTACAAGCCGAAGCAAAAGCTGCGGTCGACAAAGCAGAAAAAAGCAAGTTGCAGAGCGATGTCGATGCTGCGCGCAGGCTTATTGCCTCCTTACCGGATGGCACATTCAAAACCGCATTAAGCAAACGGCTGGACACAGTTCAAGCATCGATTGATGCAGCAAATGCATTGGCGTTGACTCTTGTCAATGCGACAAAAGCAGTTGAGAAAGCAGAACACACACAATTAACTGCTGATGTAAAAGCAGCTCGTATACTCGTTGACGCGCTTCCTGACGGACCAGACAGAACCGCATTGCTGAAGCGGCTTAATGAAATTAAAGTCAAAGATGGAGTCCAGTCATCCGGAAATCCTGCTCCTGGTGAAAACTCAGGAACACAGCCACCGGAAAATACGGATCAGACCCCTCCAGCATCAAATCCGCCTGTCGAGCAGAACAATGGTAATTCAAGTACCAATACATCTGCGGATCAGAAGAAAGACGGTTCAAACACCAATGCGCCTGCTGATCAGAAAAAGGACGATTCATCCTTGATTTCGCCGGTCGACCAATCAAACAGTGGCACGTCGGTAAATGCGGCATCATCACAGAGCAGCGATGCTACCAAAACCGCTGCTAAGGATCAAGCAGCCCATCTCCAACAAGCAAAGACAAGTAGCTTGTTGAATCATTTTCTTCCGGCGCTAGGGGATCAATCCAACCTTTGGTTCATCGGTCTGGGTGTATTCTTCCTTGTTTTTGCAGTACAGCTGATGCGGCGTAAAAAACTGCAGTAATCTCATCAAATAGTAAAGGTGTCCGGATTCGATCCGGACACCTTTTTTTATGGAATAGTTTCTATTTCGGACAAGGTGTGCCCGATTTTTCTAATGCAAAACAAGCAATTAATGCGCCATTTTTAACTGTTTGGCACTTTCCGCCAAATGCAGCAAATTCACAAGCATTTCATGACTTTTCGCTTCGAGACCGTGTTTTTTCGCTGTTTTTACAATATGTCCGTTGATGTAGTCGACTTCGGTCGGTCGGCCGTTGACCATATCCTGGTACATGGATGGATGATGCAGCGGATTTACTTGCGAGCTTTCGTGATCGATGATCTGAAGCATTTCTTCGCGACTCTGCATAAAGCGCACGCCGTCGGCAACTCCCGCCGCATAGCCTTCATCGATCAATCGACGCGAAAGATCATCCGCCCCTGAATAAGCGACATATTCGCCCATCGTGATATCCATCAATGTGCACAGTGTATTAATCACCGAATTCATCAGCAGCTTGCCCCACAGAGTACCCAGATAATTGGTCTGCAGCGTCGGGTTCATGCCCGCACGTTCAAATTCGCGAACCACTTCATCCGTAAAATCATCCGGTTTTTCGGTCACATTAACCAGTTGCGTATGTCCCGCACCCTTAGCACCCATGAAATCAACTTTTCCCGGTGCATCAAGCACTGTCGCAATCAGCGCGATTCCGGCAATGATTCGTTCATTCGGCACATAACGGCGAATGACATCGACCGATCCAATTCCGTTTTGATTGGTCAGCACATACGTTTTTTCACCGATAAAATGGCGACAGGCCACCATCGCTTCTTCCGACTGCATCTGTTTTGTAAATAAAATCACTAAATCCGGAGTTTGCGTATATTCATCCGGACGGTACACATCGACCGGTACTAGATGCTGATTCTGATGGTCGCGCGAGACTTGCACGCCGCCCTGTTTGCAAATGGCCTGATAGCTCGGCGCCCACGGTTCCACAAAATCGACATCATTGCCGACTTCCTGAAGCAAGATTCCGTAGCGCAGTCCCATTGCTCCTGCACCAATGACCGCTATTTTCATTTTGATCACTCCATTCTCTATTTGTAAAACGTTAATTTAAAGAAAACTTGGCGAGGCCAAGCCTCTGGCGCTGGCGGAGCCTTAGTTGCACTTATACTATCTTCCTTATAATCTTTATACTTTCTGATAGTATTAGAAAAACCGGGCTAAAGGCGCCTCGTCCTTAATTAACAACCATGCGTGATGGGCTCGCGTTTTTTCGGTGCTGAATCGTCGCTTCGGTTGCTCGCATCAACTAGGCGCGGACGCGGGCAGTCCGGAAGCCTCCTCGGCTCAGACCACAATCCCTGCGGGGTCTTCCTTGCGGCTTTGATCCATCGAACTGGTGCTTGAACGCCACTTCAGCCGCTCGCATCAACTAGGCGCGGGACGCGGGCAGTCCGGAAGCCTCCTCGCGCGCTGTTACCTGCGTGACACCCCTTCGTCGTCACAATCAATCTATTGGCAAAAACATGCGTCATTACAAGTTTTTATCCATATTGAAGGTCAATTTTGACAGTGACATCGCCTGCATCGTCAAATCCTGGAGCAACTTGCGTGTGGCTTCAAGCGCTTGGCCCGCATTTTCACCGGTCACCTTTGTCAAGAATTTCGTGATTTCCTGCTCATCCAGCTTACCCGCCTGTTCATCGGTCGCTTCGAGCGTGCCAAGATAACTGCTGAAAAGCTGTTCCTTATAGTCCTGCACCTGTTTCAGGAATGCATGGTAGTGCGGCTCGACAATCACCGGAATCGTCTTGTAGAGCCAGTATGCAGAGGAAAGCGACAGCTTAAGCGGCGTCACCGCATACGATTCAGGAACAGAAGTGATGTTCGTGTAAAAAGGAACATAAGGACTGAACGTTCCGGCAAGCGAAATCCACTGAATACCAGCAAACGCATCCGGCACATTGGGACGAATCTGCAAAATATGCGAATCCTGCGTCCGGTTGAGCGAAATCGCGCGGAACAAAGTACGCTCTGCTTCGCTACCGGAGCCGAGCGGATCATACACCGTTTCCTGATAGTGCGAGTCCAGAATATAGGCAATGTCATCGACACCGATTTTCCGACCAGCTTTGCGCAGAAACGGGAGTTCATTCGATTGCGGATCTTGTTCACTATCCGGATTCAAATACTTCTGACCGTACCAGACACGAGGGGTATTGTAATGACGGTCAAAGACATTCTGCCGTCCAAAAACATTGCGGAAGTTGATGGTGTCGCTCCCCGTATTTAAATGATGCTTTTCAATAAAATCAACCAGCTGCGGCGCCATCAAAAAATGCTCTTTCTCGTAAGGATCTATTTCCTGAATCGCCGATTGATTGGCGACCACCGCGTAACAATCATCCGGAATCCGCTGCGCTGCCCACAGATGGCCGGTCACAATTTCCATGTACCAAACTTCATCCTTATCTGAAAACAGAACACCGTTTGATTCGGCCGCACCATAGGTTTCAACAATTTCTCCGAGACGCAGCACACCTTCGCGCGCCGAATGAATGTATGGAAGCACAACCGTAACCATGCAATCTTCTGCAATCCCGTTTTCCACAAGCGGGTCATAACCGAGCACGCGCGGATTGCCGTAAATGCTTTCCGTTGCACTCATACCGACATTTCTCTCATTGATTCCCGCATCTTCAAATGTGACGTAGCGATCCTCGCGATCGGGAATCGCCGTATAGCGGAAGCGTTCCTTCGGCAATGTGATCGTAAAGCGGTTGTTTGGAGATACGTAGTTTTCTTCTTTCTCCAGTACTTGATGCTCATGCACGACCACTTTTTTCGGAACAAGAACTTCATAGCTGTCCCCGTTCCTGGCAATCATCGTTGAGCCATCTAATGTTGCGCCCTTGCCGACCAGCACCGTCGTACAAGCCGCATGTGAATTATTCTTCATTGCGACATCCCTTTGTTCATAAATAGTTTGAAAAGCTTGTAAACTTACTCCTATATTAACTCAATTTTCCGACCGTGAACATTGCCCGTGAACACATTGGTTTTCTCTGAAGACAGAAAAAAGACAGGTGCTGTAAAGCAGCCTGCCTGATTGATGAAAAGGTTATTTTTTTTCACGCGGCGTTACGCGAACCGTAGTTTGATGTTTGGCTTGAACGCCTGCAACATTCGAAACCGTATACGTGATGCGATACGTTCCCGGCTTCTTGGTATTCACTTTGTCGCCGGATACCTTGATTGCCGAAGTCAAGTCGCCATCCTTTGGATCCTGCGCGCGAACTCCATCGAGCGGATCGAATTCAGATCGATAGCTGACCGTCTGATGATCAGGGGCGTTGATTGTTGGATTGTTGCCCCAGATGCTTTCGAAATGCTCGCCGACAGCCCGGGTAATGGTCACTTTTCCGCTTTCCGCGAAGAATGCCAGCCCTTTTGAATCGGACGGCTGTTCGGGATTCGGATAAACCACCTGAGTCAGCACTTTTTCTCCATTGTTCACGAATACTTCAATCGAAGACGTATCGACGTAAACCGCCAGTTTGATGTTGGTTGGATTTCCGTCCAGCTTCACCTTGGTATTCTGTCTTGTGATCGATTCGCCGTCTTTTGTTCGATCAAGATAAACCTGCTTGCTGCTTGGGTCATAGCCAACTGCAACGTATTTCGAACCGTCTTCCGAAGCTCTGAGTTTAACGCCAAGACGATTCGGTGCTTGATTTTTCTTCCATGAAAAATCAGCGCTGACTTTATACTGCGTGCCGGAAAAGTTTTTGATATCGATCGTTTTTTCTGATTGAGCGCGCGCATGAATCTTCCGAACATCTAAAGCTGTTTCCCCTTGGCTTAATTGATTCACTTCTTTCACAGGCGCCTGTTTCAATGAATAGCCGCTATTGTCACGAACGAGCGTCAATTCTCTCGGCAAGGTCATCTCTCCGTGCCATGGTGTGGTCTTCTGCTCACCAACGTAGTTCCAATTCGACATCCAGCCAAGCATGATCGTTCGTCCAGGCGTTTCCCCAAACGTAACACCGGCATAGAAATCCTCACCGAAATCGAGCCACTGTGGATTTTTCATCGTTTCATCAGAATCCGGAATGAATTTTTTCCCATCAAAATTGCCGATAAAGTACTGCATTCCGGATCCGCCCGCAGGTGCCCCTTGCTGCACGCTTAGCGAAAGCACCCATTTTGTCTTGTTCGTGCCTTTGACCTTCATCGGGATCAGTTCCGGGCATTCCCAAACGCCATTGCCGACATCATGTGCGCGCTTAATCGCCGATTGAAAGGTCCAGTCCTTCAAGTTTGTTGACGTAAACAAATCAACTTCCTGCCCGGAAACGACCGGCATAACCCATTGCTTATTCGCTTCATCATAAACAACTTTCGGATCACGGAAATTTCCCGCATCACTGGTCGGTACTTGGGTTACCGGAATAACCGGATTCTGGTTGTTGTACTTTTTAAATGTCTTGCCACCGTCCGTACTGTACGCCATGTTCTGTTCCTGGACTTCACGGATGCCCAGCAAGTTGCCAAGTTGATCTTTGCTGTAATCATCATCGCGAACGGCAACCTGATAGGTACTTGTATAATAAGCAATCAGTGTATTTTTTCCAAAGCCTGCGACATTGTCTTTATCCAAAATCACTGAGCCGCTGAAAATGTAGCGCTTACCGTTCGGATTCCAAACATCCCAATTTGTTGTCGGGCGGCCAAGATAATGAACCGGTTTTGCATCGTCCTTTGTCTTCATCCAGAAATCGACCCATGCATTTTCGTCACTCTCCGGAATGGCGACATCCTGTTCCTTCCAATGAACAAGATCCGTACTCGTTGCATGCCCCCAAGACATGTTTCCCCACTCATTCCCCTGAGGATTATATTGATAGAACATATGATAAACGCCGTCGTATTTGATCAACCCGTTCGGATCATTCAGCCAATTCTGTTTCGCCGAATAATGATACTGATTGCGGTAAGGTTCTTGATAGGAGCCAGCTGCTGCCTTCGCCTGTGCAGGAAATACCGATCCAATGATCCCGAGAATGAGCAGCGCAGCAATCCAAGACGTTAGTATTTTTTTCAATCGTTTTTCTCCCCTTTAGTTAAGCGTTTTCATTTTGTGGGTCGATCATTTCACAAATAAATCGTTCCTCCTCCTTCCTTCCGGATACAAAATCTAATGCATCTCAACGAATCTGAGCACGATTGGTTTCATCCGCCGCACTAAATCCAGCAATTTCCATACCAACCTTGTGTGTTGCACTGATTCACCGTAGAATTCTCGATTGCAGCAGGAAAAGTTGCCGGACATTTTCCAGTGCACGCCTTAGTATTTTTAAACACTAAGATTGAAAATGAAAACACAGCCCAGAGAAAAAGCACACTAACTGCCTTTTTTATCGTGATGAGACACACTGACTTAAGGGAAAAAAACACTGAAAAGCATAGGCTGATTGACTCAAATCGAAGAATCATGCTTTGTGCCTAGTGATTCTAAAGGCAACAAGGACCAAAAACCGATAGGCCAAATCAAGGTGATTCATCGGTTCATCCATAAGTAAGATCTCAAGCTCTTGAGCAAGTGCTTGTGCCAAAAAGACCCTCTGCTGTTCGCCGCCCGACAACTGGGAGCCTCCTCGTACATACCGTTACCTGCGGGTCTCCCCTGGCCTGCGATCAACAGGATCGCTCCGCAAGCGCCTCGCGCTTACGTGTCTGGAGCTGATTTTATTGAAGACGAAATTTATTCCAGTACAAACTGGTCAAAACTTCAAACTTTCTTTTCTTGCGAAAAAGCCTTCGGACAATTGTTCCCTGCAAGGGTTCAATCGCCCAAAGGCTCCTAATAGAATCAGTGTTCATGCTTGAGTACTGCGCAGCAGTTCGGTTTCGTCCCACAAAATTTTATTGTCTTCGATAACGACACCAAACTCGTTTCTGGCACGTTCGGACGTGATATAATCGTCAAGCACATCGCCAAGAACGGCTTCCGGATCACGTTCGAACGGGCTACCGTATCCGCCGCCACACGGACCGATGATCTCCAGCGTTTCGCCTGGGTTGGTTTTCTTATAGGGAACCTTTGACGGGAGTACCGTCTCCTTACCCGCGCGATCACGGAAAATCAGCGTGCTTGGCGTGCCATCACAGCCGCCGGCAAAACCCCATGGCGCGTATTTTTGTCCTTCGCCTTCGACAGAAAATCCGCCTTCATCGGTAAATTCAATGTCACGGATCGGACCGACACCGCCGCGATATTTTCCTGAGGCTGCGGCATTGTCCGGGAATTCATAACGAGTCACACTCAGCGGTTGATGCGATTCGATATCCTCGATCGGATTGTTTCGCGTATTAGCATACAAGACATCGATCGCATCCATACCGTCTTTCCCAAAGCGTCCGCCGGAACTTCCGGCCATAATATCCATGTATACCCAGTATCTTTTATCAATCATCCCGCTGTAGGCGACCATGTACAAATTGCCGATGCCGGCGCAAATTTGATTTGGAACCGCCTGACCGAGTGCATGCATGATCGTATCGGCAAGTGCATTGCCGGGACAAAATCGAGAGATCGTCGGTGCCGGGTAAGTTGGGTTTACAAGCGTTCCTTCCGGCGCGATGATCTTAATCGGTTTCACCATTCCGGCATTTTGCGGAATGTAGCCGAATTTCTTCGAATCCAGCAGAATGGTTCGGATCGTCAGGTACACCGCCATATCTGTAGTTCCCGGAAACGGCATGTTGATCGGCCGGTCATCGACCTGATCCGAGGTTCCGGTCAGGTCAACGATCATGTCATCGCCTTCTACAGTCAGGTTGACCTCGAACTTCAAGTCCTTTCGCTTCGGATCCTCACTATCCAAGTATCCGTCGATGTAGCCGGACGAATGATACGTGCCGTCTGGTATTTTCGCAATCTCGTTTCTCAGGATCCGCTCCGAATAGTCGATCATATAGTCGCGTGCCGCTCGGACAGTCTCGAGTCCGAACTTTTCGACCAATTCCAAATAGCGTTGTGCGCCGATCCGGCACGTTGCAATTTGTGCTTCCATATCACCGACAACCATATCAGTGGCGCGCACGTTATCACGAATCAGCTGCCAAACAGTATCATTCGGTTTTCCTTCATCATAAACCTTGATCGCCTTAAACTGCAGCCCTTCTGCGAAACAATCCACTGCATCGATGATCCCGATGGAGCCTGGAGACAGCGCGCCAAGATCAAGTTGATGCGCCGTTGAGCACGAAAAGCCAACTAACTCACCTTTATAATAGACCGGAACAAAGAAACCGCAATCCGGCTGGTGTGTCGCACCATAAAAAGAAGAATTATGGAGAATAACATCCCCCGGTTTAAAATCATCACCGCGCTCGGCCATAATCGTACGAATACCTTGGAGGTAGCCGGGAATCGGACCGGATTGCAGCGGTGTACTGTTTACCGACTCGCAAAGCTGCTGTCCGTTTTCATCAAGCAGCGCGCAGCCAAAATCATTGGATTCGCGAATGATACTGGAATAGGACATACGCGCGAGCTTGTGCCCCATTTCAATCGCAATATTTTTCAGTGCACCGCTTAGAACTTGTGCCGTAATCGGGTCGATCGCTTTCTTCGTATCTACCATTACGCTTCGCCCCCTATTTTTACGATGATGCTTCCGTTTGCGCTCATCGTTGCCGCGCAGTTCGGCGGAATAACGGATGTCGTATCCTTTTGCAAAATAATGCACGGACCTGCAAAAGCTTCATCGATCGGCAGCTTGCTTTTCATATAGTGCGGCGTGTCAAATGATTTCAACGTGCTGTTTGAGCGGAACCATGCCGGAGCCACTTTGACCAGAGCCTCATCAAGCGAACGGCTTCCTTCAGCAAAATCAGGATCACCAATCTTCGGCATTTCACCGACGCCGGTAACACGCATGTTGACAATTTCAACCGGGTTATTTAAAAAGGAGTGCCCGTACTCACGTTTATGAACCTCATGGAACGTATTCCAAATAGCCGACGCGTTGCTTTCATTAATTACCCCTGTAGCAACCGGGATGCGCAGCTCATAGCCCTGCCCGACATAGCGGCAGTCAAAGAAACGCAGGAGCGAAATTTGTTCCTTCTCAAACCCTGCATCCATCAATTGAGCCGTAATTTCTTTTTCAAGATTCGTAAAACGCTCGTTCAAATACGCCAAATCGACCTTGTCGCTCGCCACAAAAATCGTCTGAACGGCATCATACTTCAAATCGGTCGTGAGCAGACCGGTTGCTGACGTAATTCCCGGATACGGCGGAATGATGACTTCCGGAATATCGAGAATTTTTGCCACTTCGATCGAACACATCGGTCCACCGCCGCCGAGCGCCGCCAAACTAAATTCACGCGGATCAAAGCCTTTCTGAATCGTACGCGATCGGATCGCGTTGGCCATATTATTATTCACGATCGTTAAAATGCCCTCAGCAGTTTCATAGAGCCCAAGCCCAAGCACGGAAGCCAGGTGCTGAACCGAAGCAACCGCCTTTTCCGGGAAAATCTCCATCTCACCGTCCAGGAAGTGATCCGGATCGAGACGGCCAAGCACGAGCGTGGCATCGGTCACGGTCGGCAGATCGCCGCCGCGTCCGTAACAGGCAGGACCCGGATAGGATCCGGCACTTTGCGGGCCAACCTGAAATGCGCCGCCGGCATCAACATAAGCGATACTTCCGCCGCCCGCACCAATCGTATAAATATCAATCATCGGCACCTGTAGCGGGTAACCGGCAATTTCAGTATCGCCGGCAGAAGATTCCGAGAATCCGCGCTCGGTCACGATCCCGATGTCTGCACTTGTTCCGCCGACGTCAAAGGTAATCAGCCGTTCATGATTGGACAATTTTCCTGCCCATTGGCCGCCGAGCACCCCTGCTGCCGGACCCGATAATAGGGTCAGAACCGGTTTTTCAGAAATTGTTGCTGAATTGGCCACTCCGCCATTTGATGTCATAATCAGCAGATCGCAATCGATGCCGGCATCAGCGAGCCGTGATTCAAGCGCTTCGATATACCCTTTCATCTTCGGACCGACAAATCCGTTCATCGAAGCCGTCGCAAACCGTTCAAATTCACGAAACTGAGGCGAAATCTCTGCTGAAGTCGTGATATAAAAATCAGGAAACTTTTCCTGGACGATCTCCTTCACCCGCTCTTCGTGATCCGGATTCAAATAAGAGAATAAGAACCCGACCACAACTGACTCGACGCCTTCCTTTTTAAAATCATCAAGAACGCTGATGACCGCTTCCTCATCAAGTGGCACTTTTTCATAGGCCTTTCCATCGAGCACACCGATCCGTTCGGAAACCGTCTTTCGATAGCGTCGCGCCACCATTGAGCGATCCTGCCACGGAATATCCTGAGTGATCGAATAGTTTTCTGGTCGCTGGTGCCGGCCGATCTGCAAAAGATCACGGTAGCCTTCCGTCGTAATCAGTCCCGTTTTCGCCCCCTTATGCTCCAGAGCAGCATTGGTTGCAATCGTCGTACCGTGGAAAACATGATCGACACTGCCGCGATCAATCCCGTAACGGCTGCATAGTTCTAAAATGCCATTGACCATGCCAATTGATGGGTCGTTTGTGGTCGTTGGCGTTTTATGAATCTTTGAAACACCGGTATCCGTATCTGTGTAAATCACATCGGTAAATGTACCACCAATATCTACACCAATAAGTTTCATAAGCGTCAGCCTCCATCCACAATGCGTGAGCAGAATTCAAAACATGCAGCAAAGAAATCCCGCTCCAGCTATTTAAAAATTCAAACAATAAATGCAGTCGCTTCACAAAGAGGAACATGTAACGGATAACATCCCTCAGAACACTTCCGAATTAAGTGGGCGATTGATCCACTTTCTCCGCAAGAAGCAGATTTGTCACATACTTTCTTGTTTCCGGAATCAGCAAATGTAGCGTCGCATGCGCTGTATTGCCTTGATCGCCCATCTGCTTAAATGCGACGAACATGCCGCTAAGATTTTCATTGATCGCGACGATGCGAAATTCATTGCCAAGCAGCGTGTCAATTTTCTGTTTTTCCTCTAAATAAAATTGATGTTCGTGCATCGTTCAACCCCCAAATACACTGATCAGACGTTGCCGTTCGTTCCAAGTCATCGAAACATCACTTGGCTGTTCAATCATCTCAATCGCGCCGTCTGCCGGACAGACAATTGAGCAGAGGTTGCAGCCGACACAGTCCTCTTCACGTACTTTGAGCGCACGGGTACCGTCTGATTCTGTATAAAATTCAATGCACTGATGGGCAGCATCCTCACAGGAAATGTGGCATTTATTGCAATGAATGCAGTAGTCCTGATTGATGCGAGCAACCCGCTTGTGGTTCAAGTCGAGGTCGCCCCATTTCTTGTACTTCGATACCGATTGGCCGACCAAATCCATGGCCGAATTCAGCCCTTTTTCATCCAAATAATTCGTCAACCCGTCAATCATATCCTCAACAATGCGGAAGCCATGATGCATGGCGGCCGTGCATACTTGCACGTTTGAGGCACCCATCAGCATAAATTCCACCGCATCCTGCCAATTTTCGATCCCACCAATTCCTGAGATCGGAACCTGAATATCCGGTTGCGTCGCACACTCGGCAACCATGCTCAAAGCAATCGGCTTCACCGCAGGTCCAGAATAGCCTCCATGTGTTCCTTTACCAGCAATGTTTGGGAATGTATTCCATGTATCCAAATCAACCCCCATCAAGCTGTTGATGGTGTTGATCATGCTGATTGCATCAGCGCCGCCTTGAACGGCTGCATCAGCAGTTGCCGTGATATCCGTGATGTTCGGGGTTAATTTAACGATAACCGGTGTTTCCGCCGCTTCTTTTGTCCAATAGGTTTGTTTCTCAACTAAATCCGGTACCTGCCCCGATGCGGAACCCATCCTACGCTCAGCCATGCCATGCGGGCAGCCGAAATTGAGTTCCAGCCCGTCAACACCGACATCCTCAACACGTTTTACAATCTCATGCCATTTCTCCTGCTTAGGCTCAACCATGAGTGAAGCAATGATTGCATGATCGGGATAGGCACGTTTCGTTTCTCTGATCTCGCGCAGATTGACTTCAAGCGGACGATCCGTAATCAGTTCAATATTATTAAAACCAGCCACACGCTGCCCGCCATAATTCAATCCTGAGAATCGTGACGTTACATTGATGACCGGATCACCCAGTGTTTTCCATACGGCACCGCCCCAACCGGCGTCAAATGCACGCTGCACCTGATAGCCGGTGTTGGTCGGTGGTCCGGAAGCCAGCCAGAAAGGATTCTTTGACTTAATGCCTGCAAAATCAATATGCAAATCCGCCATCGCCCTCACTCCTCAGTTTTAAATTTTGCTGAGCAGCTGCTCATGAATCGCTTGTGCTGTCTTTTTCCCCTGTTCCGCAGCTGCAACAACCATCGCTTCGCCTTTTCCATTACCGAAAATCACATCACCGGCAGCATATACCTTAGGATTCGATGTTTGGTAAGTCAGCGGGTCAACCGCCACAACACCGTGATCATGAGCCAAATCAAATGCTTCAATCAATGGTATATCACGCATTTGTCCGATCGCCTTGACCACGATATCGGCGTTAATGGCAAATGGAGCATTGTCAATTTCGATTGGGCGGCGGCGCCCGCTTGCATCTTTTTCGCCGAGCATGATTGGCGCACAGACAACGCTTGTAACGTTGCCGTTTTCGTCGCCTTCAATCCTTTTCGGCTGTGTTTGCCAGCGAAATTCAATGCCTTCTTCTTTGGCAAAACGGTATTCAAACGGATAAGCAGTCATTTCCTTCTCAGAACGGCGGTACACGATTTGCACGCGAGCCGCACCCAATCGTTTTAGACAAGTCGCTGCGTCGATGGCCGTATTCCCGGCACCAATCACGACTGCCTTTTTCCCGGAGAAACGATCCGTGACGTGGCCGCTTTTTACACGTTCAATCAGCTGAATCGCATCAAATACGCCGTCAAGTTCTTCTCCGGGAATGCCAAGCGGCGGTACATGAGCCATACCGATGGCCAGGATAACTGCATCAAACCCATCAAGAACCGCTTGAATCGATACATCTTTTCCGACTTCAGTATTCGTTTGAATGCTCACGCCGAGTTTCTTGATCTGCTCGACTTCCCAAAGCGCAACATGCTTGGGAAGCCGAAAGGGAACGATCCCGTACGTATCCAGACCTCCGGCTTCCGCTTGTTTCTCAAAAACCGTTACTTGATAGCCATAACGCGCAAGTTCCCGAGCTGAAGACAACCCGGCCGGACCGGCACCGATTACTGCAACCCTTTTGCCGTTCTGCTCGCCTGCCTCAAACAATTGCGGATTATTTTTCATCGCCCAGTTCATCGTATGCCGCTGCAGATCGCCGATCATAATTGGTAGTGACGCATCGTTGAGCACGCAAGCACCTTCGCATAATTCTTCGGTTGGACATACCCGCGCACAGGTTGCTGCAACCGGATTTGCTTCCATAATGATACGTGCCGACCCTTTCATATTGCCGGTCGTGATCTTTTTGATGAATAACGGAACATCGATATGGGTTGGACATGCCTTCATGCACGGCGCATCGTAACAGAACAAGCAGCGATTCGCTTCCTCCATGACTTCTTTCGGTTTCATGTCGGGCTTCACTTCATCGAAGATTTTCCAAGCATGCGTTGCTGCAGAATCCATAATAGTCATCTCCTCGTATTCAGCCGTCATTCATTACGTGAATCAGACGTTTTCCGGATCGGATTTGATTACATTGCCACTTAATTTTTTTGACGTACTTGCTGAATCCATCATCACTGTCATCGAGGCATATTCTTCCTCGCTGAGCATGCTCGGGCTTTGACGCATCAGGTATCCGTACACGCACCCGGAGATGATCAGACCGAATGTCCATGCATTTTGCCACAGGAAGGAAAGTGCCGGGATAAAGAGCCCAAGTACCGGAATCACGATTCCGATCAGCAAGGCATAAATACTCTTCATGTTAAAGCCGGAAGCATAGCTGTATCGACCGTCGCTTTTATACAACTCGCTCAATGCAAGACGACGTTTGCGTACAAACCAATAATCGGCAATCGCAATCCCATCGATCGGACCAAGCAGCGCGCCGTATCCGTTGAGGAAGACGAAAATGTAATTGGCGATATCGCCAACAAGGTACCATGGCTGCATCACAAGCGAAAGCAGACCAGTTAAAATGGCACCGCCGGCAAAGGTGATTTTTTTCGGATAAAGATTTTCTGCCGCACGAGCCGGAGCGACGACGTTCGCAGCAACATTGGTTGTTAAGGCAGCTAGGATAATGCCAATTGTACCGATGAAGATCACAAATGGAGGAAAATGAGAAAGAAGTGCAGCCGGATCCCAGATCGCTTCACCGAAAATAACGACGGTAGCCGAGGTGACCCCAACACCGATGAACGCAAACAGTCCCATCGTGCCGGGAAGTGCGATCGATTGACCAACCACTTGCGCTTTTTGACTTTTCGCGTAGCGTCCGAAATCAGGAATGTTTAGAGCCAAGGTTGCCCAAAAAGCGATGACCCCGGTTAATGCAGGGAAAAAGATGGCTAGGAACGAGCCGACTGAATTAAATTTAGAAGGAGCAGAAAGCATTGGCCCAAAGCCGCCGGCAGCAGTTAATGCCCAAATCAGCAAGGCAAGACCGAGAATGAGCAACACCGGGGCAGCCCAGAATTCCATTTTACGGATGGCTTCCGGTCCGCGATAGGCGATCAATACATTCAGAGCCCAGAATGCAAAGAACGCGATGAACAAGTGCCCGCCGACCTGTTCCCAGCCGGTCATTGAGACAAGCAGCGTATCGATCGCCGCACCACCGTACCAGCAGTTAATACCGAACCAAGCCGCGGCAACGATTGCCCGGGCAATCGCCGGAATATGTGCCCCTTTTGATCCGAACCAAAGACGTGCGAATACCGGATAAGGGATGCCAAACTTCGTACCGGCATGCGTATTCAGCAAGATTGGAATCAGAACGATCAAGTTTCCGAGAATGATCGTGACGATTGCCTGCCACCAGTTCATCCCTAGTGCAATCAGTCCGGACGACATTGTGTACGTCGGGATACAGATACACATGCCTATCCAAAGTGAAGCAAAGTTATATGCCGTCCAATGATGTTCCTTTTTCGTTGTCGGGCGCAAATCTTCATTCAACAGGTGACTGTCTTTAAGCGTTTCAGCAGCTTCGCTGGTCAATGTTACAATACCGTTTTGCTCAACTTGCGTTTTCGTCATGTGTCTTCCTCCCTAATTTAATTTGGAGTTGCAGGCGAACCATCACAAGATCTCGTTCATAGAGGCAAAACCATCACAAAGCTCAAAGCCTTGTTCTCTCTTGATCACGAAAACGATTAAGAAAAGAATCATTGCAAGAATCACGCCGGACTAAGGATGGAAAGCACTGTATCCAGGGCCGCATTCACCCCCTTTGCGCAATCTTCATAGTCCGTAAACTCTTCCTCACAGTGGCTCTTGCCATCCAAGCTTGGAACGAAAATCATTGCCGTAGGAATGTAATCGGCTATATACTGAGCGTCATGACCGGCACCGCTGTACATTCTTTTATAGGTATAACCCAGCTCTTGTGCCGATTGTTCCAACCTGTCGCAAAGCGTCTGGTCAAAGGCAACGGTCTTTCTCCCCCATAATTTTCGAACCTTAATTGTGCAGCCGCCCAAAGTTTCTGGTAGCTCTTTAATCGCTTGAACGACTTGTGCCACAACATTCATATCTTTGTGCCGCGCTTCGAGTGTGAACGTCACTCGATTCGGAATCACGGTATGAATATTCGGAGCCACCAGCATTCGTCCCATCGTATAAACCAAATCAGAATCCAGCTCATTCAGCTTTTTCCTCAGTAGGACGATGGCATCGGTCGCTGCAAACAACGCATCCTTGCGCATGGGCATCGGTGTCGTTCCAGCATGATCTGATGCCCCGGTTACCTCAATCTCGTCATTCACCATACCGACAACGCCCTCAACAATGCCGATCGAACGTGCTTCGCTCTCGAGCACCGGCCCCTGTTCAATATGCATTTCCAAATAAGCGGTCGCTTCCTGTAGTCGATTGGCCGCATCGCCCTCATAACCGCTCGCCGCCAATGCCTCTCCAAAAGTCATGCCTTGCGAATCCATACTTTGCAGCATTTGTGCCTTCTCAAATTTTCCGGAGATGATTCCGGAACACATCATCGCCGGATCAAAACGTGCACCTTCTTCATTCGTGAAATCAACAAGCATGAACGGAATTTTCGGCTGAATGCGGTGGTCATGAAGCGTTCGTGCCACTTCCAGTGCGGCAATAACACCGAGCACACCGTCAAAACGGCCGCCTTTCTTCACCGTGTCGAGATGGGACCCCATCACCAGCGGAGGTCGGTCCTCGCTGCCTGCCATTGTGGCGTACACATTTGCAACATCGTCAACCTTGATACTCATCCCTAGCTCCTTACAACAAGAGACCAGGTAGTCCCGTGCACCGATATCCTCATTTGAAAGCGATAGTCGCGTGACCCCATTCTTCTCAGTGCGCCCAAAATCCGCAAATTTTTCAATTGTCTCCTTCAACCGTTCCGCATTAATCTTCAGCTTCTGTTCCTGCACGAGCGTCCCGCCTCCGTAAAACGATTTTTCCTTGCTGAACCGGCTCAAATGACACGCGTTGTCTCGAACTTCGTTTCACTGTAAAAAAATTATTTTTCATTGCGGTCAAACGTATGGCGCATTTTATGAGCAAACCGCTTAATTAAGGCGTCATCAACTTCGAATCTGCGAACAGAACCTCTTTTTCAAACTGAGTCAAAGCAGCTTCAAAGCGATCCATCGCTTCATTAATTTCCTCTTCGGTAATAATCAGCGGCGGAGCGATCATCACACTCGATTCATGTGAGTAGGTGTAAAAGCCTTGGGCCATCAGCATGCCGACGAATTTTTTCATCAGTCCGACTTTATCCCTGCCGAAATCCATCCCATAGGCGATCAGCGGTTCTTTTGTCTCCTTGTCTTTGACGAGTTCAACTGCCGCGAACAGTCCGATACAGCGCACCTCGCCAACGGATGCAAAACGTTTCAGCTTATCGAGACGCTCTGCCAGAACATCGCCCATCGCCGCCGCGTGATCAATCAAGTGCTCCTCCTTGTACACATCAAGCGTGGCGCAGCCGATTTGTGTGGAGACCGTGTGCCCACTATAGGTCAATCCGGTCATCAGCACATGATCATCGAAATAGTCAGCAATCTGCTTGCTGACAATCACACCGCCAAGTGGACTATAGCCGCAGGTCACGCCTTTGGCAAAAGTCATCATGTCCGGTTCAATTCCGAAATGTTCAACCGCAAACATTTTCCCGGTGCGCCCGAAACCGGCCATGACCTCGTCGCAAATCATCAGGATCCCATATTTCGTGCACAGCTCCCGTACACCTTCCATATAACCCTTTGGCGGAATCAGTACGCCGTTGCTACCTGGAATCGACTCCATGAAAATGGCTGCAATCGATTCCGGCCCTTCATAGAGGATCTGACTGTTGAGACGATCCAGATAGAAAGCTGCCGCCGCTTCTTCACTGTCAAAAGCAATGGATTCCCGGTAAAGGTACGGTGTCTCAAATTTAATGAATCCAGGAAGTCCCGGTTCAACAGTGAAACGACGATTTTCACCGGATAAATTACCGGCACCAAAGGTTGCGCCATGATAGGATCGATAACGTGAGAAGATTTTGTACCGTCCCGAGTACATGCGCGCAATTTTTACCGCGTGGTCATTCGAGTCGGCACCGCCATTGGCGAAGAAGACCTTGGCCATGTTCTTTGGTGCAACCTCAATAATCTTGCGGGCAAGCTCTGCCTTCGATTCCGTCGCAAACCCCGGTGCGGAAAGCGGGATTTCACCGATGTGTTTGAACGCCTCCATCAGCTTCGGATGATTATGGCCCACATTCAGATAGACAAGCTGTGAACACATGTCGTAAAACCTTTTTCCTGTCTCATCCCAGAAAAAAATTCCTTGCGCTTTTTTAATGATCTTAGGATGGACGTCTTTTTGTTTAGACCATGAATGTAAGACATAGTTTCGATCGTCTTCTTTAATTTGCTGGTCATCAAGGTGCTCCATTGCGCCATCTCCAGTCCGCTTTTTCTGAATTAACATAATTTAATGATATAACGATAAAAACAGAAAACAATGAACATTCAGCCAAAAAATAATGTGCACTTGCACAATCGCAAGGCACATTATCGCATCAGATCTTCAATCATAAAGGCCAACTGCAAATTCGTTTTCACAAAAGGATGCCCCAGATCTGCTCCAAGAATCGCTTCAATTTTTTTCACTTTATAAAGGACTGTATTCCGATGAATAAATTTTTTATTAGCAATCGTTGCCGTGCGTCCATCCTCTTCGAGAAAAACACGAAGAAATGGAACAAAATCAGTCTCATGCAGTTGATCATAACGGTACAGCTGCCCAAGATACTTTTGATAAAAGCGCTCAATGATGCGTGGATCGCGCACATCCATAATAATGCGATAGGCACCTAGATCATTAAACTCACAAATCTTCAAATACGGATGACGTTTAGCCAGACGTAGTACCGTCAGCGCTTCCTGGTAACTCCTTTGAGCCTCCATAACCGGGTATTCGCTTCCGCTCCCGATTGAAAGGTTGCGCCACTCTGTCTTCTTGGCGCGAATTCCCTCGGTCAGCTTCATCAGCGGCAAGTCCGATCCGCGTATTTGTACAGTCAAATAAATTAATTGATTCTCCCGATGCATCGATTGCAGCAGTCGGTATTTTCGCGACAGTTCCATCTCAATTCCATAGACGAGCGAAACCGGCAATTGATCCGAATCATACGAACAGACCACGATTGAAAAGGATTGATCCGCCTGCGCGCCGATCTGCTCAAGTTCCGCAGTCACATAAGCACGATCGGGAACGGATTGGAACAACAGCTCTGACAGCAAATCTCTGAAACGGGATTGATTCTGCTCCGCCGCTGCAAGAAACTGAACGGTAATTTTCACGAAATCAGCCACACGATAGCTCCAAGGCATACTGAAAATTGGGAACCGATGGCTATTTGCAAAATCCATGACTTCATTGGGAATGCTCGGAATATATGGACCGACATTCAAGATCACGCCGGATGCTTGGTGATCATAGGTTTTTTTCACCATGGTGATCAGCTTTTCCTCATCATGATCCATGTTGATCCCCGTCGTGACAAGCAGCTCGCCTGCCTTAAAAAAGTCGAATAAACAGTCGCTTTCCATCACATTGACCCCGGAGATCGTTCGCGACATGCCCGCTTCTCCGGCGACCGGTTTGATCGTTGAAAGTTCCGGCAGCATAAACAAATGCTTAAGTGTGATCATCTCATCCCCCCTTACAATCCAAAGAAACATTTAGGAAGTAAAGCATTGAATCAAAAACGAACGAAAGTAGAAACGTAATCAGCCTGTATTAAAGCCTATTCTGACTTGTTTAAAAATTTTCACATCTACTTTGACTATAAATCGATCCGTTTCACATGTCCAATCTCACGTAATAAAGGCATCACCAATAGCTCGGCGTAACAAACTGTCAGGTCGAATCGTTTTTTTTCGGCAGTTCGTCAATAGTCCCTACCTCACACATTTTGTATGCTTAAAAAAACAAGTGATAGAGGAGGTTCACCATGGCGACCATTGTACTCGACCATATCAAGAAGCGCTACGCCAACAGTGATGCACTGACAGTCAAAGATTTCAATCTTTCAATCAAGGATAAGGAATTCATCGTTTTGGTCGGCCCGTCCGGCTGCGGTAAATCCACGACCTTGCGAATGATCGCCGGACTTGAGGAAATATCTGAAGGCGGACTTTATATCAATGATAAAAAGGTCAATGACACCGCCCCCAAAAATCGTGATATTGCGATGGTTTTCCAGAACTACGCCCTATACCCGCATATGACCGTTTATGGAAACATGGCGTTTGGGCTCAAAATTCGCAAACTCAAAAAAAGTGATATTGACAAACGCGTCCGCGAAGCGGCCCAAGTGCTTGGCCTTGAAGAATACTTGAATCGAAAGCCAAAAGCACTCTCTGGAGGACAGCGTCAGCGCGTTGCACTCGGTCGCGCGATGGTGCGCAACCCGCAGGTTTTTCTCATGGATGAACCACTGTCCAACCTTGATGCCAAACTTCGCGTCCAAATGCGTGCAGAGATCGCCAAACTGCAACGGCGCCTGCAAGTGACGACCATCTATGTCACCCACGACCAAACCGAAGCGATGACGATGGCCGATCGCATCGTCATTATGAAGGATGGTGAAATTCAGCAAATCGGTACACCGGAAGACGTCTACAAAAATCCGACAAACATGTTTGTCGGCGGGTTCATTGGTGCACCGCCAATGAATTTTCTTCCGGCAGCCATTTCAGAGCAGGGAGCCTTAATCAGCGATCACCTCGTACCGCTTTCACAAGATACGCTTTCAAAGCTGAGCGACTACAAAGGAAAATCAGTCATTGCCGGAATCCGTCCTGAAGACATTGTTTCCGTAAAGGAAGCGGTTGAAGATGCCTTTCCTGCAACCGTTGACGTTGCCGAATTGCTGGGTTCAGAATCGCTGATTTATACACGTATTGGTGAAACAAGCATTATTATTAAAACAACTGCCGAACATGTACGCAGCGGCGAACAGATTTCACTTGCCCTCAAACCGGACAAGCTGCGTTTCTTTGATGCTGAAACCGAAAAACGCATCCTATGATGACGCAAATTCATAAGGGGCAGACTTCATTGACGCTACGAGGTCTGCTTTTTGTATGATCTAAAAAAGAAGCATATGCAACGTATTGTTTGGAAAGAAACAAACCGTGCTCAGCATCGTCTAAGAACAAGAAATCTTTTGCTTGAACGAACGATCAAGTTGCCTAAGTACAGATAAAAGAAGCGCACGTTCGTTATACTAGTGAAACAGGGAGGGGATCGTTCATGATTGGTATGCATCAGCTGAAAACAATGTATGGAACATCTTTGATCAACGATCCGGCACAGATAGCCGATCCCGAAACGTATCTATGGTTCAAAACGAAAGACGGTACCGTTTTCGGCATCAAACGCGCCCGCCTGTCCGAAAGCGAACAGAAGCTGCTCCATTTCTGTTTCGCTTCTTTTTCACCCGACGCATTGAATCAGACAAAGAAACAGCGCTTTTGGGCGGATCTGCTTTTCAACAACCTGCATCCGGAAAAATGTCCACTCACGCGCGCCTATTTACTTTATATTCAGCTCGCGCAATTCAGCGATCGGCACCGGAATCTTGAATCTGCCTTCCACTCCTACTTTGATCGAATCTATCTAACGACGCTCTGGAAGAACAGCAAACAAGGAATCATTCTATTAAAAAGCGCTCCCGAGGAGCCCCTAGATGAACTGATCAATTTAATCAGCAGTGATTTCTATTGCAATCTGCATCTGCTGTGCATGCCTGTGGATGACTTGAGCACGGTGCACACGACTTACAAAAAAAATTTTGCACTATTCAATAAATCATGTCTGCTTTTTCCTGAACGTCATGTTGTCGCTTCTGCTCATCTACTGGCTGTTTTAGCTGCGGAAGCACTACATGAGCAAAAAAACAGTACGATCACACAACAAGTGAAGCGCTTGCGTGACGTGCCGCCGGAACTCTTGCACAGCGTCACCAGCTATTTTCAGCACAACTTCAACCTTTCCAAAGCTGCAGATGAATTATTCCTGCATCGCAACACGCTTACCTATCGATTGGATCGTGTTTATCAGCTTACCGGACTTGATCCGAAGCACTTTGAAGATGCCGTGATCCTCTCACTTCTGATCGATCTCTATCGCTACGATCAATGGAAGCGATCAGAAAATCCTGACTAAGCCCGTTCCTTGCTCCCGTAGGACGAGGATTGGATCCATCAATCTTGAGTTTGAACGACACTTCAGCTGCTTGCCGAGGGCGATCCGGAAGCCTCCTCGAACATGCAATCTTCCCGAGGGGTCTTCCTTGGCTTGCTTGCCGCGGGCGTCTCTCTCATATCTCAATTTGATTGATTACAGATATGCTGCTTATCCCAGTTTCAGCAAGTTCATGTAAAAAAAAAAAAAAAACAGACCCTAAAATCAGGTCTGCTCCCACGATCAAACGTTTAGAACCGTTCAATAACATCAGCATTTAACTTTTTCAACACGTCGACTGTCAACTTCACCGCCGAAACAAAATCCTCATAGGCAACAAAGCAATAGGAGGTATGCGCATAACGAACCGGCACACTGATCACAACGGTTGGCGCGCCGTGATACAGATTGATCACCGCACCATCATTGCCACCTCCGCTTCGTACAGACTGTTGCGTCGGAATCCCTTTTTCAGAAGCCAGATCAAGGCAGAACTTTTGAAAACGCGGATTTACAATAATCGATGAGTCAAAATGACGCAGCATCGGTCCGCGTTTGAGCCCGGTTTGGATCATATACTCGGGCATCACCGTATCATCCGCCGGCGCACCTTCAAACACGATTGAAACATCCGCATTGATCTTCTTCATCGCGACCTGTGCGCCACGCTCGCCAACCTCTTCCTGTGCAGAAAGCGAGGCTACAACATCAATGTCAAGATCCGATCCATCCAATTCCTTCAGAACTTCAGCCATCACCGCCGTACCGATTCGGTTGTCAAACGCCTTGCCCAGCATTAAACCCTTGGCTTCGTTATACTCGAACGTCACGTCCGGCACAACCGGTGCCCCAATGTCAATTTTGAAATCGCGAACCGCTTCCTCAGCAGAAGTTGCGCCAACATCGATCACCAGCTCGGAAACCTCAGGCAGCCGTTTGCGCTCCTCCGCGGTCATAAAATGAGGCGGTGTGCTGGCGATAATCCCCGATATGTATTGCCCATCGTGATTGCGCACGCGCACCTTGTGTGCCGGAATATTGGCGCGCACCCAGCCGCCGACCGTCACAAAACGCAGCATGCCATTCGGTTTCACTGCCTGAACCATAAATCCGACTTCGTCGCTGTGCGCATCCAGCTGAACAACCGGACGAGCACCATTATTTCCATTTCGCGCCGCATACACATTGCGCATATGATCTTCCTCGACCGAACTGAACGGCTTGACCGCATCAGTAAAAATGCCGGCAACCTCATCCTCAAAACCTGAGATACCGTGCGCATTCGATAAACGTTCAATCAATTGAATCGACTTTTTCTTATCCACAAAAATGCACCTCTCGTCTCTAAAACACCTACATGATAATTTCATTATTATTATAGTATCGTTCAAAAAGAGTTGTCGCAAGAAACATTCTATAGACAACTTTCCAAGACAGAAAAGAGTACCACCGCCATCTTAGTACTCTTTCTCCATGTGCGTCATTCGAAGTCAAACGGAGTGATCACTCCGCTTGTTCACCTGCTGCTTCTCCTCGTCCTTTTCAACAAATCGAAAGAGCAGGTAGCCGGCTACGGTTCCGATTGTATTCAGGATCACATCATTAATATCGGTGGTGCGGTTGGGCAGAAAAAGCTGAATGCATTCAATGATCGATGAGAACAAGGCGCCCATAAACACAAGATGCAGGAATTTGAAGTACGGGTACTTTAACGTGAGCATGCAACCGAACGGAAGAAACAGCAATACATTACCTAGATCATCAATAATAAAGTACTTCATCGAAGCCGAACGAAAATCATCGAACAAATTCAGCGGATTCATGTTCACATTGAAATGATGAACCGGACCGCCATGCCAGTTGCCGGTACCGATTAGACCATGAGGAATCATCGTCAAGTAAAGAACAAAAAGGATCGAAAAGGTTAAGGCAATGTTGATCATTGCTTGTTTTAAACCGTTCATCCGATCCCTCCTCCACACGAATCTTGGTAAAGTTACTATTAAATTAAGTGTTAGGCAACCGTGATTTTTTGTCAAACGAAAACACCCGGACAAGAGTGTCCGAGTGCCGCCTGAGGAACACTTTGACGTCAAAGACGTTTACTCTGAATCAACCTCATCTCCAAAAATCCCTTTGAGATGATCATCAAAGTGTTCATGAATTTTTTTGAACTTCTGATCAAATTCTTCTTGCGTGATGATCCCTTTCTCCATCAATAAGTAGAATAATGCGGTGATACGCTCATAGTTAAGTACAGCCTCAGATCCAAGTTCCGTGATGATCTCGTCATTGCCCATTTTGCCAAACATCCCCTCATAATAATAAGATCTATCAGCAATATGACCCTATGCGCAGGTTGGCATACTTAAAAATTCCTGTGAAAATAAATAATCCTTCTGAATTACAAATTTAATCTGTAATTCAGAAGGATAATTAAGTTTACCATACCATCTCTACGAGTTGTTTAAGTTTACTGACTTCTGTCCTCCCGGTTTCTTTATTCACCAAAGAAGTATACAAGTGAGGAATCACACGTTTTGCTCCATGGGCAAGGCACACTTGGACAACGTCATGAACATTCTCAACAGTCAAGCCACCCGTTGGTTCAAAAGTTGTAATACCACTTGCAACAGCAGCATCAACCATAGCAGCAACTTCATCTAATTTTCTATCCCCTTTAATCGGGAAAAATTTGACGGATTGTACCCCAATTTCCGCTAACAAAGCGGTTGCTGCTTTACAGGAAACTTTTTCTTTGTAGTTTTTGCTATATTCTCCAGTTGTTATGAACACTTTTCCAACCTCACCAGAAGGTTCTACTAAAGCATTAATCAATGTTTCTTTGTGATTTAAGTAGCCTAAAGTGTAGCCAGACGCAGGAAATACTTGATTGACGTGTGGAGGGAGTGTCGCTTTCGACACATCCGCTACACGCTTCCACATTGCCGGATCACCAGCACCTAAACCTACTGAAACTCGAATATTTTCTTTTTGATAGGATTTCACACGCTCAATCGCTTCTTCATTTGTAGGGAAGTTTTTTACCATGACACCAATGAGTACGCGACTACCTGCTACTTCCTTTAAATCCTTTGCATTTTGCAAATCCTTAGCCAGAACATTAAAGATAACTTCAGTCATGCTTACTCGCCCCTTGAATAATTGATTTAATGGTTGACATAATTGTTTCTTCCTGCCCATTTTTTAGTGTTCTTGGATCTATAGAAAGAATCCCTTGATCAATAAAATGATGTCTTACATAAATAGCAGGGTTGTGCTCAATTAAACGTTTATTGATTTGTTTCGCTGTTATTTTTGTGACTTTTGAGTGAACCTTAATTTGTGCCCGATAGATTTCTCTGCCGGCATCATCTTTTGTTACCGTACAACTTAAACCGTCGATTCTGTCTAATACATTGCAAAGGTAGGTCATGCTCGCAATTTGCTCCTTGACATGATGATTCTTATTGCGATACTCACGCAGAGCAATCGCTAATCCTGCCAAGTTTTCTTTACCTATTTTCATCGCTCGTCCAATACCTTTATACTGTTCTCGTGCAGCAATCATATATTGAGATTTACCAGCCATGAATCCTGAAGTTGGTCCCTCAATTGCTTTCCCGCCACTGTAAAGCACAATATCAACACCTAAAGCAATGTATTTTCTTAAATCCTCTTCCGCAGCTGCATCCATGATCAGCGGGAGACAATGTTTATGTGCCAGCGCCACCATTGTTTCCAACGACTGTCCCTGTTCTTGCAATACGTGATGAGATTTAACAAACATCAATGCAGCCGTTCGCTCATTGATGGCTTCTTCAATATGTTCATACGCAACAACATTTGAGGCGCCAACCTCGATTACCTTTCCACCACCAAGTCGAATCATTTGTACTTCGCTGCCACCATAATTTATAACATGACCTTTTTGAATGATAATCTCATTTTTTAACCCTTCTGTATTCGGAATTCGTTCGATGAGAGGTAACTTTCCTTCTGTAATGATCGCAGCAACCGCGATGGCTATTCCTGCTGAGGCACTGCATGTCGGACAGCCATCTTCTGCACCTGTCTCCTCTGCGATTACTCTGCTAACAGCATTAATCATCTGTTCAATTTCAACAAAGTTTTGTGTACCATCTTTTACCGCTTCTGCAACAGTAGGACTCGCTGTTGAAACTCCTATAGCTGTCATTTTTCCACTCGCATTAATTACATGTTTTAAATTCAGTTTATCTAATAATTCCATGATGGCACCTCACTTGATTCCAATGGGGAAGAATATTCCAAGAACCATCGCTCCTAATATTGCACCTCCAGCTACTGGCTTCTTCCAAAAATAAAAAATGGCCGCACCAGTGATGGAACCAAATCCAATTGGAATAGAAGCAGAGCAAGCACTTAGTACGATGAGTGGGCCAAGAAATTTTCCAGACAGGTTCCCTGCACCCATCATCACATCCGCACCGAATGTTGAATTCGAACTACCAACCGTGAATTTTCTGATTCCAATAATAATATATCCCACAACAAGACCAAGAATTGATCCAGTAATCAAAGCAAGCGGGAAGTTTTCTAATGGCAGTTTAAAATTGACAGCTAACATTAATGCAGGAATGCCTACACCTAATCCAGTTAAAATTGATCCACCTAAATCCAATATACCAACGAGTGAGCCTTCCAAAATTCGTGCAAATAAAAAACTTGTGCCGAATGCTGCGGCAGCCCCAAATCCACCACCAGCGATTCCTGCCTGTAACAAAGCAATAACGGCTACTTCATTAAATGCACCAACATGATAAACGTAGTACATATGCGTGCCGGCAAAGACTCCTGCAGAAATAAGACTCACAAAAATCGGAAACGACCAATCTGCAAACCAAAAACCTTTTTCAGCATTTTGTGACTCATTACTGGTAGAATCAATATGACTTTTCACTTCTTCACTATGTTTTTCATTCATTTCATCCATTATTTACCACCCGCTCCCATCATTTGATGTAACCCTTGCAGCCAACCAGGAACACCTAATTTAAATTGTTGTAAGAGTGTTAGATCGAATCCTCTGAAAAAACCGCTGAGAACAAAAAGAATGATGACCGAAACAAAGAGTGTTGTCGTTAGTCGACCCCATCCATTTTCATCAACACCTTTGCCAATCAAAATACCCAAAACAACCCCCGGAACTGCGTTTCCCATGATTAGATGCGCCAACCCGCCAAAGATTGTTCCATACACCCCAGTTCGCTTTCCAGCATCGAGTGCAGCCAACCAGAAGAGCACAGGCATAACCGGATTAATCAACAAATTGGCAGCTGGGACAAGTACCTTGATCGCAATAGCCTGAAGCGATTGCGGAATAGCAGCGGATGTAAGATTCAGAAAAGAAACAACAATAATACCAACAACCATACCTGAGATAGCCATCTTTTTAGGATTATGTAAGGTTGTCTCAATCGGCTTTCCCTTTCTGCACCAAACAGCGGCTGCCCAGTTTGGGATAATCCGATGAGAGACATCCTGACTAAAGGTTCCTGCACCTACCGCTGAAGCCCATGCATTGAAAAAGAACCCTAGTCCAAAAGAAAAATGACTTGCCGAATCACCTGCACAGGCATTGAGTTCGCCAAGAGTTCGGAAGGAACCCATTCCTTGTACAGTCGGTGCATGAAACATTCGAGCAGCTCCTGCACCAGCTGCGAACCCTACCAATCCACCAATAATGATTGATTCAATAAGGATTAACGTAAGTGTCATTGTTCTCCTCCAATTTTATTGACTATTTTCTTTAGATTCTTCTTCTGTTCATCCATTTTGAGAACAAATGGGATTTTACCGACCTCTAATAGAGATACGTTTACCTCTACTTCAAGTACTACATGGAAGATTGAACGTGTTCTTCGAAAAAAAAACAAAAGAAATCGTTCAGTAAACTGTTTCTCAGTCGCTTGAATAACAGTTACATCAAAAGGTTCAATGCGAAGAATCATGCTGTCCGGGAACTTTTTCATTACTGTCTTTTGAATTTTATACAAGGCTTTATTTATTGCTGTTTGTTTTGAATCACCTTTCCCTTCAACACGAATGTTTGAACGAAACATATTCATCTCTCATTCCTCCTTAATCGTTTTATAGGCAAGTGTAATACGCTTTCCTAGTTCCTCAACGTCATTAAAACCAAATCCCAATGCTTTTTTCCCTTGCTTTACAGCGGTTTCTCCTTCCTCAATTGAGAGCATGCCGTATTGCGCCGGATACCCATACTTGTTTTGAGCAGTAATCGCACCAGCACCACCACTTCCACAAAATGAGATCCCCAAATCAGCTTTATTTTTGTACATAATGTCCCCAAGACGCATATCTGCTCCTACTCCTGGAATCAGGATTGCAGTTCCTCCTGCCTTTTGCACACCTTTTGCTACATTTTGACCTTTGCCGAGCCGATCACCAATTACAACAACAATCTTTTCTGCCATTTTATACATTTCCTTTCGATTGTTCCGTTTCAACATTTTCAAAATGGATCGATAACAAATACTTTTCGTCATCATTTAAGCCATTGATTAAATGACAAATACTAGCTGCCAATTCCAAATTATGTTCAGATATTTCGGAAAAAAGATCTTTGTTTTCAACAACTATTGCATTCTTGCTTATACTCCTTTGAATCATGCCGGATACATGTGAAGCAATACCCAGTAATTGAGTCTGGTTTAAAATAATAGATCTTGCTTGCAAACAACGTTTAATTTCATTAATAATTCGATCAAAAAGAATAGTGTCACCACTTCGTTTAGAAAATTCATAATACCTAACTTTCCAATCATTTTCGGTCATAATTGATACACCGCCCGTCCAGATCGTATCGTCATGAATGGTGTGATGACCTGGTGACAGAGAAGTTCATTACCATTTGAATCAAAAAATGATGTTGGATTTTGTTTAACATCAAATAACGTGACATCCGCACGTGTACCATATTGAAAAGTGCCTTGTTCTTTTAAATTGAGTGCTTTTCTTGATCTCGAAGTTACAGACTGAACAACGAATGGCAATGAAAAGCCTAACTCTAACAGCTTTGACATTGTTGTCATTAAGCTACCTACAGGTTTTTGAATATTTTTATCATAAGCATCCGTACTACTTGTAAAGTTGTAACAGTATTGTTTCTTAAAATAGCGCATCGTTTGATAATTAAAACTGTCCGATCCATGACCGATGTCGAAAAGCACACCACGTTTCAAGGCTTCCAGCGCTTCGGGAATCAACAAATGATGCTCATTTAATATTCCATGCTCCTTTCCGTGAAAAGCATGAGTGACAATGTCTCCCTTTTTGAGTAATGGGAAAATATCCGGTAAGTACGGAGGAGGATTTCCGATATGTACCATAATGGGTACGCCAAGTTTATCAGCCAATTTTCTAGCATGCACAAGTGGCTTAACATCTTGGTCTTTTGTAACTGATCGGCTCATTCGTGCTTTGATTCCCACAAGTGATTTTTCGTTCATGAAAATTTCTTGCGCTTCTTCAATATTCATCAGATCTTCAGGATCTGCCAGTTCACTTAGATTTCTAGTTAAGCCCTTCTTAGCAATATTTAAGAAAGCCAAAACCTCGGTCTTATGGTTACGAATGACATGATCACGAAAAGCATCGAACACATCAAATCCGGAACTACCGGCATCGACAATGGTTGTAACTCCTTGAGTAATACCAACACGATCTGCATCAATGCTGATTTTCGCATGCTCATTGAAAACATGAACATGAAGATCAATAAATCCTGGCGACACATAATGATTTTCTGCATTAATGACTGTTGTCGTAGAGGTATCAAGCTGATGAGCGGGAACAAAAACGCCATTGCGTATTCCAATATCTTTTTTTACAATTCCCAATTCCGGTTTATCCGGATCAATTACTTGTCCACCGATGATTATGACATCATTAGTCGTTAACATAATAGTACCTTCTTTATTTACAAAAATATTGAAGCAAAGCCAAAAATTCAGACTCTTGAAGAAATAATTGATTCTTTTCCAGTACCTTTTTCAATTTGATTATCAATTCGTCACTTATCTCAGGATCGATTTCAGTTCCAACTAAATCATATTGTTTGTTATAAAAATAGCGATTTACCATGAGCAGAATATGGAGAAACAACCCTTTTTGTCGCGTCTTGTGCAGCTGAACTGATAATTCCTCAACTATTTGATCGTACACCTCAAAACCTTTTAGTATGATTTCCTCTGTCATTGCTTCACCTGATCTCGGAATAGTGACGATATCATCTGGAACAGATAACGCACGATCAGCCGGTATCTCGTCTAAAATTTGATCAACTTTTTCCTGAATCATTTGATAATCAATGTCCTGAGGCAATGTGGAAATTACAATAACCTGTTTTGATGTCTCAATCGGAAAGATGCTAATGATCAGGTCAATATTATATTCCCTGCACATACGCTCAACATCCATGATGGAACAGTAAGCAACCATTTGAACATTGGTAATATGTGTTTCAAGCCGATGTTTAATCAGACGCGCAACACCTCTACCTGTTGAGCAAACATAAAGGGCACGGACTTTTTTTGCCACTGTTTTCATTTCTTCGTAGGAAACAATGAAATGCAGCACAATGAGCGAAACAAAAGATTCTTGAACAATCTGCTCATTCGAGATAAATTTTTCACAAGCTTGATAGACATGTTGAAAAAGGAGCGGATGCTGCTGTTTTATTTCTAGATTCATAGGATTAAAATCATTGCTTGATAATTGATTCTTGCCCATGCGAAGTGACAAATGCGCAAAAAGATTATCGTGAAGTTTAGAGTCATTTGCAAACGGTAAATTTTCTTTTTCAGATACAAATTGAATGATCTGTTCCGTTAATTCAAAAGGATCAATGATTATATTATTAAAGTTCAATTTACCAAAACAGTACGTGTATTCATTTTCTAGTAATGGGAATGATAAATCATGGTATACATTTTCGACTATATCCACTATTTTGAGATCATAACCACCATCCAGTTTGGTACGATCAAGAAGCTGATAACCGCCCATTGTATAACCAAGTTGCATCCTCTTTAGCGAAATCGTCATTCGAAGGATCAAGGTAAGAATATCTGTTTTATTTTTTGATTCAAAAACACCCTCATCAAAATAGTGAGATACTCTTTTCTCTACAATTTTATAGATTGCATGAATTTGCTGATCAAGCATGTGGTAAAAGTGATAACTATCTCCATTACCCATAATTCCTTCCGTTAGTCGATAAACCTCATAATTATTCATGCTTTCCATAATTAAATGCTCCAGCATTCGGCGAACACGAATTTCTTCACCAACTAATGAATATCCTTGTCTCTTAATTCTTAGTAACTCAACCCCCCATCGTCTTGCAGAATCAGATACCTTCCTAATATCGTTCAATATTGTGTTTCGACTGACCGTAAATTCATTGGCAATATTTTCTGCTGTAATTGCACGATTGCTGAACCCCAAGAAAACAAGGCTTCGATTTACTCTTGTTTCCTGATTGGAGTATAATTGTGTGTGCTCCAATTTAAATAATTCATTTCTCAATTCAAGTAATTTTTTGGGTTCACATTCAATCCAATATCCTTTTCTCGGTTGAACAATCAGTTGTACCCCATGCTCATTGAACCAATTTTTAATCTTTTTAAGATCATATTTAATAGTTCGGAGACTTACCTGATATTCATTTGCCAAGATTTTTGCATTAATGACAGTCGATGAATTAAGTATCTGATTCAAAATTTGAAGTCCTCTAACACCTAACATCTGCCCACTCCCATGGTTTATCCTGAACTTCATAAATAGTATAAGAAATCAGTTATTTTAAGAAAAGACAAAGTTCTTGCACATGACTAGTGCAACTCAAGCCTATGTATGTTAGATTTTATCACATCATCAAATAAAACATATATTAAAATAGTTCGCATATTTCTCGATTTCCGACCAATTATCGAACATATTTATACAAACAGATATATTTTTTTGCATTTTATCGGTGCAAAACGAAATCAATAGTGCTTAATCATGTGATAAAATCAGTGTTTATGAATCTAATAATAAATTTTATACCGACAAAGGAATCGAAACTAAAGAGATATTTCTGAGCATGGCCAAGTTATGTGTGTCCAATCTTTTTCCTTTCCGTCTTGTTGCAACATATTTTAAAAAACCTCAGCACCAATTAGAGGCTGAGGTTTTCCTTCTTTCGAATCACATTATTTGTTATTAATAATATGGACTATTTCTTAGAGAGCACTTAGATTCTCCGGAATGGTTTGTCCCCCATCAACAACAAGTGTTTGTCCAGTAATATAATCTGCCTCTTCAGAAGCAAGAAAAAGGACAGCATGAGCTATATCGGCAGGCGTTCCCAGTCTTTTTAATGGAATTGAACTGGCCATTTGGGATAAATAATCTTCACCCAACTCGGCCAAGCCCTCTGTCATGATATTTCCCGGTAAAACAGCATTAATGGTAATGTTGTTGGAAGCGAGTTCCAAAGCTGCACTTCTCATAAACCCTAACTGTGCTGCTTTGCTGGCGCCATAATGAGAAAAGCCTTTATATCCAGTAATTGCCCCGGTTATCGATGAGGTGATGACCACTCTGCCATGAGGAGATTCTCTCAAATAAGGGAGACAATATTTCACAAGAGAAAAGGTACCGCGAACATTGGTATCCATGACCTCAGACCATTCTTGATCACTAATCTCCTCCAATAGTGTTGTTGGAAAAACGCCTGCATTTGGACATACAATATCTATTTTTCCATAATAGTCGGCAACAGCACCAGCAGCTTTCTTTATAGAGTAACTATCACTCACATCTCCAGAGAAAAATTTTGCACTACCACCATTTTTCGTTAGTTTATCAATAGTCGCTGGCACACTATGTCGGGAAATAATCGCAACATTTGCTCCATGTGCTGCGAACGCTTCGGCAATTCCCAAACCAATTCCTTTTGTCGCACCTGTAATCAAAACGGTTTTCTTATTGAATGAATAAGACATTATGGTGCCCCTTTCAATCCTAGTTAGAAATACATCGGTTATTGATGCAACTCGGGAGGCAATTGACGAAATCCCTTCGTTTTAACTGCTAAAAAGACTACTCCTAGTATCAACCATATTGTACCGATCAAAAGCGCCATGCGATCCATGCTTACCCAAACATAGGCGATTACCGCAAACCCTAAAAGCGGCAGAATTAGGTAGCGTAAATGTTGCCATCCTTTGGGTTTTATTAAATGCTCATCATTTTCTTTCAACGAAGAACCTTTTTTCTTGATATAGTACAACCAAATTACAGATAGATTCAATGCAGCAAATCCGAATAAAGCACCATAATTGACTAAATTTGATAATGCAGTGATGTTGGCACTGATGCCTAAAACAAATTCAATCGTAACAATGATAATAATATTCCAGTGAGGGGTCTTCCACTTTTTATTAATACTGGCGAATATTTTCTTAGGGATCAAGGAGTCTCGTCCCATACCATACAACAATCGTGCCCCCGCCGCTGTGGCCACCAAATTAAATACTGCCATTTCTGTTAAAAAGCAGGCGGTGTAAATCGTTGTGATCAGTTGTCCGCCAGTCATCTGTGTGACTTGAAACAGCGTTGTTGCCACCCATGTTTCATTATTAATATGGGTTGCCCAGTCTGGAATAACAAGCATTCCGACGTACCCCGTAGCGACCATCGTAATTGTTCCAATACCCACACACCAGTAAATAGCTCTGGGGATATCTCTTTTAGGATGTTTTGTTTCCTCGGCTAGTGTTGTTATGGCATCAAATCCAAGAAAACTAAAAACGGCCAGTGAGGTAGCCGTTGCTAAAGCTGAAAAATTAGTAAATTGGAGCGGCTCAACGCTTAAAATTGAACCTGTTCCAACTCCGTTTGATTGAACGGCATGCGCCCACACAAGAATGGTCATCCACACAATAAATTCCCCAGCAACGAGTAGCCACAGACCTAATTTTGATAATAATTCGATACCGAACAGATTCATCAGCCCTATTCCCAAAGTAAAGATTGCAAGCAGTGACCAATAAGGCATAGATGGAAAATATTGTTGTGCAAAATAAGCTGCACTGGCCGAGGTGACGGTTGGTATCAAAACATAGTCCAAGGTTAATACCCATCCACTAACAAAACCGAGATGAACATTACATCCCCTGCCAACATAGTTATATACGGATCCTGCAAGGGGAAAATTCTTAACCATTGTTGAATAACTGATTCCGGTCAACAACATTGCAATACCCGCAAGCAGATAGGGCAAGGCAACCGTTCCGCCAGAGATGCTGAGAAGCGAACCAAAGATAATAGCTGGGGCAATCGGCACCATATAGTTTAATCCAAAGGCTGTTAGCTGCCAAACATTCATCGTTCGATCAAGTTCTTGTTTATAACCATATTTCGAAAGTTCAGTCGATTCTAAACGTACAACTTCACTGTACTCTTTTGCCATCGCTCATGCCCTCTTTTCATTCATTTTTTACTCGTTATGAAAATAATTTCAGATAGTATTTAGCTAATCTTTCGGTTTTAATGGTAAAATCTCTTCCCATTTCTTTTGCTGTTTCAGTATCCGAATGACTGCCGACCCACCCAAGCAATGCAAGTCTTCTCATCATGATAAATGTAGGAATCTCATGTTCTTCTTCTAAGGAAAGATAGCGATGTTTTCTGTACCCAGACAACCACAATTTAACCAATTTGGGGACATAATCCATGTGCTCAATAAAACTGAGTGAAGCAGCTAAATCGTATAGATACCAGCTAAAACCACAATCATCAAAATCAATGACCTTTAATTTCTCACCTTCTGTTAATAAATTGACCGTACGTAAATCAGCATGAATAAGCCCAAATCGATCATCATTTACCCCAAAACGTTCCAACCGCTTTTGAATAATATCAGCGACACGCTGAAACACATTCATTTTCTGATCATCAATGCCTAAGCCTTCTTGCCATCTCCCCCACTTCGCATCCACGCCCAACGTTGTTTCATAATTCCATACCGGGCGCTTAAAATCACCTAATCTGATCAAATTTTTGCTATTAATATTATGAAATTCTGCTGCTATCTCACCAATTTGCTCAAAGTATATTGGTAAAGCATTAAGATCATCATCGAGTGACTGTCCAGATAGGAAGGTAAATAGGACACAGTAATAGATGGCATCACTTTCATCACTTAACAATTTTTGAACATACTTACCATTGATTCCTTTAACTACATCCGGAATCTCTATTTTGGATTCCTTTTTGACAATGCTCATCCACGCCAATTCTGCTTCAACTTCACCATTATTATGATAATCCGGTTTCCCCACACGTAAAATAAAGCGCGTTTTACTGTCCCTCTCTTCAATCAGATACACAACATTTTCAGAGTAATTTAGCGGACGTACAACTGCACGCGGATCTATTGCATAATTAGCTAAAGCACGCGATGCAATTTGGTCATATTGATTGAAGATGGCTTGCTGCTGATCTTGTAAGATTTTAGCCACTAATAAAACCTCCTCTCAACCAGTTGATGGTACCATTCAGTTAACATGCAACTCTACTTTTTTAGCGGCTTCGCTAATTCCTGTTTCAACTCGTGTTAGTAATTCATCACAAAACTTTTTGTCGCACAGTATTCCGGGCTTAAACTGCAATACTCTTGGATCAAGCATTGAATAAATTGCCCATACCCCATGTCTATAAAGCGATTGCATTACATATTTTGCACCTTCCGGATGGTTGAAAACCAATCCCATAACAACGCCCTTTTGTCTGATTTCAGAAAAAAAGTTTGACTGATTGTCTTTAATCGTATCCAGACCCTCTCGAAGATATTTGGAAATGAAAGCAACATTTTCACGAACCTTCTCACTATTTGTCATCTCCAGCACTTTCATCCCCACAATACATCCAAGCTCCGACCCGCCAAATGTTGAAATATGAGCCGATGCATCTTCCAGCATCCATTGCCCCGCCTCTTCATTCACGATCGTCGCAGATACAGGATAAATTCCACCACTAAGGCCTTTTGACGTAACAAGAATGTCCGGTTGTACACCATAATGTTCAATCCCCCACATTTTTCCCGTTCGCATGAGTCCCGTTTGTACTTCATCGGCAACATACAGTGTGCCAAATTTTTCACAGAGTTCTTTCACAGCCGCAAGATAACCATCTTTTGGGATCGGAAATCCATAAGTCGCCGGAATGGTCTCAATAACCACTGCAGCAGCGTCACCTCTCGATATCGCCTGTTCCATTGCATCCAAATCATTAAATGGAACATGAACATATTCACCAGGCTCCCCATCGCTTAAAAAGAGTTTTGAATAGCGTGCGTTCCCAAGCGCAACTGCGAGACCCGAATGTCCGTGGAATCCGTTTTTTATTGAAATTATTTTCTTCCGTTTCGTTACATAACGGGCACATTTAATTGCTACATCAATCGCATCGCCCCCGCTGCTCGAAAAAATGGAATATTTCAAGTTAGGCGGTGTCACTTTTGCCAAATCCTCCGCAAATTGAGCTCGTGCAGCAGATGGAAAATGGTGATTCCCAACATCAAACTCTTTCATCGCGTCAATTAACGTTTGAATTATTTCGGGATTCCGATGTCCAAGATTATACGTTCCGCCATTTAAATGGACATCCATTAATTGTTTTCCGTCCATGTCATAAAAATAATAGCCCTCACGCTTTCCAATCACTAAATCAATTCCATCATCATGCCATTGCTTTGCTTTTCCAGGATTCCACCATTTTGTCCCCTTTTCCAGTGCTTCTTTTTTTGCCAAAGTCTTTAAGTTAAACATAAGAATCCCTCCTTAACTCATTTGCTTGTAATCCTCAGAAAATATTGTCAATTGATCGTTAGTGACATATTAGTGTTTTGTTGTGGATTAATCAATCATTTTGTTAGATTTTTTAACATATTTTTTAATTTTATTGATTATTTTGTGTGGTTTTATGTTGTTATATAAATTAAAAAATCCATTAAGAACATAAATATATCTAGTTTAATTGGTCTAATCATGGTAAAATTCAAACAACCATTAATGTGGATTGGTGACTATTCATCAATCACTCTTATAAAATGAAGTGGAGTGTGCAAAAGTGTCCTTAGCATTTGAACAACGGAAGAAAAAAATATTAGATCAATTATTAAAAGAAAAAACGATTCAGGTACCTGATCTAGCACAATCATTAAATGTATCTTCTGAAACCGTTCGAAGAGATCTTGATAGACTGGAAAAGGAAGGAAAGTTAAAAAAGGTTTATGGCGGGGCAGTTTTGCCAGGATCCAATTTATGGGAACCCCCATTCACACAAAAAAGTCTTATCAATGCGGAAGAAAAGAAAGCAATTGGCAGACGCGCAGCGGAACTTGTGGAGGATGAGGATATCATCATGATCGGAAACGGGACCACAACCGTCGAAATGATTGATTTTCTATCTGATAAGCAAAACGTTACACTCATCACGTACTCAACGCCCGTTCTTTTAAAGGCAATGAAATCCTTCAACGGACCGATTATTTTTATCGGTGGAGAAGTTGACAAATCCCAAAAATCGACTCATGGACTCCTCGCTGAACTATCTTTAAAACAACTCAGAGCAGATAAAGCATTTATACCTGCTGGGGGTATATCAATTGCAGAGGGTATTAATGACTATGACTTGAATGAAGCAAAAATGTCCGGACTGCTCATTGAACGATCTAATGAGTCCATTGTAGTTGCTGATCACTCAAAACTTGAAGTAGCAACCTTTGCTCATATCTGTTCATTGCAAGACATATCAACCCTTATTACAACAAATCCGTGCCCTGAAGATTTAAAGAAACACATTGAAGACAGTGGGGTTCAATTACTTTTTGCTGAGTAGAATACCATTTAAGAAGCAGCACGTTCATTTTATATTTGTACAACTTCAGAAAATAAATTAACCCCAGAAGTTAAGTCAATCATTAACTTCTAGGGTTTTCTCATTCAGTCTATATACTTTTTATACGTTAAACGTCTTAACTTAATCGTTTTACAACGACTCTGTGACGACTTTGCGTTCAAATGGGTCGGAGCTGATTCCGGCTTCAACGATCTTTTTCGCCCATTCTTTCGCTGAAAAGAGCGAGTGATCGCGATAGTTGCCGCAACTCTCAATGGTTGTACCTTGAACATCGTCCCATGTTGCCGGCCCGGCGATAAATTCAAGCGATCCTTTTAATGCTTTGGCGACATCAACCGGATCATGTTCGCCCCAAAGAATCAGGTGAAACCCTGTGCGGCAGCCAAACGGTGAGCAGTCAATGACGCCTTCAAGCCGATCGCGCAGAAGGCTTGCCAGCATGTGTTCAATCGTGTGCAGTCCTGCAGTTGGAATGGCATTTTCATTCGGCTGTACAAAGCGCAGGTCATAATTCTGGATGACATCGCCTTTCGGTCCTTTTTGTGTGGCAATTAAGCGCACATAAGGCGCGAGAACCTTCGTATGGTCAAGGGTGAAACTTTCAACTTTTGCCATGATGAAACACTCCTTTTCGCTTCATTTATATTTATCGTATCATTTAAACGCGGGTACATATACACCGTTATATGTTTTTTTGATAGTGTTTGCAACCGATTGCGTCTGATATGCTTTAACTACCTTTTTATAAACGCCGTTGTTATTGTCTGCCGTTCTTGCAACAATGACATTGATCCATGGCTTGTTGTTTGTGTCACTAAGATCCGGTTTGATGCTGTATATGGAATCCTTAACCGGATCCATTTTATTATCAAGAATGAAGTTGCTGTTGGTAATCCCTGCTGCAAAGTCAGGCAGCAGGCTTGGAATCTTAGCTGGATCAACCTCAACAATCTTGACTTGCTTTTTATTCTCAATAATGTCTTTTACAGCCGGTGAATAACCTTTACTTGGATCGAGTTTGATCAGCCCGGCACTTTCCAAAACTTTCAAAGCTCGTCCGGCATTGGTCACGTTGTTTGGAATAGCGATTTTGTCACCTTTTTTAATCTGATTCAAGCTTTTCAGCTTATCCGAGTAGACATTCAAAGGAACGATATATGAATCGCCAATCACTGTGAATTTATAGCCCTTTTGCTTTTCTTCCTGATGCAGAAACGCATAGTGCTGAAATGCAGTCAGATCTAATTCTTTATTGTCCAACGACTGATTGGCAATAATCCCATCACTAAATTTGACCAATTTCACTTGAATATGCTGACTCTTCAAGTTCTTATTGACCTGTTTCCAAATCGGATCATCGCTGTTTCCGACCACCCCTACTTTAACTTCCTTCACATCTCCTGAACCACTTGATGACCCGCAGGCACCAAGCATGAGTACAAAAATAAGTGCCAGTAAAACACCGCTAATCTTTTTAAATTGATGATTCATCACGTCTGCCTCCTAATGTGTGTGTTTATTTGCAAGAAATGTCCCAAGAACTTGAACAATGCTGACGAAAATCAGCAGGACAATAATTGAAAGATACGTTGCGTCAAGCTGATTCATTTGGTAGCCGTAACGAATCGCAAAATCGCCAATACCACCTCCACCGACTACTCCGACAATCGCTGTTAAACCAATAAGACTAATCATCGTAATGGTCGAAACGCGCACGATCGAAGCGATGCCCTCTTTAAGATAAATTGAAAAAATGATTTGAACCGGTGATAAACCCATTGCTGTCCCTGATTCAACAAGTCCCTCGTCTACTTCACTGAGTGCCGACTCAATCTGCCTAGAAAAAAACGGCGTAATGCCGACAACGAGTGGGAAAAGCGTCCCTTGAACACCAACCGCCGTTCCAGAGATTAAACGAGTAATTGGGATGAGTGCTGCAATTAAGATGATGAACGGAATTGAACGAAATAAATTGATTACTTTATCAAAAAGGTTAAAGACAATCGGCCGCTCCAAGAGTCCATTCTTTTTTGTAACAACTAGTACAATACCGATAATCAGACTTAAGACAAACGAGATCAAACCGGATATGAACACCATCTGCAGCGTCTGAATAATCGAAAGATAAAATTCGTCAAGAACCTCAGAAACATTAGGCAGCAAAATACGCACGAGATTATCCATGATTCAACACCTCAATGGCCACATGTTTTTGTTTAAGATAATCAATGGCTTGATTGATCCGTGATTTCTCTCCACTTAAAATGACCACTAGACCCCCAAGCGGATGATCACTTAAGATCTGGATATCGCCGAAAACAATGTTGGCATCAACTTGGTACGCCCGAGAAATATAAGAAATCAGCGGTTCAGAAACACTATTTGTGACGTAGCTCATCTTAATCAACAACTGCCCCGGCTGAAGCCTGATCATTGGTGCATCCGAATCCATCAGCTGTGTAACATTACCCAGACTAGAAGTGGTTTCAATAAATGAGCGTGTCAACTCCTTCTTTGGGCTTGAGAATACTGTATAAACATCACCTTCCTCGATGATGTCTCCTTTATCAAGCACAGCTATTTTTTGGCAGATCTCCCGGACAACCGACATTTCATGCGTAATCACAACAATCGTTAATCCCAGCTCCCGGTTTAACTTTTTCAGCAAATAAAGAATTGATCTGGTCGTTTTCGGATCAAGCGCGCTTGTCGCTTCATCACAAAGAAGAATCTTCGGACGATTGACCAGCGCTCGAGCAATCGCAACCCGTTGTTTCTGCCCTCCGGACAGCTGCGCCGGATAGTCGTTCTCTTTATCCGGTAACGCAACGAGTTCGAGCAATTCGTGAACACGTCGTTTGATTTCCGGTTTCGATAAACCACTGTGCTTTAGCGGCAAAGCAATATTTCCAAAAACGGTTCGGGAAGGCATGAGATTGAATTGTTGAAAGATCATACCGATTTTGCGACGAATCGCTCTTAATTCCCTCGCGTTCAGACTGACAATATCTCGGCCTTCGAAGAATACATGACCGCTTGTCGGTTTTTCAATGCCGTTAAAGCATCGGACAAGCGTCGATTTTCCGGCACCACTGTAACCGATAATTCCAAAAATATCGCCTTCATTGATTGACAGATTGACATTTTTCAGAACGGTATTGGACTGTTTCCCGTCTGTGAAGACTTTAGCCATTCTCTCGGTGCGAATCACTTCTTTTGCCATTGCTTCCGCCTCCTTTCATAACTCAAAAAAAAACAAGTTTTCTTAAGAAGAAGACTTGTTCCTGCCTCTTCTCATCTTTGAACACAAGGTGCATGCTCCTGGAATTGACACCATGCAATCGTTCGCTGGTTGTCGGGGTTCATCGGGCCAGTCCCTCCGCCTCTCTGGATAAGAAAAATCATTTATTTAGTTATCTCCTCATTCATTCTGAGAAGTCTCTGCAGTTAACGCTTCTAATCGAATGATTGCCTCATAAACGGAGTCAGCCGTTACTGTAAACGGCAGTAGGTGTATCGTTTTATCCTTTGTTACCGCTTGTTCCGCCAGTCTGCAAATGTCCTGTTTCGATCGCCGGCCAAGGCGCAAGGCGTGCAAATTGGCCGGCAGCTCGAGTGCAGAGTAAAAAGGAATCAGTCGCCGAATCTCCTCCCACTTTCTTTCAAGCGCTAACTGCACCATGATCCCGTAGGCGACTTTTGCTCCATGTAGCAGATGCACGGTCTCCGGAAACACCGTCAGGGCATCGTGTACCGAATGAGCTGCAGTCGCCCGTCCATATTGATCAGCCAGACCGCCGACAAGGCCGCCGGCCATAATATTTGTTTCCATAACAAGCTGCCATGCATCCGACAGGATTCCCTTTTTCATGTCTCGAACCGCTTGAACTCCATGCTTTAATGGAACATCGCGACACATCGTCGCAGACGCTCGTGCATACTTAATCGATAGATGATTCTGTTCCACTTGCCTCAATAGGCTCTCGGATTCATACCATTTTGCCAGTGTATCGGCAATACCGGCGACAAAATAGTCGTAAGGCGAATCGAGAATCACTCGCGGTTCGAGCAGCACAAGATTGGATTGATTCGGAAAAATCCGATGACCCACACAGCGTCCGTCTTCTTTATAAAAGACACTGAGCGCTGACCATGCGGCACAATTACTTGCCATTGTCGGCATCAATACAAACGGGACGCCACCTGTCTGAAATGCAGCAGCTTTTGCCGTATCAAGCACCTTGCCCCCACCAAGACCGATGATCACATCAACGTGCTTTTCTTTGGCATCTTGGGCAACACGATCAACTTCTTGATACGAACATTCGCCGGAAAAGGTCCGGTCAACCACGTCGATATCAAGTTCGTTCACTCGAGGCAGATAACGCAAAGCTTTCTTCAACGACTTGGTGCCATGTAGAAAAAGCACGCGTGTTGCGGAACAAGACTTGAGAAAATCAATTAAATATCCGTAAGCCCCTTGTTCGGAGACATATTGCTGCGGTCCGATGCGCGTCATCACATGATATGCCATTACCGCTCAGCTCCTTTTCAACAAAACAATCCGTTTGCGCTTAATTCATCGTCATACCGCCGGTAACATTAATCGCTTGCCCGGTCATATAGGAAGAAAGCTCGCTGGCAAGAAACAGCGCAACGCGAGCAACATCGACCGGTTTTGCGGTACGTCCAAGCGGAACCTGAGAACAATCTTCCTCATAGATCTGTTCCGGAGTCAATTCTCTCAGCTTCGCACCATCAATTCGCTCGCGGTGCTTCATACTGGTCTCGACAATTCCAGGACAAATCGCATTGACCAAGATTTGTTTTGGTGCAAGTTCGACCGCCATGACTTTTGTAAACCCAAGCACGGCATGTTTTGACGAACAATAGTTTCCCATACAGCGGTACCCATTTTTCCCCGCCTGCGATGCAATATTGATGATCCTTCCTTCAATTCCCAATTCAAGCATGCGACGCGCGATTGCTTGAGATACAAGAAAGGTTCCTTTCGCGTTGACATCCATAACCCGATCCCAATCCTCTTCGCGAATAGCCACCGCATAATCCATCGTTGATATGCCTGCACTGTTCACGAGAATGCTGATTGGACCGAGTAAGCGCTCTGCTTCCTGCACCGCTTCGTCGACTTCTGATTTGTTTGTCACATCCAGCTTCAGATGAACAAGCCGTTCGGACTGCCGTTCTGCTTTTTCTTTATAAGCAACATCAGCAACAGCAACACGTGCTCCTGCTTCTAGAAATAATTTCGTAATGCCTTGGCCGATTCCAGAATTTCCCCCTGTAATCAACACATTTCTGTCTGATAAATCAATAGCGATCATTTCTGATTTCAGCCCCAATTCCTAGCAAAATTCATTCAAATACATGAAGTGCCTTAATGCGCGAAACCGCCTCAGTGAGACGTTCCTCCGCGTTCACTAAACTGATTCGAATAAACGAATCGCCTCTTTTTCCGAAGCCGATTCCCGGTGCAACAACGATATGTGCCTCATCGAAAAGCAGATTGGCAAACGTTTCGCTTGTATAGCCTTTTGGGACCTTCAGCCAAGCAAAAAAAGTACCTGCCGGCGGCGCGGTAACCTCCCAGCCAATTTTTCTTAAGCCATGAATCAGCACATCGCGCCGGCGCTCATAAGTATGCGCAATTTCCGCTGCGCACTGCTGTGAAGATTGAAGCGCGCAAGCGGCCGCATCTTGAACCGCACCGAACACCGTACTGTAAGCATGGGTCTGAAAGTGATTCAATGCCTGAATGATCGAGGCATTGCCAACTGCAAAACCAAAACGCCAACCTGCCATGTCGTAGGTCTTCGACATCGTGTAGACTTCAACAGCAACTGATTTCGCCTGATCGGTCTGCAAAATACTGAGCGGCTTGCGACCGTCAAACCCAAGTGAGGCATAAGCGAAATCATTGACCACCGGCAATTGACGGCTTTTCGCTAAATCAATCGTAGACTGATAGAATGCCTCTGTCGCCAGTGCTCCAGTTGGATTATTCGGATAATTAAGCAATAAAAGTCGTACTTTTGCGAGAACATGGTCCGGAATACATCTATAGTCTGGCAGAAAATGAGTCGACTCTTCCAAAGGCATGGCATATGTATTGGCTTGCGCAAGCACCGCAGCAGAATAATAGATTGGGTAGCAAGGATCCGTAATCAGCATATAATCCCCCGGATTCAGCAGCGCTTGGGGAATTCCGGTAATCCCAATATGTGCTCCATGAAAAATGGCAATTTCTTTTGTCGGATCAAGTACGACACCGTATTCTCTTTTATAAAAATCAGCGATCGCTTGCCGAACATTTTCTTTTCCCAAAAAAGGAGGATACGCTTGATTTTCCGATTTTTCGATCGCCTCTTTCATTGCATCAACAATGTGTCGCGGTGTCGGAAGATCAGGATTTCCTTTTGAAAGATCTAGAAACGGTTGGCCTGTCTGTGCAGATGCAGCCAGCTTTTGATCAAGACCTTTGAAAAAATTAACCGGCAATTTGCTCACGCGTTCCGAAGGACTGAAGAAAACCATCCCATCACCCTCCACTCTTAGCTTACTCTGCTCATGACAATAACCCCTGATTGCCGAAAACAAGTGGCGCTAACTGCTCCAAATAGTTCCGATCCATCACATCGAAATGATTCAAATACGGACTGTCCAGATCCAGAACGCCAAAGAAGCGGTTTGTTCCCGGCCAGAATACCGGCACAACAATTTCGGAGCGGGAGCGCGCATCGCAGGCAATATGCCCTGGAAACTGATGCACATCAGGAACAATTTCGCTCTTCTTTGTAACCGCAACGTGACCGCATACCCCCTTGTTCGCAGGAATATGCATGCAGGCAACTCGGCCTTGGAAGGGACCCAAAATCAATTCATCATTTTTCCAACGATAAAATGTGGTTCCATTCAAACCAGGCACTTTCTCAAAGATCAATGAAACCATATTACTCATATTCGCCACCAAGTCGAACTCATGTTGGAGCAGCGCTTTTGTTTGATTGATCAAATCCGAATAGGTTCTTTTCTTGGTTTCCATTGGCCCTCCTAATCATCACGCAGCCAGAAATTCTATCCTTGCGTCAATGGGTTAAAACTATTCTATATTGATAAAACATATATGTCAACTAGGTATTATAGTAATTAAAAACCTTTGAGAACAATCCGGCACTCAAAGGTTTTTTGGGTCATCCATTAACAAGATACACCCGGATTGACGAGATGCGTGGGTCTTTGATCTGCACTCAAGCGCTGAACCAATTGTTCAAGCGTCATTTTTCGAGCCGCGTAAAAGGAGTCTTCGGAAACAAAGGCAGCGTGCGGGGTAATCACTGTATTTTCAAGCGTAAATAAACGACTTTGTTCCGTATCTTCATCCTCGATCACATCAAGTGCGGCCGCCTGGATATCACCGTCTTCAAGCGCTTTGACCAAGGCCGCTTCGTCAACGACCTTGCCGCGGGCGGTATTGATCAAAAAGGCACTCTTTTTCATCAGCTTCAGTTCCCGTTCTGAAATCAGATGATGGGTTGTGTCCATGAGTGGACAATGAAGCGAGAGAATATCGGATTCAGTAAGCAACGCATCAAACGTCTCCGCCTTTTCCACACCATAGGTTTCCAGAAATTCTTTTGTTTTGGTTGGTGCATAGGCGAGAATGCGCACGTTCAGTGCTTGCAGCATCGGAATCATTGCCCGCGGAATACTGCCGAAGAAATAAAGGCCAACCGTTTTACCTTCGAGCCGATGCGTCGTGTAGCCAAGGAGCGGATCCCATTTTCCCTGGCGCACCTTTCGATCAAAATAAGTAAGCTTCCGGGTCAGATCGATGATCAAGCCAATGGTGTGCAGTGCGACTTCCTCAGAACAGAATCCCGGACAGTTGGTCACGCATACACCGTGTTCGGTCGCCGCGCCAAGATCGACATTATCAACGCCAATTGATTGCAACGCAACAATCTTCAAATGGGGCAGTTGATTGAGAATATCTTTTGTGATTTGCTGGTACTCGACGACCACGCCGTCCGCATCCTGCGCATAGTCGACAAATGAGTTCCGATTCTCGTAATCTTTCACCTCGATCAGCTCAAGATCATTAATCTTCCATTCCGTAAGCAATTGACGCTCATAATCAAGAGAATCATCAATATTATAGTAGAGGACCTGCTTGTTCATGGCGGTCATCCCCTCTTATTTTTTACTCAATTGACTCAAGACCTGATCAATAATCGCGATGCCCTGATCGATTTCCTGCTTTTTTACGTTGAGCGGTGTCGCAAAGCGCATCCCGTTTTCATGAACGCCGCAACCGAGCGTCAGAAGCTTCTTCTCTAAGCACCCCTTCTGCACCTTCGCAAGCAGGTCCCCTGCAGGGCTTCCATCCAGATGTGAAAATTCAATCGCTTGCATTAACCCAAGCCCGCGTGCATCGGAAATACAGGCATATTTTTTCTGTAATTCCTGAAGCTGTCCGTTCAAATACCTGCCGATCTCATTGACGTGATCAAGTAGCTGTTCTTTTTTAAATACATCCAAAACCGCTAATGCAGCGGCTGCACAAATCGGATTACCGCCAAAAGTCGTCCCATGCATCCCCGGATGCCATTCCGCCATAACCTCCGGCGACGCAATCACCGCACTCATCGGCAATCCACCGGCAATCGCCTTGCCCACCGTCATAATATCGGCAGCAACATCAAAATGTTCGCTGGCAAACATTTTCCCAGTCCGACCGTATCCCGACTGAATTTCATCCATAATCAACAAAATCCCATAGCGATCACATCGCTGGCGGATGCCCTGAACAAAAGCCTTCGACGGAACAACGTACCCGCCTTCCCCTTGAATCGGTTCCATAATGATCGCCGCAACCTGATCCGGACTCACAAGGTACTCAAACAAATGATCCAATTCATCCAGACAAAAATCCGTACGCTGCGCCTCATCAAATCCGTTCGGACACAGATCCTTCGACGGATAAGGTGTAAAATAAACCGAACCGACCAGAGGCTCATACGTTTTTCGGTATTTCGCCTTAGACCCCGTCACCGACAGCGCCCCGAACGTCCGCCCATGAAAGGAACCCTCAAACGCAATCATTGCCGGCCGTTTCGTATAGGCACGTGCCAGTTTCAAAGCACCATCAATCGCCTCCGCCCCGCCATTGGAAAAAAACACCGAATTCAGCTCACCCGGCGTTACCTCCGACAAACGTTTCGCCAATTTAAGCGTCGACGGATAGTTCACCACATTAAACGAGGCCGTGAGCAACTGCTCCGCCTGCTGCTTAATCGCTGCCACAACCTTCGGGTGACAATGCCCCAGCGCGTTAACCGCAATTCCCTGAACAAAGTCGAGATAACGCACACCATTCACATCCGTCAGATAGCATCCCTGACCACTTTCCATAATCAGATCCGTTGCCTTAGCCAATGCTGGACTCAAATAGGGCCGATAGTCCTCGAACTTCATGTACACGCCCCCCGAGAATAAGATCACCTCAAAATCTGCTTTAGCTATAAAGGTATGACATGTGCAGGGGAATATGCCATTATATTCTCAGCAAACAAACTGCAGAACTAAATAAAAGACGACCGGAATGCTAATTCACCCAAGAATTGCGGTCTTACATCAATAATTGAATAGGAATAATTTTGCCCAATGCAACTGTTAACAATTTGAAGAAATTACAATAAATAGCACATATGGTATAATGTCACTTGTTTCATCATTCTATTATCCTATGAAAGAAGGAATACATATGAAATGTACGTATTGCGGTACGGACAACAATGAAAACGCAGCGTTCTGCGGTCATTGCGGACAACCACTTAAGTCTGCTTCCTTATCTTCTGAACAATCGGCGCAAAAAGAAACAGCAGCCGCAGCGGCAAATAAAGGGGAACTCACGATTAACGCAGATGTCTTCGCAAACTTCTGGAGCTATGTAAAGGGTGCGTTAAAAACACCGAATGCATTCGACGATCATTTAAAAAACGGCATCTTTTCTCTAGCTCTTCTCTGCATTTTTCTTCCTATATCTATAGTTAACGCAATGAATCAGCTCTATCGCACGGTTGGCGGATGGGTCGGAAGCGAAGTATTTGGATCGACGCTGTCGGTACATGCACAACTATTGGGATTCGATGCAATGTTTAAGGGGATGCTTACGCTTGCTCTATGTATCGCCTTTTACGCACTGCTCATCTTTATATGCTTAAAGGTCGCTCGCCGAGAGGTCTCATATTCATCAATTATCGAGCGATTCGGCTCCTTAAGCGTACCATTAATGGTGCTCTCACTTGCATTGTTCTTCATTTCCTATCTGAATCTGCAAATCTACCTGTTTCTGCTGATTCTAGCGACAATTGGCATTCAAGTCATGTTCTTTCTAACTATGTTTTCCTTCAGCAAAAAAGCACATTTTGATACCTTTTATCTCACGCTGATTTGCCATGCGGTCTACACCATTGTCCTTTATTTTGCGCTGAAATCGTACTTTATTAATCTCATTATGAATCTTCCAGGCTTACTGAACAACTAATACGGTACCAAATTACAATCAAAAAGAAGGTTATTCGACGTTGACTAGGCATTGTACCGAGTGCGGACAAGCACTTCAAGACAATATGAAATTTTGTACACAGTGCGGCCATCCCGTGGAATCAGCGCAGGATCAAACGGCAGCAACGAGCACTGCTACGCTTTCACAGGTTCCAACTGAAAAACGTTATACAATGACATCAGACAAAAAATCCATTACCATCAAGAAAAGTGTTCTCATTCCTGTCATTATCGCTATCCTTTTGATCATTGGTTTTTACTATACGGGAAAAGTATTCACCGACCCACAGCGCACCGTCGATTCATTTCGCAATGCTGTTCGCGATCACAAGACACATCAACTTGCACAAATGATCCACACTAATGAGAATACAAAAGTTGGCGATGCACAGGCAAAAGCAATGCTTCAGCTTTTCGATAAAAATCCAAGCATCTATTCACAATCTCTGAGTGCTATGGAAAGCAGTGCAAAGCAATCCGGGAAACAACCTTCTGGGAGTCATGCGCTCTACCAGTTAAAAAAATCAGGCAAGAAATTCTTAATCTTTGATCACTATCAAATTACGACAAACACTGTCCATCCAAAGGTTGTCACCAATTTAAAAGGAATGAAGGTTGGCATTAAAAACATCGGCAAGATGAAAACCGCCGCCAAAGCAAATAACGATAATTCAGAAACCATTTCACTGAGCGGAGTCATTCCCGGTTATTACACAGTCATTGGTCAATCTAAAGCGATGAATACATCGCAGTCTACCGCATTGCTGTCAAATGACGATGAAACGATTGATTTCTCAGGTTCCTTTATACCGGTTTCCACCAACCTGCCGGGAGCCAAATTGTTCATCGATGGCAAGGATGCCACGAAACCTCTTTTGGGCGACGTTGTTAACGTGGGACCATACAAGGAAGGAGACACGCCATCCTTTTATGCAACGTACACAGTGAATGGGAAATCGATTAAATCAAATACAATTTCCATTTCAGATGATGAATCGTCGGATGATTATTCAGATGAGTATGATGATGAAACAACGACAATCGGTGATGCCGAATCAGACGGTATTAATCTCATATTCGAAGAGGCTGCTGAAGATGGTTTCTATTCACTGAATCGTGATGATCTGAATGGAGAACAAAACGGAAATACACTTCACGCTTATTTTCAAGACTATTATGATTCATTAACAAGCGCAGTCAATGAGCAAGATAACGACTATCTGACCGACTATTACGAAACCGGAACACCGTTCAGCCAATCCACATTCAAGGACCTCAAGGGGATTGAAGATAAAGAGATTAGTGAATCGCTTCACTCCTTTGAAGTGACGAAAATATCCAATGATAATTCCGAAACCTTCACGATTGATGTCACTGAAGATTGGAATGAATACTATTATGATGATGATGACAACGAGGTCGATAAAGATTTCACATTGAAAACCACCTATCAATTGAAACCAACCGCCCCAGGACAACTGAAAATTGTCGGTTATAAAGTTAATAGCAAATCAGAAAAATAAGTTTCAGCTTTACGAATACGAAAAAGCGGAACGGAAAACCATCATTTTCCGTCCCGCTTTTTTCTTTCCTCAATAACTTGGGTGGTCCCCACGAATGTAATGGTCAGCCTGCATCCATGCCTCACTTAAACCCCTTATTCTCCAGCACAGTCACTTTCTTTTGCGAGGTACGCCCGGCCTTCTTCGTATAGGCAACCAGTTTGACAAGATCTTCCCAGCACTGCTTTGCGCCGAACGTAAGCAAAGGTACACCGATAAAATCGATATGCATCCAGCGCGAGCATAAGCCCCCCATGGTCATCGCAAACGGAACCGTCGGGGATGTATTCGAGAAAATAATCTTTTCATCGCCATGATATTTTTCTGCGAGCAGTTCGGCTAAGTGCGTCATCGCCGGCAGCACATGCTTTCCCGGACCGCGCCCAACGGTATAGACGGCATTTCCTTCCTTATCGACACCATGAAAGATGAATGTTCCCATATCCGATGAATTCAATTGATTGAAATACGGCACCTCTAGAATTTCTTGTGATGTCAGTTTCCGATCATCCGGAATCAAATTCAGATGATAGGCCGCCGCAAGTGATGTGGTGTGGGTGCCGCCGAAATCATTATAGATATAAATCATGCAAACACCTTCTCATTGAACAATTTCAATTCTTCATTGATTATTGCCATGAATCGGGGGAATTAATCGATACCTAGACGCCGTGCATCGTACTGACTTATCCTATCGTTTCCGTGCTAAGTATCAGCGGTTTCAAACTAACAAACACTTCTCATCCTAAAAAAACACCCACCTTGAACTTGGTTGGATGTTTTTAATATTTATATGAGTTAAGAAGTGAGCAAACAAAATCCGCACCATTCGATGCAAAGTTTCCTTAAACACTCTGTGATTGCGCGGAAAAACGGCTGAGAAAGTTCATGGTCCGCTGATGTTTCGGTTGATTGAAAATTTGTTTCGGTGGTCCCTGTTCGATGATCTGGCCCTCCGCCATGAAGACAACCCGATCAGCAATATCACGTGCAAAGGCCATTTCATGAGTGATGAGCAGCATCGCCATTTCCTCTTCTTCTGCGATCTCGCGAATGACTTCCAGCACCTCACCGACAAGTTCAGGATCGAGCGCCGATGTAACTTCGTCAAACAGCATGATTTTCGGTTTCATGACAAGCGCGCGAGCCATTGCGACGCGCTGCTGCTGCCCCCCTGATAGTTGCGCCGGGTAGGCATTGCATTTGTCAGCTAAACCTACTTTTTCCAGCAGCTTGACGGCTTGCTCCTTGGCCTCCTGCTTTGTTCTGCCCAGTACATGAACCTGCGCCTCCATAATGTTGCGCAAAATCGTCATATGCGGAAAAAGATTAAAGTGTTGAAACACCATGCCAATTTGCCCGCGAACTTTGCGCAAATGACTCGCGTTAGCTTCCATGAGCCGCCCATTAACGTTGCGGTGCCACAACAGTTCTCCGCCGACTTCAATCGTTCCTTTCGATGGTTTTTCCAAAGTCATCAGCATGCGGGCAAGCGTCGTTTTTCCCGATCCGCTCGGTCCAATCATGGCGACCTTCTCGCCCGGATATATATCAAAGTTAATGTCACTGAGCACTTCTGTTGCCCCAAACCTTTTGCCGATATTACGGTATTTAACTAATGGTTCGCCCGCTACGTGTTCATTCATGAGAACCATTCCTCCTTTTCATTAAATGGACTGACCGAAACGCTGCTTGATTCGCTTATTGATTACCCCCACAATCAGCGAAGCCGGATAACTCAGCACTAGAAATATAATGCCGACATCAGTAAACGCTTCGACATATCGGAAGGAGGCTGAACCAATCATTTGAGCCGTTTGAACCATCTCGACAAGAGATATTGCTGACAGCAGCGGTGTTTCTTTAAACATCACAATGAAGTAGTTGCCAAGCATCGGGATGATCGGCGGAATCGCCTGCGGCATAATGATCTGCGTCCATATTTTCACTCTGGAAAAGTTCAAAGCAGAACCAGCTTCCCACTGTCCTTTCGGTATCGCGTCAATCCCTGTTCGGAATACCTCCGTTAAATAGGTACTGTAATGCAGTCCAAGGCCGAGCACACCCGCCAAAAATGGGGATAAGGACACGCCGAACGCCGGAAAGACAAAGAAGATAAAGTACAATTGAACCAGAAGCGGTGTGCTCTTAATGAATTCAACAAAAGCATTGACGGCAATACGCAAAGGTGTAAAAGGCGAACGTTTGCAAAGCGTCCATAATAACCCGAGCAATGCCGCAATCACAAAACCGACAATCGTCGCTTCAATCGTCACAATCATCGCCTGCAACAGTTGCGGTAAAATCGAAATTGCAAAATCCCAGCTCCACATCGCTTATCCCCTCCCCACGGACAATTTTTTCTCAAGCCAGCGAAATGCCAACGTAATCGGATAGGCAACAATAAAATAAAGAATGAGCAGTATGGTGAATATTTTTACGGTCTCCATTGTAGCCGAGCGAAGGGCCATCGCCTGAAAAGTAAGATCGGATAAAGTAACCAGTGAAACAAGCGACGTCCCTTTTAATAGTTCAATGGTCAAATTGCTGAATGTCGGTAGCATGATCACAAACGCTTGAGGCAGAATAACCGAACGCATCCGTCGAAACGGCGACATGTTAAGGGCGACAGACGCTTCAAACTGCCCTTTCGGAACTGCTTGAATTGAGGTCTTCACCACGACCGCACCGTATGCGCCATAGTTAAGCCCAAGGCCAAGCACGCCGACCAGCATCGCAGGCAGCTGAATCCCTAGAATCGGCAAACTGAAATAAAGCCAGAACAGTTGCACAAGCAGTGACGTACCGCGAAAAATTTCAATATAAAGATGTGAGGCGATCTTAGCTATTTTCCATTTACTGAGACTCAAAAAGCCGAAAATAAAGGATAATCCCAAGGCTAGAATAACCGAATAACCCAGAACCTGCAGCGTCACGGCGAGTCCTTTGAGCAGACTATTGAAGATAGCGATGTTTGAGACCACATGTTTCACTCCTTGCTTTAAATGAATTAACTGAGCTGAATGTCTTCGCAAGGATGAGCAATGCACCTATCTTCCTATAAGTTCATCACCAAGATGATCGAACCGTCGCTATGAATATCGCTCATCCTCAAACCATATAACATGCGCGTCAACCCGAGTCCTTCTTTTCAAAGATTAATAAATACGACAGAAAGAGAGAAATGATCTCTCTCTTTCCAGCGATGATTCGACGATCATACATCCTTACTTTCATCATGACGACCGCTATTAATGGTTAAGTACATCTTCTAACGTCGTATCACCCGGCAGCTCATCTTCGGTAAATCCATATTTTTTCAAGATTTTGAGCAATTCGCCGCTTTGTTTCATTTTTTCCAACTCTTTGTTAAATGCTTCTTTGAAATCATCATCGCCTTTACGGAATACACTGGCACCATAGCTTCGCACACTCTTACCGTCAATCATAGGCTGCTTGAAATCTTCGACTTTCTCAACCTTGTTGGACTTTGAAGCATCAAGCACTGCTTTGAGTGACGGTCCGGTCATGGTTATCACATCGACACGTCCGGATTCAAGTGCAGACAGGGCACTTGGATTATCATTGAAAATTTTGATTTGACGTGTACTTACACCTGAAGCAGTCAAATAGTTTTGTTCTGCCGCGCCGCCCATAACACCGATCATTGCGCTTTTATTTTTCTTAATATCCTCATAACTTTTGATGTTCTTCGGATTGCCTTTTTTGACCGCAATGGCTTCGGCAATGCTGTAGTCCGGATTAGCAAAATCAACTTCTTTGGCCCGTTCAGGCGTGACGTACATTCCGGCTGTAATCATATCAAAGCGCTTCGCTTTAAGTCCCGGAATTAATGAGCCAAATTGAGTCAGTACCCCATCCACTTCTTTAATCCCGAGTCGTTTTAAGATCGTCTTAGCCACTTCCACAGCTTCGCCTTTTAATTTTCCATCGGTCGTTGCGTAGGCATACGGTTTTTCATTAGCAAATCCCACCGTAATCCGACCCGCTTTTTTTGCCTTCTCAAATGTTGTTTCCCCTTTTGCACCGGACGAATTCTTATCTGCGTTTCCGCATCCAACAAGCGCAATGACCAGCAGTACACCGAGCATCATAAGAATTAATTTTTTCATAGGAACACACTCCTTTAAATTGGAATAGAGGTAATATCAAAAATAATCTGACTTTTATACGTGAACAGAACTACATCGCACCCATGGCTCAGCAAGTCATCTGCTTTTTATCAGGTATTTGTTCCGGATGATGCAAGCACTCAAGAATCGTACCGGCAAATACAGTCACACCAATCAGCAGGCTTTGCTCATCAAGATCAAAGATCGGCGCGTGCAAATCTCGTTTCACCCCATCTTCTGTGGCACACCCTAGGAAAAACATTGTTGAGGGAACCCGAGCAGCCATATGGGCAAAATCTTCGCCGCCCAGGCCAAACGTATCCGGCCGTATGCACACTTCAGGAAGCAGTCTGCCAATCGCTCGCTTCATGATTGGCGTCAGCGACTGATGATTATACACCGAAGGCTCTCCGTGATTGATCAATAGCTGATAATCGCCGCCGAGGGACTTCACGATGGAAAGCACCGATTCAAACTGCTGGACAAGTTGCGCGCGCACTTCCGGCGAGTAACTGCGGAAGGTTCCTTGAAGCCGCGCTTCTGATGGAATGACATTATTCGTTTTCCCGTCGCCAGCAGTTACGTGGCAAACGCTGACAACCGCCGGCTCAAGCGGCGACGTTTTTCTCGATACAATACCTTGAAGCGCCTGCAGAACAGCGCCGAGCATCCAGATCGGATCATTGCTGAGATGCGGATAAGCGCCGTGTCCACCCTTTCCTTTAATAATGGCTGTAAACTCATCAACATTGGCCGTACAGTAGCCGTCAGGAACAAGAACCACGCCGAGCGGATACTCCGGCATCACATGAAGTGCGAACAAAGCGTCGAGCGAATCCAGAACTCCGGATGCTGCTAAATAATGTCCACCGGTCTTTCCAGAACGATCGGTCGTCTCTTCAGCGGGCTGGAAGAGAAAACGTACCGTGCCGAGCAGTTCGCCGCGCTGCCATCGTTCACTCATTAAATGAGCGACTGAAAGCGCAATAGCCATATGCGCGTCGTGCCCGCATGCATGCATTACACCTTCATTTTGCGAGCGGTACAAGCATTGATTCGCCTCATTGATCGGCAGTGCATCCATATCGGCACGGATACCGATGGTCGGTCCATCGCCGCCATGGATTGTCGCAATGACCGCTGTTTCCAAACCAACACCCGTTTTTACACGCATCCCCGGCATTTGAGATAATTCTGCTTCGAGATACGCGGCGGTGTTTTCTTCATGAAAGCTCAATTCCGGATGCTGATGCAACTGTCTTCGATGCACGATGGTCTTTTGAAAATAGGCCTTTGCATGTTCCGTGATCCATTGATCGTTCATGCAATCACTCCTTAATGTGTCGTGGATTGACAGTGTTCCAGTTTCTCAAATGCTTGTGTGAGGTCATCAATGAGATCCTCCGTATCTTCAATTCCTACAGAAATACGAATCAGGCCATCCGGAATCCCCATTGCCTTGCGTTCCTCAGCGCTGCATTCAACATGACTCGTGGTTCGTGCAGGCCCATAGGTCGTCTCGACCGCACCAAGATTTGCAGCACGGTTAGCAAATTTCAGAGCAGGAAGCAGCGTCTTCACAGCTTCCATACCGTCTTTCAATGAAAAGCTGAGCATTGCGCCATACCCTTCCATTTGTTTCGTAGCAATGTCGTGATGCACATGCGATTCAAGTCCAGGATAATAAACATGATCAACTGCCGGCTGAGTCTTCAAGTACTTGGCAAGCGCCATTGCACTCTTTGTTTGCTGCAGCACACGCAATTTTAAGTTCTTCATCCCGCGAAGTAATAAATAGGCCGACCACGGATCAAGTGAAGCCCCATTAATTTCTCGATAGTGATAGATTTGACGCACCAGCGTTTTTGCACCGCAGACAATTCCGCCCAGTGCATCGGCATGGCCGCCAAGGAATTTCGTCGCACTATGCAAAACCAAATCTGCTCCAAGATCAAGTGGATGCTGGAGAATCGGTGTCGCAAAAGTATTGTCAACGACAACCAGTGCCCCTGTCTGATGCCCAGCCTTTGCCATTCTTTCAATATCAGTAATTTTCACAGTTGGATTCGTCGGCGTCTCAAGGTAGAGGATCGTGCATCCTTTCGCCACTTCGGCCTCGATCGATTCATGATCGCCCGTCGCGCACAGCGCAACGTCCACACCAATTTTAGGAAGAAATTCTGTGAAAATTTTATTGGTGCCGCCATAAGTATCTTTGATGGAAACCACTCGATCACCCGGCTTCAAAAAGGTGTAGAGGGTATTGCTGATTGCCGCCATTCCGGTCGTAAAGCTGGTTGCGTCCTCCGCCCCTTCAAGTGCTTTCACCTTATCTTCAAAAGCTTGGACTGTGGGGTTGGTATTGCGGCCGTAGATATGTCCCGGCTTATTGCCGATCGCCACGTCGTACCACTCGTCCATATCATCGTAATTATACGCAACACTGACGATCACCGGCACTTGGGTCGCATGATGAACGAGCACCTCCTTTTCGCCGGCCCAAACGGTCTTCGTGCCCACTCCCGTTTTTTTCTCATTCACTGAAATCGCTCCTTTTTTTATCCGTTCGCGTCATCCAATCTGTCTCCATTTAAACGGTCTTCATTTTCATTAGCCGCTCAAAGGCATAACGCGCAATCGCCGTATCCTGCACACCCGTTCCAGTTAAATCACAGAGGGTAATTTGCCGATCGTTTTCACGTCCCGGCACCGTCTTGGCAGTTAGCGCGCCGAGTTCAAACATACGTGCATCCTCATGTTGCAAAACCCCGTAATCTGCCGCATGATGCACTTCTCCGTATTTCAAGCACTGCGCTTTCACATCGCAGACGATAAGATCTGCCTTGCGGAACACTTCTGCGTCAAGTTCCTGCTTCAACTCAGTGTCCGCGCCCATCGCCGTAATATGCAGCCCCTCGTGCAGCCATTCTTGCTGAACGATTGGCTCTCGTGAAGGAGTTGTTGTCACCACCACATCGGATTGCCTGACCACTTCCTCCGCAGCAGCTGTTTCACAAACAATACCAAGTTTTTCGCTCATTTCGCCGATGTACGCATCGACCGCTTCCGCTCTGCGCCCATATACGAGCAGCCGCTTAAATGGACGCATCATGTGCAGCGCCTCCATTTGCAGCCGCGCCTGCAAGCCGGTACCAATAACACCGGCAGTTTCAACATGCGCCTTAGCTAAATACTTTGCTGCTATCGCACCAGCGCACGCGGTTCGAATATCGGTCAAATATCCGTTATCCATCAACACTGCCTCAGGAACTCCAGTCACTGAGCGAAGCAGAATCATCATTCCGCTCAAACTGGGTAATCCAAGTGCCTTATTCTCAAAGAAACCGGATGACACTTTTATTGCAAAGGTGTCCAGACCTTTAATATAGGCGGTCTTGACATCAACCTCGCCATGATGTTCCGGTATATCGATACGCATCATTGGTGGAAGAACGACCTGTCCATGACCAAGCTGGGTAAATCCTTCCTCCACTTGTTCAATCGCTGAGTGATTCAGGGAAACACAACCGCGAATCTCGTCCTCATTAAATAAGAACACTGCGACCGCTCCTTTATGGTTTTATAAATAGTTTCCGTGGGAAATCGGCAAATGGCTCGCAGCCATTTTCAGTAATACGAATTGCTTCAGTACATTCGAAACCAACATTATCCATCCACATGCCGGGCATGAGATGAAACGTCATATTTGGTTTGAGTACGGTTTGATCCCCTGGTCGAAAGCTTGCTGTATGTTCGCCCCAATCCGGTGGATAGTTTAAGCCGACCGAGTATCCGGCTCGAGATTCTTTCTCGAACCCATATTTTTGGATGACCTTGCGCCAAACCTGTTCCACTTCTTCACCGGTCATCCCCGGCTTGATTGCTGCAAGCGTTGTGTTAATGCCTTCGATACAGGCACTGGACAGATCAATCATCTTTTGTGAAGGCTGACCAAGATATACGGTGCGCGCCATTGGCGAATGATAATGCTTATAGGCACCGGCAATTTCAATAAGAACCGGTGTATTCGTTTCATAGCGTTCATCCGTCCAGGTCAGATGCGGTGTAGACGTGTGTTCCCCAGACGGAAGCAAGGGAACGATCGCCGTATAGTCGCCGCCATATTCCTCCGTACCAACAATCTGCTGATGGACAATGGCCGCCGCAACATCACATTGACGTGCTCCGACCGTAACCTGTTCAATCCCTTTTTGCATTGCTTTCTCTACAATCTTTGCTGCTTTTTTCATAAAAGAAATTTCTGCATCCGACTTAATGATACGTACATAATTGACAAGATTTGTTGCGTCCTTAAAGGCTGCGTCAGGCAGTCCTTCTTTTAATTTGACATAGCTCTGCGCCGAGAAATAGTAGGCATCCATCTCCAAACCGATCGTACGCTTGGATTGACCGATCTCTTTCAGAATGCTGCAGACAAAATCCATTGGATGCCTTTCGGTAGTCTGAATATGATCTTCCGGATACGGAATCACATGATTTTCATCGAGCCACGTGGTTGCTTTGGCACCGTTCGCATCTTGCGCGCGTCCGATCCAGAACGGCTGATCTTCATCAATCAACAGGACTAACAATTGCGGTACATAGAATGACCAACCATCATAACCTGACAAATAGTTCATATTTGCCGGATTACTGACCAAAAGAACATCGATTTTCTTCTCTTGCATGCTCTGTTTCGTTTTCTTCAATCGTTCGTTAAATTCGCTTAGCTCAAAGGATAACATGGTTCTCCCTTCCATTCGTGTGAGATTTTTTAACGCTGAGCGTTTGATTTGATACCATCATCTTATCGGACTTGTTATTTTCCGACTATTATTAATAGTGTAAGAATATTCACATCCGTTTTCTGTCACTTTATACGATGGACAGCGTGCAAACACTTCTATAAAATAGAAACATTAAAATAATTCAAATTATCAATGTCAGATTAACTGACAAGTCAGTGAAACACTTTATTTTGAGGAGACGCGATCATGAACGATGAAATGCAAGCCATTGTTAAACCGAAAATCACAGTCCACGATATTTGGAAAGCGCGAAAAACGATTACCCCCTACGTTCACAAAACACCGCTTGTTTATGCTCCTTCGCTGTCACAAAAGTCCGGCGCAAAGATCTATTTAAAATATGAACATCTGCATCCAAGCGGCGCTTTTAAATTAAGAGGCGCAATCAATGCTCTATGTCATTTATCCGAAAAGCAAAAAGCCCAAGGCGTTACAACATTTTCTACTGGAAACCACGGCATTGCTGTTGCGATGGCTGCGCAGCAGCTTGGTATGAAAGCGACGATATGTGTCTCTAACCATGTACCCAAATCCAAATCGGACTTCATCCAATCGCTCGGAGCGGAACTGAAGCTTACCGGTGCGTCTCAAGATGACGCAGAAGCAGCATGTTATCAGTTGGAGCGTGACAAAGGGATGACCATCATTCCGCCGTTTGATCATCCTGAGATCATTGCCGGTCAAGGAACGATCGGTCTTGAAATTCTCGAAGATCTCCCAGAGGTGAACTGCGTGATTGCCGGACTTTCCGGCGGTGGCCTGCTGTCAGGAATCAGTCTTGTCATGAAGCAGACGAGCCCCAACATTCGAACGATTGGTTTATCCATGGAAAAGGGCGCTGCAATGTATGAAAGCCTGCATGCAGACCACCCGGTTACGGTTAATGAATCGCCAACACTCGCAGATAGTCTTCTCGGCGGAATTGGTCAGGAAAATCATTATACGTTCCCGATCATTCAAAAAAACTTGGATGAAGCGCTTCTCATTCCCGAAGCGACCATCGCTAGGGGTATGGCGCATTTGTTTGCCCACCAGCACATCATCGTCGAGGGCGCCGCCGCGATCTCAACCGGCACTGTCTTGGATCATTATGTAACGTTCAATCCAGGCGACCATGTTGTGCTCATCATTAGCGGCTGCAATGTTGACTTGAACGCCCATGCATCTGCCGTTCGTCCCTATCTCGATCACGTTTGAATCGAAGCGATTCACTGAATGAAAGGAGACAAACTTATGTACTATTCAATTGATCAAGTCCTTGCCCAGCCCTTAATGGGAAAAGCTAAAGTCTTGTCAGGCATGCGTTTGCTAAAACAATGTCCCGTCGAATCCGTGTCAGTGATTGAGCAGCCCGTCGAAAAATTTGTCAAAAAAAATGAGTTGGTCCTGACCACAGGGATTGGTTTTGATCGCGCTCCGGAAACATTCCAAAGCTTTGTCCAAGAAATTTATGCATCGCATGCATCAGCACTCGCCGTTGCAACGGGACGCCATATTAAAAAAATCCCTCATCACGTGATTGACTTTGCGCAAAACAAGGGCTTTCCATTAATTCAGCTTCCCTGGGAGATTCGTTTCTCCGATGTCATCAAAAATGTTTTAAGCGGCATTAACCATCGGGAAGAGTTTATGATGCACCAGTATAAAAAGTTGCAGCGGGAAATGATCAACGCCTATCTCGAGGGAAAATCAATCCATGAAGCACTTCTTGTCATGGAGCACTTCTCTCAAGCACACATCTATATCTTGCAGCGAAGAAACGAGATAATTCTCTCCGCCGCGCCTGAACGGCATCCCCACCATCCAAGTCTTCATATCAATCAATTAATCTTGGACAAACCATCCGTCATGAAAACGGCTTGGGGATCGCGCGCACAAATTTATCCCTTTGAAATTCTTAACCAAAGCAAAGCCGCATTGGTGATCGACTCGGATTCATCTCAACTACCCATCATTCCGCCTTCCATTCTGGAACAAGCAATCATTGCTCTGCAATTATGGTTTAAAAAGCAGCAATTGGCGATCCAGCAAAGCAATACAGAAAAAGAACGATTGGTTGCGACAATAATCAGTAAAGACTGGAAAGATTGGCCATCTTTTGTCGCTCGTGCTGAACGGCAAAAATTCGGTCCTGCAGAAAATTACTGTTGCATCGTTGGCAAACCCGAGCAGGGTGGCCACAAACAATCGGCACACGACACGAATGATTTGACCGAACTTGCCACAAAAACGGCACAGGCGATGAGTGAATCTAGCCTGTGCGCTTTTCACTCAAAGTATCTCGTCATTTTTTTATGCACATCGGGCGATAGCCAAGAAATAACCGAAGGCTTTCTTGAACGGTTTGAAGAAAAAAGAAACGGTTATCATTTCCCAATCTTTTCTTGGGGAATCAGTGATCGCCCGGCCAATATTAAAGAACTGGCAACAAGTTATAAAAATGCATGCATCGCACTTGAAACCGGACGAAGCCGGCACGGAATTGGCACACGAAGCACTTTTACCGATACATGTGAATTTCAAATTCTTTCACATCTGTCCAAGAATCGTGCAGCTAAGGACATCGTTCAGAAGATCATCGGTCCACTCGTCGCTTATAATTCAGAGCGCGGATTAGATTTGATGCATACGCTGACCTACTATATTCATCACAATGGCAACGTCAGTCAAACCGCTCGCGCACTGTCGCTGCAACGCCAATCACTCATCTATCGACTGCAAAAGATTGAAGGATTAACCGGAAAATCACTCTCTAAATCGGACGACCTGTTTCTGCTGCAATTGTGCGTGAAATTATGGACCATGACGGTTTGATTGACGGCCATAAAAAAATCGTTAAAGGGAGCCCATGCTTCCCCTTAACGATTTTTTATTGTTTGCTTTAGTTTACACAAACATCAATTTTACTCAGTGCTTGATCTAAATCATGAATTAAGTCGTCGGCATCCTCAATACCAACCGACAGCCGAACCTGCCCGTCATAGATACTGACGCGGTGGCGTTCCTCCGGCGTCATGTCGAAGTGACTCATGGAAGGTGAATGCTGAATCAAAGAGTCGACGTTTCCAAGGCTCGTCGCTAAGCTGAATACCTTTGTCGCATTCATCACTTTGCGCACCGCATCAATCCCGCCCTTGATATCGGCACTCATCATGCCGCCGAATCCGCGCATTTGTTTTTTCGCCGTTTCATGGCTCGGATGAGACGGGAGTCCCGGATAGTAGACATGATCAATCATCGGATGTCCCTCCAGGAAGTTTGCAACCTTCATTGCATTCTCGCAATGACGCTCCATGCGCACCCCCAGCGTCTTCATGCCTTGCATGATCTGCCATGCAGCAAACGGATCGAGCACCGCACCAAAGCATTGCAAATAAGGCATCCGTGCTTGATCAATCAACGCCTTACTTCCCGCAATAACGCCGGCTGTGACCGTTCCATGCCCACACAAATATTTCGTCGCACTGTGCACAACCAGGTCAGCACCCAAATCAAGCGGGTTCTGGAGATACGGGGAAGCAAATGTACTGTCAACAATTAATCGAATGCCTTCATGCTGATGGACAAGATCGGCAATTGCTTGGATGTCACTGATCTTCAGCGTTGGATTAGCCGGCGTCTCAACATAAATCAGCTTTGTGTTCGGTCGAATCGCCGCTGCAATTGCATCTGGGTCGGTTGTATCAACAATCGTATAATCGACATGAAAATCAGGAAGTACTTTTGTAAACAAAGCAAACGTACACCCATAGATCACATCACCAAAAATGATATGATCGCCGCCCTTAATCACCGACATAACTGCCGTCGAAATCGCACCAAGCCCCGAAGCCAAGCCTAGTGCGGCCTCCGCATGTTCGAGATAAGCAATTTTTCTTTCGAATTCATCCACCGTTGGATTACCGAAACGACTATACACAAAACCCTGATCAATATTCTGGTTCAAGTGCACTGCCTCATCAAAGTCATGCAGCACAAATGTTGACGTTTGGTACAACGGACTGACATGCGAACCAAAGGCAACATCCCGACGCTGCTCCGCATGAAGAACATCTGTATTCAATTCCATATACCGGCACTCCTTAGTTCGAAGCGAACGTAACTCCGCCTCTTCTATTATTTAACGAGCAAAAAATTCTAACGATTTAACGGTTCCATCATACCGAATTTTCTCATGTGTTGTTACCTGCAATATGTATGAAAATCTCCCGCGTAGACTCTTCACTTTGTATAGAACATTGAACAAGATAATTATAGATTTCAACTTAGTTTTCTAATTAATTGTGCTATAATTTATTTGTTTGAAAATTCATACGAATAAAAGGAGCGGTTGTGCATGGATCGGGATGTTATGAATCTATCGGTGGTCACATTTAATGCGGTCTGGGGAGATAAGGAGAAAAATTTGAATCGGATTAAAGGGTATATTGAGAGCGCCGCAAAACGCGGCAGCGACTTTATCGTCTTTCCTGAAATGTCCTTAACCGGTTACGATGACGAGGCGGAAAAATCGCTTGAAGAAAAAATGCAATTCAAACTTTCCGAAACGATTCCGGGCGAGGCAACCGATGAAATCGAAAAGTTGACCCAACAATATGGTGTTTATGTTGTTTTCGGAATGCCGGAAAAAGATGCAGCAAATCCTGCCAATCTCTATAATTCCTTAGCTATTTTCTCTCCTGAAGGTTTGGTCGGTGCTTACCGAAAAATGCACCTTCCTGCTCCAGAACCGAACTGGGCAAAACGTGGCGACAAACCGTTTATTCTTGACACGCCTTGGGGACCGGTTGGCTGCGCCATTTGCTATGACTCCTATTGTTTTCCCGAGTTGATGCGCTACTATGCGTCAAAAGGCTGCCGATTGTACATTAACAGTACAGCACTCGCGAAATGCCATGGCAAGGCTCTCGGTACATCGACCTTGGAGGCAGCCGTTATTCGTGAAGGCATCTACATTGCCTCAGCGAATTTAGGCGGAACCGATCTTTACAATGAATTCTGGGGCGGAAGCAGCATTATCGGACCGAGCCGAAAGACTTGGGAACCTTATTATTTCGCCGGACACAAATTCACCGATGAAATCGCCTGTGAATCGGAAATTTTCACTGCAACCATTGACCTGTCGCTTGCGAGCCGGTTCCTGTTCAAGGACAACCCGTCTGTCCAAGGAACCGATTGGCGCCCAGATAAATACATCGCCATGTATGAAGAATCCCTGCAAGATGCGAAGTTTGGAAAATAACTGAGAATAGGGAACGAGCGATGAAGGTTGAGTAAATGCGTTAATTACTCCAAAAGGTGTAACGTGGAGGTAAGAAGAAAGCAGAACAAAAAGTGCTAAGCGATCATGAATGACAAGAAGAGGGTGTCTCAAAAGTCAATTGACTTTTGAGACACCCTTAAAAAAAGTCTATTTTGGGAGGCGCGAAGATACGAGACTCCTGCGGCGCGTTCCCGTTGATCGCGAGCCGGAGGAAACCCCTCAGGCCTTACAGGATCAGCCGATGAGGATCCTAGATCGCCCGTGGTCGTGCTCTGTCGATGCGAACAATTGGAGCACAGTATAAATCCAACACCCTTTTGGGACGGCCTCTTCTTTGTTTTAGCGAGCGACACGATCACTCATCATGTTTGATAAAAAGTCGCGTGTGGATTCATAAGGTCCCCTTGTCCTATGCCTTTTTGATTATGTTTCCAAATTGTGAACACGAACGAATTAAATTGAAATAATTTACAAATAAATATTTCCATTAATTTTAATATTTAGTATTATTGAGACGAAGGGAGGTTAAGGCACCTCGTGCATTCTGATGCGGATGTACTTTTCCACGAACCATCTTGTTTGTCCACTACTTTTTAGGCCAATCCTAATCATCGGCAATTCACCGCTGCCGACCTCACAAACCTCAAAGTCGCGCCGCGCACCTTTTCAGATCGAGGGGCTCTAGTCTAGATCTGACACCCTCGAAGACACCACGTCAGTCACAACGAAACGGCACTCTTTTCTGTGAAAATTAATAAATCACGTGATTTGCCAATTAGATGAATAGAGCAGCCGTTCCGAGCACATCGACGGCCGCTCTATTTGTTTTTAATCGATTTAACCTCAATCACTTGACTTCCCCTCGTTCTATACCTTACTTGACTGATCGGAATTGCGGTATTAAAATGGAAACCATGTCACTCAGGGGGACACATCATGCGGTGCCCTTGAAGTCATGTTACAGAACGTTATAAGAAGATACTTAGAGGTGGATGATTTGGACATTTATTTCATTATCATTAATTTAGTTGTTTTTGCTCTATTGATTGGTTTCCTCATCTTCTTGAGGAGACGGCATGTTTCATTTTCACTACGCGTTTTTTCGGCACTGGGACTCGGTATTCTCTTCGGTATCGCTTTGAATCTCATATATGGATCGAAATCTTCGGTCACCGCTCAGTCGGTTGACTGGTTCAATATCGCCGGCAACGGTTATGTGACCTTACTGCAGATGGTGGTCATGCCGCTTGTTTTTATTTCAATTGTCGGTGCCTTTACCAAATTGAAGATTACGAAAAACATCGGTAAAATCAGTGCACTTGTGATTGGAACCTTGCTTGGTACGGTCTCCATTGCGGCTTTTATCGGGATCATTAGTGCGCTGGTGTTCGGTCTGGATGGACTCAGACTAACGTCGGGTGCTGCGGAGGCAGCTCGGAACGCAGCCCTGCAGTCGAGTGTACAGAATGTTCAGAACTTGAGCTTCCCGCAGCAGATCGTCTCTTTGTTGCCGGCTAATCCATTTGCCGATCTGACCGGGGCACGACCAACATCAACGATTGCCGTCGTTATCTTTGCGGCTTTTATCGGTATTGCTTATCTTGGCGTGAAGCGGAAACAGCCGGATAAGTCCGTGCTGTTCGCCAATCTGGTCGACACCTTGTATGCGGTGATCATCCGGATGGTACGATTAGTCCTGCGTTTAACTCCGTATGGCATTCTGGCTCTGATTGCTCGGTTTACGGCGACAAGTGATTATTCAGCGATTTATAAACTGGGCCAATTTGTTGTTGCTTCGTATGCCGCGCTGATCACCATGTTTGTGATCCATCTGATCATCATCAGCCTATTGAAACTCAATCCGGCAACCTATGTAAGAAAAGCACTACCGACACTGACGTTTGCCTTTACTTCTCGATCGAGCGCAGGGACGCTACCATTGAATGTGGAGACGCAGACGAGACAGTTTGGCATTTCGGACGGAATCGCCAACTTTGCCGGATCGTTCGGGCTTACGATCGGACAGAACGGCTGTGCGGGTATTTATCCGGCGATGCTGGCAATCATGGCTGCTCCATCTGCCGGTGTGAACCCATCGAGTCCGTCATTCATTCTGATGCTCATTCTCGTTGTGGCGATCAGTTCATTTGGCGTCGCCGGTGTTGGCGGTGGTGCTACTTTTGCATCACTGATCGTTCTATCCATTCTCAATTTTCCAGTAGCCATTGTCGGATTGCTCATCTCTGTTGAGCCGCTCATTGACATGGGGCGCACAGCACTCAATGTGAGTGATGCAATGGTGGCGGGTCTCTTGACTGGCCGGGCAACCGGTGAATTGAATAAAGACGTCTACGATCAGAGGAATCCCGAACCGCAAAATGCAGTGTAACAAAATCGGCGAGACGGACGTCTGACGATAGCAACCCCTCGTGAACAGCCCTGAATAAGGCTGGCTCACGAGGGGTTTTGTTATGCGCATATGCGTTACATTTTAGCGGGGGGGGGGTCGTAATCGAAAGCCATGAAGGGTTTGCCGCATAACCTGAATCGAAGGTATGATTATCTCCATTAGTGGTTACTTTTCGATTAGAATTGATCACAGCAGTTGCACGAACGAGAATAACGAAGTGATTATGATTGGTAACTGCAATCGTTTTGCTTAATAAGCGGAGGTTTTCCGATTAAATGCAGAATGGAGCTCGTCTCGGGGTATAATAAGCGGAAGTTTTCCGATTATGCAAAGCAAAATCCCCCATTTTCATGTTTATCGAGGCAATAGGCGGAATCCCTCCGTCTATTGACGCTCGTTTTTCTCCTTTTTACTGATTAAGCGAAATTTTTCCGTCAATTTTTCAGATTGGCGCTTAGCCAAAAAAGATGCCTTCCTTCGTGTGCCATTCGCTCACAACATTGTTTTACCTGGCATCGGGCATCTTTTTTCTATGGATTTTCATGGGAGGAAAAGAAAGCTTTCCCTTCTTGTTCACGTGAAAACCGCATGAGTACGCAATTAAGCTGGGAGAAAGTTATTTTAACCCTCGCGTCACCCAATACTGATGCGGTTTTTCGGACATCGCCATTTGCTCATGATGAGCGAACGGCATAATCAGGTAGATTTAAGTCCCCCGGCTCCCTTGTGTCTTTCAAAATGGGTAATCCAAGTCAAAATCATTCAAATCGTTCGTTGCTTTTTTAATCCCAAGCGCTTTTCCCCTCATTGCTTCACGATCGAAACCTTGTTTGAGTGTGCCGGGCGCATAGGTCTTTTGATTCATTTCTCGTTCACTTGCCTGACTGAAGCTACTCCGATCGAGTGGATGGTCAGGGGAAGCCACCGTACGCGGGAGCGGATAGCCGAGACTGTTCATGAGCGTGCGCAGCTTCATTTCATCGTTACGCCGAATAACAACGGTTGTTGGCGAGAAGGAGGTGACGATGAACTCATTTATTTTTTTATTGGTCAACAGATGTGCGGCTTCTTGCTCCCTCACTTGAAGAACCAGAACATCCCACAGTTTGGCCTTTCCGTAATGATCCAGCCAATCCCGGAGCGTTTGCAGTACATTATCTGGAACCGGATTTCTACTATAGGATTGGACAAAGTCCTCAATCTCTGGCAGCGTCCACCCCGCCTCTGCCGCCTGCTCAATCCGCGCTTTAGACCATTCATAGATCAAAACGGTATCGGAATTTTTCAACTCAGCAAAGGTTTCAACGCGCCATCGAATTACCGGCAGAATGTTTGCCGGAACCATAATTTCAAGATTAGGTTGGACATAGATTCCCTCAGTCATCAGGTCCACATCATGATCAACCGCCGTATCCGTCATTAAATTCACCCATGCCTTGCCCCAATCCGTCCAGCGCCAAGCAGCTCTCCCTTGCTCATCGATCCCTGTTTCGATTAATCCGAAAATGAGAAACGGATGGTAGAACAAAGAATTAAACATTCTCTCGTCGATATAAAAGTTCCATTGAGTGCACCACTCATGAACACGTTCATAAAGTGTTTCTTGCAGTACCCAATCTTGGCCTGAATAAGTAAGGAGTGCTAGACAAAGAGTCGTCGGTACTGGAGCAGTGTGGATTTGTGCGTAACGCTCGCGATAAAAGTCATAAAAACCGATGATCCACTGAAGGTAAGTCACTTGAGCAAAAAGCTCCAGCGATTGTTCCTTAATCCGAATCACGCGGTGTTCTAAGGGTATGGAGATCACGCCACAGTGACGTAAGTATCTTTTCCAGAATTGAATATTCGCGTAATCAGCGTCAAAGTACAGGTTCTTAAAAAGTTCAGCATTCAACCGGCACTGCTCATTCAGCTTTTTCATTTGCCGCTTGTATATATCGCCCTGCTGCGTGACTTCGATACGCCCATGCGCGATCGCAGACAGCAAATGAATCAAGTCATGGACTGCTGCCAACCCATAATTCTCCTTAGGCTTAATCGTCCCGACGATCGAGCGGTCCGGTTTCTTGATCAAAGGGGCAGCTTCACGATGAAGTAGAAAAACAAAGACTTCTTCAGGAACATAGATAACCGCATTCCAGCGTTCACGGCTCATCCAAATCATGCCCTTACCTGCCAGACTCTGCAAGGTTTGATGCAGATTACGTCTTTGATTTGTTACGCGGCCCACATCGTTAAGTTCTGCTCCAGTATCAAACGCGTGCGTAGCCATACATAGGAAGATCAGTAAGTCCATCTCCGACCGAGTAAGTCTTGCTAATTGACTCGGCAGTCCATCACGATAGCCAATCATCAGGGCATCAATCAGCTGTTCTTGATTCATTGACGCATACTGCCTTTTCTTTAATCCAAAAAAGCGTGCGACCTTTTGCAGTTCTTGCCTTCCTAATTTTTCGAGCAGCTCTTGAGCAAGCATCCCTTATTCCTCCAGCTTTCTTTTCTTTTGACGGTAGGCATCAAGTGAAGCGATCGATGCATTTACTTCTTTTGTTACCTGATCACTTTCTGCGGGCAATGCTTCAGTGATGCGATACGCATAACCTTGCTCAGTAAGAAATCGCTGACGATTCATTGCGAATTCTTGTTCCTTCGTATTTTTGGCAACGAGTGAATAGAAATAGGCCTGATTTTCTTGCTTTTTCGGCCGCAGGATCCGGCCAAGCCGCTGCGCCTCTTCCTGTCGCGAACCAAACTGTCCTGAAATTTGAATCGCCACATTGGCGTCTGGTAGATCAATCGCAAAGTTGGCCACTTTGGATACGATCAAGCAATGGATGGCACCGGTTCGGAACTTATGGTAGAGCTCGTCCCTATTTTTCATCGACGTCTGCCCAGTAATCATCGGCGCCTGAATCTGCTGCTGCAACTTTTTGAGCTGACTCAAGTACTGTCCAATGATTAACACTTGATCCTCGCAATGCTTCTGTAAAAGGCGTTTGACCACCGTATTTTTTCCATTGGCTTCAGCCGCCAGCCGCGCCTGAGTCCTTGCATTCGCAGCCGCATAATTGATTTGCTCCTGTTCCTCGAGCGCCACGCGGATTTCCCGGCAGTCCGCCGTCGCAATCCAGCCGCTCCGCTCCAATTCCTTCCAAGGAACATCATATTTTTTCGGGCCAATTAATGTAAAAACATCGCTCTCCAGCCCGTCTTCGCGAATTAATGTCGCCGTCAGACCAAGTCTGCGTCGCGCTTGAATATCTGCCGTCACCCGGAAAACCGGCGCCGGTAGCAGATGCACTTCATCATAGATGATTAAGCCCCAGTTCCGTTCATTAAAAAGATTCAGATGATCCTGCACGGCTTTTCCGCTGTTTCGGCTGACGATTTGATAGGTTGCGACGGTGATCGGTCGAATCACTTTCTGCGCACCGGAATACTCACCGATCTGATCCTCACGCACCGTCGTTTTATCAAGAATTTCCGCAATCCATTGCCGCGCAGCAGTGACGCTCGAGGTAAGAATCAGCGTCTCAGCCCCGATCTTTGCCGCTGCAGCAATCCCGATGACCGTCTTTCCTGCGCCGCACGGAAGGACAAGGACACCGCTGCCGCCGCGCGAGGAACCGCCGGCATAGAAACTGTCGACAGCCACCGTTTGATACGTGCGCAGAGCGAAAGGCTCGCCCGATAAACATGATTCTCGGAGTTGAAAAGGCAAAGGCGAACCTTCCGTATACCCCGCCAAGTCTTGAACCGGATAGCCAATCTTAATCAGGTCCTGCTTCAAACGTCCGCGGTTTGAAGCAGTAACCGCCACATGCACTTCATCGATCCACTCAGCAACATACGGCTTCATACTTTTAAAGCGGAATACTTTACGAAGAATCGACGGATCTTGACTGACAAGAATCAGTCGATCGCCCTCACGCGTGAGCGTCAGCAGACCAAAGCGGTCAAACTGATCACGGATTTCCTGAATAACATTTGGTGCAATATCAAATTTACTGTACTGTTCAAAAAGATCCAAAATCTGTTCAAGCGTTCGTCCCGATGCAGCCGCATTCCAGAGCGAAAGCGGCGTAATTCGATACGTGTGCACATGTTCCGGACTCTTCTCAAGCTCCGCAAAATCACTGAGCACATGACGAATCGTCGTAGCATCCGGATGATCCACTTCAAACAGAACCGACATATCCGATTGAATCATTAATGGGTTGTTCGGCTGATAAGCCATTGCAAGCACGCCCTTCAAAATCGTCTATGATTCTATTTTAAACGATTTGCATGGTGACGCGCTATACACAAATGATAGCAGAAGCACAACGCGCGAATCCGTCGCGAAGGATGATGAGGAATAAAGAGATACAAGTGGGTTGAAGGCACACAGCCAATAAAAAAATTGACCTGGCAATAGCAAAATTCACCGGTCAATTGACTTTATTTTACAGATCTATTCGGTTAAATGCCGCCCCCATTAGTGATCGTCATCGATCAACAGAAGCTGTTTAAGTTAAAAACCGCCTTAAAAGCGCCAAGGATTAAGGAACAGCTTCTCACATTGTTTTAATGTTGTGTCACCCCAACATAATTCTTCTCAATTTCATATGACCGTTTATTCAATGTTCCTTTCAACGAAAGACGCACTTGGAGCTGCGGTAATGCAGATGGATCAATGCGTTCAATGCGCAGTTGCGTTAAGCAATCGTAATCAAGGACCTTTGTAACAAATTCACTATAGAATGCCGGTACGAAGCCTAAAAGTGCCCCCTCAGTCGTTTTAATTTTTACCGCAAACAAATCATACTCATTGCTCGGATCTTTTTCAAAGGATAGTTGACATTTATCGGG
>NZ_BJMS01000015.1 GCF_006539285.1 Sporolactobacillus inulinus
AAAAAAGCCGGAATACGGATCACATCCGTTATTCCGGCTTTTATTTTTTCCAAAACAAAAAATCCCGAACGTGCCGTTGCAAAGCCGCAGATTTGAAACCCGCAGTTATAAGCAGGTGGGTGTCCTGTCCCACAGTTTGCGCGTCCCGAATGCGGGCATGCGCTCCGAGTGAGAACAATCGGACTCCCTATCAAAGTATGTTCGGTCAAAACATAACGACTTTAGACTAACACTTCAGGATTTTTTTTAATTATCTTATGCACTTAGTTTAACATATCTTAACGTGTGCTTCAAGATACCTTTATTTTAAGATGGTGGCCACATCGAGATGCAGTTCGGCCAATTGAGCCAGACTGACCTCGCTTGGCGCTTTGGTCAGCAGGTCGGACGCGCTGGCTGTTTTCGGGAATGCGATCGTGTCGCGCAAACTTGAACGGCCGGCGAGCAGCATCACAATCCGGTCAATGCCAAGCGCCATGCCGCCATGTGGCGGAACGCCGTATTCGAATGCGCTCATTAGAAAGCCGAACTGTTTTTCAGCACGTTCTTTCGTAAAGCCAAGTACCTTAAACATTTTTTCTTGCAGGTCGTGGTCCGAGATACGCTGCGAGCCGCTGCCAAGTTCATAGCCATTAAGTACCATATCAAAGGATTGTGCACGTACACTGCCCGGATCGCTCTCGATCTTATCGAGGTCTTCAAGCACCGGCATCGTAAATGGATGATGCTCTGCGACATAACGGTGTTCTTCTTCGCTGTAGGAAAGCAGTGGGAAATGCGTAACCCATAAGAAGTTGTAGGCAGATTCGTCAATCAGACCCAGCAGTTTGCCAAGATGCAGGCGCAGGGCTCCGAGACTGTCGGCAACAATCTTCTTCTTGTCTGCGACAAACAGCAGTAAGTCGCCCGGTTCAGCGTTCGTGCGCTCAATAATCCGCGCCGTCAGTGCTTCATCAAAGAATTTGGCAATTGGTCCTTTCATGCCGCCTTCCTCAACCTTGAGCCAGGCAAGTCCTTTTGCGCCGTATGGGGAAACCACGGCGCGCAGGTCTTCGTCAACTTGTTTGCGCGAGAACTGTGCAGCAACGCCCTTCGCATTGATTGCTTTAACCAAGCCGCCCTTTTCCTGTACTTCCTTGAATACCTTCAGCGTGCTGTCCGCAGCGATGTCGGTGAGGTCGATTAAAGTCATTCCGAATCGTGTGTCCGGCTTGTCACTGCCGTACAGGTCGATGGATTCGGCATAGGTCAACCGTTTGAATGGACGCGGAATGTCAATGCCTTTGACTTCCTTCATGACACGTACAAGCATTTCTTCAATCATGTTCTGGAATTTGTCGACTTCAAAAAAGGACATTTCCATGTCGACCTGCGTAAATTCAGGTTGACGGTCCGCACGCAAGTCTTCATCACGGAAGCAGCGTGCGATCTGATAGTACTTTTCGATTCCTGATGCCATCAGCAGCTGTTTGAACAGCTGCGGCGATTGCGGCAACGCGTAGAACTCTCCCGGGTGTACACGGCTCGGCACGAGATAATCACGTGCACCTTCCGGAGTGCTCTTGGTCAAAATTGGGGTTTCGACATCAAGAAAGTCGTTTTCATCGAGAAAATCACGCAATGTATGGGTAATCTTATTGCGGATTTTCAACGTTTCAAGCATTTCCGGACGACGCAGATCCAGATAGCGATAGTTCAAACGGATATCTTCAGAAGCCTCGATGTCGTCTTCAATCGGAAACGGCGGTGTTTTCGATTTATTCAACAAGGTTATCTCGTTGATCATTACTTCAATCGTACCGGTTTTGATTTTCTCGTTCACGGCTTCTGGATCGCGTTTTACGACCTCACCAGTCACGGTGACACAATATTCGCTGCGCAGTTTATCTGCTTTATTCCAAGCTTCTTGTGAGACTTGTGGGTTGAAGACAATCTGGACAATCCCTGACCTGTCGCGAAGATCGATAAAAATAACTCCGCCAAGATCCCTTCTTTTTTGCACCCATCCGGCCAAGGTAACTTTCTTACCGGCGAATGTCTCGGTTAATTCACCGCAATTTGCGTTGCGATACATGTCGTTCCCTCCATTTATAGTAAATCAGATTTTTTCTTTAAGATAATCCGTTAAGTCTTTGAATGCGACCGCTTCTTGAGATCCATCAGCCATGTTCTTCACCACTGCCTTTTCTTGTTCAAGCTCTTCATCGCCAATGACGACAACGAACTTCGCTTTATCGCGATCGGCTTGTTTGAATTGGCCTTTGACTTTACGCCCAATATAGTCTTTATCGGCGGTCAGTCCGGCCAAACGCAATCGGTTCAGTAGCACCGGTGTTTTTTGCTCGGCTGCTTCGCCGATCGCAACGACGAAACCGTCAAGTGCAGGATCGGAATTCAGGGAGATGCCCTCAACCTCAAGGGCAAGCAGCAAGCGCTCAATGCTGAGTGCGAAGCCAATGCCCGGTGTTTCCGGTCCGCCAAGTTCGCTGACCAAACCATTGTATCTGCCGCCGCCCATCAAGGTTGTGATTGCGCCTTGGCTAGCTCCCATAATTTCGAAGGTTGTATGGTTATAGTAATCCAACCCACGGACAAGCGTCGGATCGAGTTCGTAGTCAATGCCCATCTCGTCCAAGATGGCTTTCACTTTGTTGAAATAATCGCGTGACGCATCATTCAGATAATCAATGATTGACGGAGCTGTCGCCATCAGTGGGTGATTATGATCCGCTTTGCAGTCGAGAATGCGCAGCGGATTCTTCTCAAGACGCTGCTGGCAATCATCGCAAAATTCGCCGATAGACGGCTTGAAGTGGGCGATCAGTGCATCACGATGCGCTTTGCGGCTTTCCGGATCGCCGAGACTGTTCAAAACAAGCTTCAATTTCTTCAAGCCAAGGGTTTGATAAAACGTCATTGCGAGCGAAATAACTTCTGCATCAATGGACGGATCAGCAGAGCCAAGCGCTTCACAGCCAAACTGAGTGAACTGGCGGTTACGGCCGGCTTGTGGACGTTCATAGCGGAACATCGGTCCTATGTAATAAAGTTTCTGTGGCTGATTGGGATCGCCGTACAGCTTGTTCTCAACATAAGCCCTAACGATAGAAGCGGTGCCTTCAGGCCTCAGCGTCAGTTCACGCCCGCCGCGATCTTTAAACGAATACATTTCTTTTTGGACGATATCGGTCGTATCACCGACACCACGCTGGAATAAAGCGGTTGACTCGAATAACGGCGTCCGTAATTCTTTGTAGTTAAAGCGCGCACAGATTTCACGTGCTGCTGCTTCGATCTTCTGCCACTTGAATGCATCTTCAGGCAATACATCATAGGTTCCGCGGGGAATTTGTATCATTGCAGAATGTTCCTCCTTTAACTGTTTTCATGTTAATAATCCTTTATTTTTCTCTGCTTAAAAGTACGGATGCTGCATGTGAACAAACAAAAAGTCCCTTGTCCATCGGTGAGCCGACAGACAAGGGACGAATTAGCTTCGTGGTGCCACCCTCATTTAAAGCATTGAAATGCTTCCTCTCAAGAGCCGGTTAACGCCCGGAAACGGCTTTTCCTACTGACCAATTAAAAAAAGTGAATCGGATGTTCAGTAAAGCACCTCCGAAGTGTCTATTTTCCGGGAACGATCGGCATGCTTCCAGCCTCAGGCATGCCTTCTCTTTCGACCGATTAATCCGAAAAACCTCTTCGTCACTGGTTTTGTTCGTCTTTTAATAGTACGTATCTTCCAATAAAATGTCAAGGTTTCGCGAATTTTTGTCCCCAGCAGTATGAAACACACACTGCTTTTATTCGTTCTTACTCGCTACAATCAATGTGACCGGTCCGTCATTAACCAGGGATACTGCCATATCGGCACCGAAGACGCCGGTTTCGACATGAAGTCCATTCGCTCTGAGCTTTTCATTAAACGCGTGATAAAGCGGTTCGGCGATCTCGGGACGTGCCGCCTCGATAAAGCTCGGCCGCCTTCCTTTTGACGTATTGCCATACAGAGTGAACTGCGATACGGACAGCACGGAGCCACCAATTTCTTTAATCGAATCGTTCATTTTTCCATTCTCATCTTCAAAAATGCGCAGCCCGGTCAGTTTATCGGCAACATAACGAAGATCCTCTTCAGTGTCGCCGGTTTTAATTCCAACCAGAAGCAGCAGGCCTTTTTCAATTTGACCGACCGTTTGGCCGTCGATATCTACTTTTGCATGCTTAACCCGTTGTAACACAACTCTCATTGGCACTTCATCCTTTTTATTGCATCACGCGCCGAACCGAATAAATATCGGGAATGCGTTTAATTTTCTCAACGACGCGATACAAATGATCGATATTGGTAATGGCAATGGTCATATGAATCGTTGCCACTTTATTTTTGTCCGCACGACCGGAGATTCCGTTAATGGCCGTATGTGAATCGGAGACACATTGCAACACTTCATTGAGCAGTCCGTTGCGGTCATAGGCGGTGACTTCAATATCTACATTGTATTCTTTCGCCTTTGACTCGTTGTTCTCCCATTCAACATCCATGAGTCGATCGTCTTCATGACTGATATTAGGACAATCCACCCGGTGAACCGTGATCCCTCTACCGCGCGTAATGTACCCGACGATCGCATCGCCAGGTACCGGATTGCAGCAGCGCGCCAACCGAACGAGCAGATTGTCGACCCCTTTGACACGCACGCCAAGCGAGGTCTTGCGACGATTCTGCATATTTGGTTTGGGTTCGGAGAGCTGCTTCATCTTCTCCTCAGCATCTTCTGCCTCGGTCGGCTTACGCGTATCTTCCGTTAAACGGGTAAGTACTTGTTTGGCGGTGATGCCATTGTAGCCGATTGCAGCGAAGAGCTCATTTTCATGGGAGAAGTTAAACTTTTTGGCAACCTCCATGATCTTTTCTTCAGTCAGATTTTCCTTAATGCTTAGATTCTGACTGCGGCATTCTTTCTCCAGAAGCTCGCGACCATGTGCCACATTTTCCTGACGCTGCTGCCGTTTAAACCATTGTCGGATCTTGTTCTTCACCGCCGAACTCTTTGCAATTTTCAGCCAGTCGCGGCTTGGTCCGTACGAATGATTGGAGGTCATGACTTCAACAATATCGCCGGTTTTCAGCTTGTAGTCCAGCGGAACCATTTTGCCATTGACACGCGCACCGACCGTTTTGTTGCCGATCTCGGTATGAATACGGTAAGCAAAGTCAATCGGCACCGACCCGACCGGAAGTTCGATAACATCGCCCTTCGGAGTAAAGACGAACACCGTGTCTGAGAATAAGTCCATTTTGAGCGTTTCCATGAACTCTTTGGCATCATCGGTTTCATTCTGATACTCCAGAATTTCGCGGAACCAGGTGAGCCTGTCCTCAAATTTGTTATTAATGTTCTTAACTTTGCCTTCCTTGTAAGCCCAGTGTGCGGCGATTCCGTATTCCGCTACATCATGCATTTCTTCGGTACGAATCTGAACTTCCAGTGGGTCACCTTTCGGACCGATGACCGTTGTATGCAGCGACTGGTACATATTCGGCTTTGGCATCGCAATATAATCCTTGAAACGTCCAGGCATTGGCTTCCAATGCGTATGGATGATGCCCAGAATCGCATAACAATCTTTGATCGTTTTAACAATAATACGTACCGCAAACAAATCATAGATTTCATTAAACTGCTTATGCTGATTGACCATTTTGCGATAAATGCTGTAAATGTGTTTCGGCCGCCCGGACACTTCTGCAGGAATGTGCACGGATTTTACGTAAGCCTTGAGATCTTCAACAACTTTGGCAATATACGCTTCGCGTTCTTCGCGTTTTTGTTTCATCAAGTTGACAATCTTATAGTATTGCTGCGGCTTCAAGTAGCGGAGCGATATATCTTCCAGTTCCCATTTAATCGCTGAAATTCCCAGCCGGTTCGCGAGCGGCGCATAAATTTCAAGCGTTTCATTCGCTTTTTGAATTTGTTTTTCATGGCGCATGTACTTCAATGTGCGCATGTTATGCAAACGATCGGCAAGTTTTACAATGACGCAGCGTAGATCACGTGCCATCGCCACAAACATTTTTCGGTGATTTTCGGCCTGCTGATCTTCTTTCGAGGTATATTCGAAGTTTCTCAGCTTCGTCACACCATCGACAAGTTCTGCGACATTGTCTCCGAATTTCACGCGTATATCATCGAGCGTAACCCGTGTGTCTTCAACAACGTCATGCAGGAAACCGCTGACGATTGTCGTCACATCCATGTTCAGCTGAACGAGAATACCGGCAACTTCGATTGGGTGAATGATATAGGGTTCGCCCGATTTGCGGACTTGTCCCTTATGCGCCTCATCCGCAAACCGGTAAGCTTCTTTGACTGTTTCGATATCTTTTGCATCTAAGTAGGTCGATGCCTGCTGAATTAGTTCTTCCATCGTCATCGTATCATCACCTGTATGCCGATCCTCATTTCCATTTTGAACCCAAATGAATAAGAGCAATTAGTTTATAATTATCATTCAAACAAATCAGTTATCACGACCGACGATGGATGGCTTTCCTCCCAATCATCGAGACCTGTTAAACCTATTATCAAAGAATCAATAAAGATTGTAAAGTATTTGCTTATCTAGTGTTCCCTTTGCGAGCGATGAGAAACCCCACTTGTGCCTATTTTCAGAAAAACCGAGTAGACCTTGCCCGCTCTGTCCGCTCAATTATTCTCTTCTGTGAAAAAGAGAGTGCCTGAAGTCAGGCACTCCGATTATACGTTTAATAGTTGATTAACGACAGAACATCATAATCTTTAAGGAGCTTACTGCCACCAAGTCCGGTCAATTCAATCAAAAAGGCAACCCCGACAACAACGCCGCCAAGCTGTTCCACCAACTGAATCGTTGCTTCAATCGTGCCACCGGTCGCCAGCAAATCATCGGTTACCAAGACGCGCTGCCCCGGCTTGATCGAATCTTTGTGAATACACAGCGTGTCAATACCGTATTCTTTCTTATAGGAAACCGTTGCCACTTCACGTGGGAGTTTGCCCGGTTTACGAACCGGTACAAATCCGATTCCCAAAGAATACGCCACCGGTCCGCCAATAACAAAGCCACGTGCTTCAGGACCGACTACAATTTCAGCATTCTTGCTTTCAGCAAAAGCAGCGAGATCGTTAATCGCCGCCCGATAAACCGGCCCTTCCTCAAGAAGCGAGGTAATATCTCTAAAATTAATTCCCTTCGTCGGAAAATCCATGACCGACTTAATATACTTTGCATAATCCATCTGACATGCGCTCCATTTCCATAAATGATCAATTCGGTTTTATTTCTTAAAGGCCGCATTGGTGTATCTATCATTTGATGCCTTGCTTTTCGTTCTGTTTTAATTGTAAAATCAGCCACTGTTTCACTTCGCTGATCGGCGCATAACAAAACCGTGCTTCCAAATCGCGCTGCGCTTTTTCCTTTCGATAGCGTTCCGAGGAAGTCAGCGGCGCTTTCACAGGTGAAGGGATTTCTGATAAAATGCCTTTCTCTATTTTAACAAAACCAAGTTCAAAAAACACCTGTGTCATCAAAGAAATCGATTGTTCGCTCCATCCCTTGTAACCGGCAATCTGCCGCATCATGTTGCGCAGTTCAAAGCGATGGCGCTGCCGGATCAGTGCGTAATACCAAACAAAGTGATCGCGTTCCGGAAATGCGGAGAAATAATGATCACGAGAATGATAGAAAATGCAATAGAAGCGGTTGAGCTGCGGATGCGTCTTGAGGAACGCAGACAACTGATCTTCATCATCGGGAAGGTCTAATAACGCAACGACATTCCCTGAGAGTGTCATGCCGGGTTCATAGCGGATCACGTCGGCCAACTGGAAATGGACGGCTGTGTCTTCTTGAAAAGTAAGCAGCGGCACAGATTCTGCGTGAAGCATCTGAAGTTTCTCCTGAAGATCGCGCAAAGAACGCCAATCATACACTTGCACACCTGCCACACGCAAATCTCGGATCATGAGCTGCGCTTTGCGGAATCCATTCCACTCATTAATACCCAGTTCGCCAACCGCAGCAAGTTCATCCGTGGGTGCGATTTTCTGAATCCATTCACCAAAGCCGAATCCGATTCCTTCGAGCTGCTTTTCGCTCCCTTTCAGCGTCAGCTTGAGATGATCTTTATTGCGACCAACTGTAGCGAGTTTCGCCAGTGGCGCTTGTGGAATTAGGAAGAGCGGTTTCGGATTGTCGGTTCCAAACGGAGCCAGCTTCGCTAATTCTTCGATCAGTTCGACAGAAAGATCATCTACTTTCGCTGTACCGTCAACCGTCAGCTGCGGAATGAGGTCCTGCGCCTGCAACATCTGGTTCGCTTGCTCGTTAAATGCTGCACGAAAATGATCAATCTCTGTTTGTGCAAGGGACAGTCCGGCCGCCATTTTGTGTCCGCCGAATTGAATCAAATGATTGCTGCATGCCTTCAGACCTTCATAGAGATTAAATCCTTCGATGCTGCGGCCTGATCCCTTAGCAATCCCTGTTTCTTTGTCAATGCTGAGAATGATCACCGGGCGATAATACTTGCCGACAATTTTAGACGCGACAATGCCAATAACGCCTTGATGCCAGTCTTCCCCTGAAAGAACGAGTGCTTTGCCGCCCTGAGCCATATAAGCTGCTGCTTGTCGGTCTGCTTCCTTAGCAATCTGATCGACAATCGACCGGCGCTGCTGATTCAATGCATCAAGCCGTTCCGCCAGCATAACCGCTTTCTCCATGTCCTCACACAAGAGCAATTCAAGTGCTTCTGCAGCATCCGTCATTCGCCCGGCTGCATTTAATCGCGGGCCCATTTGAAAGCCGATCCCATCGCTGTCGACAGGACCGGCGCCTGACGCTTTTGCCTTCAGTGCATCAATGCCGGGAAGCGATCCCTCGTTGATTTTCCTCAATCCCTGAGCAGCAATCAGCCTGTTTTCATCGATAAGCGGAACAAGATCGGCGATTGTACCAATCGCAGCCAATGCAATCCACTGCTTATCAAAGACATCTGCGTTGCAAACGGCTTGTGCCAATTTAAGGGCAACGCCTGCTCCGGACAAACCCTTAAACGGGTAAGGGCAATCCGTTTGTTTTGGATTCAGGATGGCATATGCCTCAGGCAGCTGTTCCGGCGGCTCATGGTGATCGGTGATGATGTAATCAATCCCCATCCGTCCGGCACATTCTGCAGGATCAAACGCAGCAATTCCAGAATCCACAGTGACAATGAGTGTGATGCCATCCTTTTTTGCCTGCCGGACAGCGCCGATATTCGGCCCATAGCCGTCCTTAAAGCGATTAGGAATATAGGAAGTGACATCCGCCCCACATGCGCGCAGCGCTCGCGTCAAAATCGCCGTTGACGTCACACCATCCGCATCGTAATCGCCGAATGTCCGTATTCGTTCCCCAGAAGCAATCGCTTGCTGTATCCGTGATGTAGCCTCGCGCATCCCTTTCATTTTCATAGGATCATAGAATTTCATCTCTTCTTCATGCAAGAAAAGCTGGGCATCTTTTGATTCTTCGATGCCGCGAGCAACAAGCAAACGTGCTGTCATCACAGAAATATGCAGCGACTCAGAGAGCCGCTGCACCTTTTCTTCATCTACTTCTCTTATCTTCCAACGATTGTTTGATTCAAGCACCCGCTTTAGCGCCTCCCTTATTCAAACCGGTTCCTCGCTTCAGCCGGATTTTTTATCATCTTTTTGACCGTCGATTTCCTGCACGTGTTTCATTCGCTGCAGCTTCTTGGCTGCCCAGATTCACCTTCAAGCGTTCCGAATCCTCCGGATGCAGCTCAATCATCCGCCTTAGATCACGCTCAAGTTTTGTGATCTGGTGACGCTGTTTGTAGATCGGCGGATAGGTAAATAAACCGATCAGTACAGCACCAATCAGGACCGAACCGATAATGACAAGAATTAGCGGCAGATGTACATTGCCAAATAAAAAGCTGAACTTGACTGAATCCACATTAGCAATCGAAAACAAAACAATGATCAAGATGAAAATAAGGATCAAGAGGATCTTCCACTGTTTCTTCATTTGCCGCGCCCCCATTCTTTTCATTAATTTTGCGGCTGTGTTGAAACCGTTCTTCTTCTTTTGCGTCGCTTCAAATAGTTAACTTTCAACACGGCCCACAGCGGACAAGCAATACAGATGGACGAATAGACCCCACAAAGCAGTCCGACAAACAAGGCAATCGTAAACGTGCGAATCGATTCGCTACCAAAGATCAAAAGAAGAACAACCGGAATCAGCACGGTAATCACAGTGTTCAGTGATCGAGTCAGCGTCTCACGAATACTCAGATTTACGATATCGCCAAATTCTTCGATTGTGTACAGCCGTTTTCTGCTCATTTTTATATTCTCACGTACACGGTCAAACGTAACAATCGTGTCGTTAATGGAATAACCAATAATGGTCAAAATTGCTGAGATGAACAAAATATCCACTTCGATGTGCAGCAGACTGAACACGGTCACGATGAAAAAGGCATCATGAATCAGCGCCAGCACTGCTGTTAGTCCTTGCAGAAATTCAAAGCGCACCCATACATAGATAATGATAAAAACAGAGGCGATGATCAAGGCATACAGACCATTCTTCGCCAAATCACGCCCTACTTGAGGCGATACGGTGCTTACGTTCGGTTCACTACCAAACTGATCTTTAATTTTGCTCTTTAATTCAGCAATTTGATTATGATTCAACTCTTTGTTGAGGCGCACGGTCGCGATGTTATTGTGCGTACCAGAAAGCACCGGTCGCTCCGGGTCATAGTTCATTGCGCGAAACGCCTTGTCCACTTTTTCTACTGAAATCGGCTGCGTGCTCTGCACGTCAACCCGTGTCCCGCTTGAAAAATCGATACCTAGGTTCAACTTAAATATAAAGAGTGAAACAATCCCCAGGATGATCAACGCAGCGGAAATCGTGAAAAAGAGATTTCGCTGCTTCATAAAATCCAAATGGTCGTAAAATTTATTGTAATGTTTGTAGTTCATCTTATCATTTTGATCCACGGATATCACTCCTCTTTACACCGAACAGCCAAGGGTGATTATCAAGTGCATGACTGTGAACCAGCAAGCCAAGCAAAATGCGGGCACCGTAAACAGAAGTCACAAAAGTAACCACATTACTGATCAGCAGCATCACGGCAAAGCCCTTCACCGCGCTGACACCAAGTATAAACAGCACCGCTGCGGCGATTATGGTTGTCAGGTTGGCATCAACAACAGTCGGCAGTGACCGTTTGTTCCCTGCTTTAAAAGCAGAAAGCACGGTCTTCCCACCCCGCAATTCATCCTTTATTCGCTCAAGTGTAATGATGTTGGCGTCAACAGCCATACCGATACCAAGGATCATCGCGGCAATTCCCGGCAAGGTCAGCACCGCCTGCATACCGACGAATACGCCCATAACGACAGCCATATAGATGACGAGCGTCAGGCTGGCAATCAGTCCGCCTAGCCGATAGAACAACAGCATGAACAGCATGATCGCCGCAACAGCGATTGCACCGGCATAGATCGTTTCTTTCATGGAATCTTGTCCAAATTGTGCCCCCACCGAAGTAGAATAGGTTTCAACAAGACGCACCGGCAATGACCCGGAATTCAGCAAGTCTTTCAGATCGTTTGCTTCCTGCACTGTAAAATTACCGGAGATTTCGACATCCGCTGTATTCAGCTCCTGGCTTACGGAAGGCGCTGAAATAAACTTATGCTTGTTTTTGGCCGCTTCTTTTTCATAAGAGTCACCCTTTTGGTAATCCATCCAAATGACAAGCATGTTATTTGGATAATAGCTGGTGATTTTCTTTGTGACACTAGCGAATTTAGATGGATCTTTTAACTGGAGGGTTACTTTCGGTTTGTTCATATCGTCAAAAGCAACCTTCGCTTTGCCCGGAACCAAGTCGGACCCGTCCATCATCAGTCGGTCTTTGTAATCACGAAATTCCAACTTTGCGGTTGTCGACAAGAGTTCCCGCGCGCGCTGTTCATTTTTAACCCCTGGGAGCTGAACGCGAATTCGATTGCCATTTTCAATTGAAATATTCGGTTCGCTGACACCAAGTACGTTAATTCGTTTATTAATCGACGCGACCGCATTGCTCATCGCTTCACTGTCAATTTTTTGACCTGATTTAAGCGGTTTGACCTGATAGAGTACTTCGAATCCGCCTTTCAGATCAAGTCCTAAATTCACGTTATGTATGATGGGTTTTACTGAAAAAGCAATGATGATCCCCAACACAATCAATAGCGCAAAAAAGGAAAAAATCGGTCCTTTTTTAACCATTGTTCAAGCCTGCTCCCTTCTTTTTATCCCAGCTCCGGTTCTTACGGAAAACGCCTGCCTACGCGGCTGCTTATTTAAACAGTGACTGATCGAGATCTGTTGAACTGTTTTTAAACATATCGACGCGCAATTTGTTCATGTAGTCGTTCACGGTCAGTGCCATCACTGCGGCAACGACTTCATGAATTCGTTCAGGCTTGTCCGTTTTCTTTTTTTCCAGAGATTCTTTTACAAATTGCCAGAATTCATCCATCTTCAAATGATTCAGTCCGAGCAAATGAAATTCATTTAATTTGCTGCGCAAAAAAGGCTCAATTGTGATCCGCCATTTTTCCATATCGTTCCGTTCATCCGGCATGTCGATTCCTCCCATAATGCATATAATAGCATATTTAAGAAGCAATAAAAAACACAATGTGTGAAGTTGCCGCTCTTTTCCCTTTCCTAGAAAAAAAGAAGACGGCTTGTCATGCTTGACCATCTTCTTCGCATATACTCCTCATAGACCGCATGCAGATAAGAAGTTGTATGCACTTATCCTTTTTCCCGTACTATGGAGATTCATCAATTTGCATAAAGGCAGGTCCGATCATGACACGACAATCATTCTTAAAAGGATCCTTTATACTAATGACAGCCGGACTCTTCACCCGTATTCTCGGCATGATTAACGGAATGGTTCTGGCCCGTGTGATCGGCGATGAAGGCGTCGGACTCTTCATGATGGCGTTTCCTGCCATGCTGCTTGTGGTGACTCTAACCGAGTTAGGGCTCCCTGTTGCCATTTCCAAATTAGTCGCTGAAGCACAAGCCTTCGGCAATTACCGAAAGATCAAACTGGTACTTGTTTGGTCGCTTGCGATTGTCGGGGTCATCAGTGTCGTCCTCACAGCAACTATGCTGCTGTTGATCCCAATCACCGCCAAGTTTCTGTTCGCCGATACGCGGGTTGTCTATCCGCTGCTTGCAATCACACCGGTGATTCCAATTGTTGCCGTCAGCTCAGTGCTGCGTGGTTATTTTCAAGGAATGCGCAACATGAAACCGTATGCCTACTCAGGGATTGTGGAACAGGTGGTGCGGATCTCGCTTGTTGCCACGCTTGCCAACCTTTTAATGCCCTATGGTGTTGCTTACGCAGCAGGAGGCGCAATGGTTGCCGGCTCCGCGGGTGAGTGTGCTTCACTGTTGTACATGCTCTATGTATTTAAGCATGGTGAAGGAATCAAGTTAAAGCGGCCGCAACCGAAAGCGCTGAAGGGCACCCGTGAAGTATTACGCGATCTGCTTCGGATCGGTCTGCCAACTATGGGCAGCCGCTTAATTTCTTCACTTGGCAATTTCTTTGAACCGATGATTGTCTCTCATGCCTTAGTCATTGCCGGCTATTCAATTGCAGAGTCAACGCAATTGTACGGGCAGTTAACCGGCTATGCGATGACATTGCTTCTGCTGCCAAGCTTCATCACGCATGCGCTGCATGTTTCGCTGGTTCCAGCGGTTAGCGAAGCCTACGCGCGCCAGTCTTTTCGTATGATCCATTATCGGCTGAATCAAGCGCTACGCATTGCAATGGTCACCGGTGGTTTATCTGTTGTCGTTACGTATTGTTTTGCCGAACCACTCATGACGATTATCTACAGCTCGCCGGAATCCGCTCAATTTCTTTATCTGATGTCGCCGTTCTTCATGATTTTTTATTTTCAAGCACCGATGCATGCTGTACTTCAGGCACTTGATCTAGCTAAAGCTGCAATGTACAACACATTAATCGGAGCGGTTGTCAAAACCATCATGCTGTTTCTCCTAACTTGCCGGCCTGAGTACGGCATAAAAGGAACAGCGCTTGCCATCTGCACCAACGTCGTACTTGTAACGGTTTTACATGCTGCCGTGATGTTTAAAAAAATCGGATTCTCATTGATTATTCGCGATTATATTCGTACGTTTCTGCTGATCGCTTGTACTGCTTATGCAGCAAATATCTTGACGCATCATGCCCTGCTTGCCTGGTCGCTTCTTCCAAGAACGCTCGCATTACTCGCCTTGATCAGCAGCTTGTACTTAGTACTCGCTTCTTTTCTCGGTCTCGTGCAAAAGGAGCAAGTGAGCCAGCTCCCGCTGATTGGCAAATGGTTTGGTTAAATTTAACGCAAGTATTTCTTTAAATCCATGTAGAAATTGCCCAATGAGTCCATTGTCAAATAATTGACTTGATGAATATTGCGGTAACCGAACTTGCGCAACTCTTGTCTGAGCCAAAGCTGCGTCTTTCCAATCTCTGTTAAATGATCGTGTCGTATTTTACCATTCTCAATCAGCGAGAGTCCGATTCTCGGTGGCACATAGGAGCGCGGCCGTGGTTCTGATTTTTTGATCGGAGCGGAACCTTTAATAAAATGGGCAAGGTACGTGGGCCAGAATCGCATGTGCTCAATGAGCAGAAGGATGATTAATGGAACAAGCATCGGCAGCAGCGGATGATCTGGAAAGGCAACGGCAACTGCACAAAGATTGGCTGCTGCAAAAATCAAAAGTTGCTGCAATGCGCTGAGTTCCGCTATCTTTTTGGATAAGATATGGCGAAACCCTAACGTAATCATTAAACTCAGACAGACCATACGAATGACCGATGTACCCATGCTCATCCTCCTCTCAAATAAATTCAATCGATATATTTATTATGAGCAAAGGAATTGATTTCATGAATCGGATTGGTCATGAAAGCGAACTTGTCCGAATAAGATTTATTATCAGGAATTCGGAGACTGCACGTGACTCGGAGGCTGGGGTGCTGTCCATCGGCCGACAAGATCTGCTTTTCCTGTAATCCTTTTATTTGGAGGTGATCACTATGTCCAGAAATTGGCTGAGCGCCGTTACGTACGGCATGATCGCAGCGATTGTGATTGTCCTTGCTTCAGCATTTCTGCTCGCATCGCTGCTTCGCTTTACATCATTTGCTGAATCAAACGGGTCCATTCTTCCGATTGTGATTTCACTTGTTGCGCTGTTTGTCGGCGGGGTCATTGCCGGGGCAAAATCAAAAGAAAAAGGACTTTTGATCGGCACCATCACCGGTCTGGCGTATTGTCTGTTTAATATTTTTTTTCAATATCTCGGGCTGGATCAGACGCCTGGCGTCAATCAATACCTGTTTCTGGTCGCTAACATCGCTGCCTCGGCACTTGGTGGTGCGATCGGTGTCAACTTGTTTGCTTCGAAACACTGAATCGGTATACGTAT
>NZ_BJMS01000016.1 GCF_006539285.1 Sporolactobacillus inulinus
GTAAGAAAAACCAGGCTACGCTAGGTCCTTACTTCCGCAGGATGCGGTGGCTTCCGCGTTGTGCACAGGACGTACTTTCACAGGAAAGCAAAATCAGATACTTTCTTTACCTGAAAAAAGGCGGCCGTAATCCGGCCGCCTTTTTCCGTTCGTTCATTATTTCTTTTCAGTTTCCGTATCGGTTTTCGCCTTTTTATCTTTTCCTTCTTCAATCTTTTCCGGTTCCGGAGCATTTGCTTTTTTCAGTACCGCACGGATCGCGTTACGTTCAAACGTCAGCTTGCCTGCTCCGCAACGCAATGTAGCTGTTTGATCATCGAGTGAATCGATCGTTCCTTGGAGACCGCCAATGGTTACGATCTTATCCCCTCTTGAAAGAGAAGCCTGCATTTGTCTGGCTTCTTTCGTTCTTTTTTGCTGCGGGCGAATTAACAGAAAATAGAAAATCGCCACGAACAATAACAAGAAAATGATTTGCATTGATTCAAATCGTCCCTTCTACACCTCAAAAGTTTTTTGCACCCGGTTTATTAAACCCGTACGACTCAAAGAATGACGCTTTAAATTCAAGCAGTCGGTCTTCTCTGATCGCAGATCGGACACGCTTCATTAATTTTATCAGAAAATAAAGGTTATGGTAAGTGGTTAAACGAAATCCAAAGGTTTCATTCGCTTTTACAAGATGGCGAATATAAGCGCGTGAGTAATTCCGGCATACTTTGCAATCGCACGATTCATCGATTGGACGAAAATCGTGGGCGAATTTCGCATTACGGATCACGATCCGGCCATGCTCGGTCATGCATGTGCCATTACGAGCAATGCGTGTTGGAAGCACACAATCAAACATATCGATACCGCGAATCACCCCGTCAATGAGCGAATCCGGAGAGCCCACGCCCATCAAATAGCGCGGCTTATCCGCAGGAAGCAGCGGCGTTGTATAGGTCAGCATCTCGTTCATCTTTTCCTTCGGTTCACCAACCGAAAGTCCACCGATTGCATAGCCGGGAAAATCAAGCGACGTAAGATCTCGCGCCGACTGCATGCGCAATTCTTTGTTTCCGCCGCCTTGAACAATTCCGAAAAGCGCTTGACGGTCAGGATTGGCATTGGCTTCAAGACAACGTGCTGCCCAACGGCTTGTCCGTTCTACAGATGTTTTCATATAGTCAAACGACGAATCAAATGGCGGACACTCATCGAAAGCCATCATGATATCAGAACCGAGTGCATTTTGAATTGCAATCGACTTTTCAGGCGACAAGAACAGCTTTTCCCCATTCAAATGATTGCGGAAACGAACGCCTTCCTCTGAGATATCGCGTAGTTTGCTGAGACTGAACACTTGAAAGCCGCCGGAATCGGTAAGAATGCCCTGATCCCAATTCATGAACGGGTGGAGACCGCCGGCTTCTTGAACAATGTCTTCACCCGGTCTCAGCCAAAGATGATAGGTATTGCTCAAGATGACCCCGGCACCCATTTCTTTTAATTCTTCCGGACTCATCGTTTTCACCGTCGCCTGCGTGCCTACGGGCATGAACATCGGTGTATCGAAGGTCCCGTGCGGTGTGTGCAGCTTACCAAGCCGCGCGCCTGTTTTTTTATCTGTTTTAATTAATTCATAAGTGACTGCAGGTTGACTCATTAATGGTTAATTCCTTCCTCAATAAACATCGCGTCGCCAAAGCTAAAGAAACGATATCGTTCTTTTACCGCCTCGCGGTACGCTTTAAGAGTAAAATCGCGTCCGGCAAAAGCACTGACCAGCATAATCAAGGTCGACTTTGGCAAATGAAAGTTGGTAATCATCCCGTCAATGGCCCGATAGCGGAAACCCGGATAGATAAAAATATCTGTCCAGCCCGAGCTTTCTTGGAGTTTACCGTCGTGTTTAGCCGCGATCGTTTCCAGTGTGCGAATCACAGTCGTTCCACAGGCAATGATTCGCTTGCCTTGCATGCGGGCTTGGGTCAGTGTATCGGCAGCCGCAGCAGTCATTTGGTAAAATTCGGCGTGCATCGTGTGTTCTTCAATCTTGTCCACTTTAACCGGACGAAACGTGCCCAGACCGACATGCAGTGTGATAAAGACAAGATGCACCCCTTTTTTTTCAATGTCCACCAACAATTCTTTTGTGAAATGCAAGCCTGCTGTCGGAGCGGCAGCAGAACCGCGGTGCTTTGCGTAGACGGTTTGATACATATCCGGATCATCCAGCTGTTCTTTGATGTAGGGTGGCAGCGGCATCTTTCCCAGCTCATCAAGAACCTCATAAAAAATGCCCTGATAATGGAATGTGATCATGCGCCGTCCTTCATCCAGTTCCTCAGCGCATTCACCGACGAGTTTGCCATCGCCAAATGAAATGCGTGCTCCTTTATGAACACGCTTCGCCGGTTTGGCCAAACATTCCCAGCAGTCGCCTTCCTTTTGCTTTAGCAGCAGCAATTCAATTTTTGCGCCGGTCTCTTCTTTATGACCGATCAACCGCGCCGGTAATACTTTCGTGTCATTAAGCACGAGACAGTCACCGGGGTTCAGGTAATCGATGATTTCGCTGAATGTATGATGATGGTTAATCATGTCTTTATTTGGATTAAGAACCATTAAACGTGATGCGGCGCGGTCCTTCAGCGGGGTCTGCGCAATTAATTCTTCAGGTAAATCATAATCAAAATCAGATAAATCCATACCAGCACTCTCTTTCATTTCCGGAATGCCGCATATGCAAAGGATAAAATGCGTTTTGCTTCCGGCATTCTACATTCTGTGAAATAAATTAATTAAGTACATTATTAAGGATAAGACCAAACTAACAAGAATACAGGTAACAATTGGAAAGACAAAGGTGACATTTCCCTTTTTGAAAATGAGATCTCCGGGCAGCCGCCCAATAAGCGGCCAGCAAAGACCAATTAGAAAAATAATGGCGCCAGCAATCATGAGCACTTTCCCAAAATCACCCATGATCACGCGTCCTCTCGTTTACGATGAAAATGCCGGTACGCTTGGTCGGTCACAATTCGTCCACGTGGTGTGCGCTGAATAAATCCAATCTGCAGCAAGTACGGCTCTTGAACGTCCTCGATCGTATGCCGCTCCTCGCCAATTGATGCGGCAAGGGTATCTAACCCGACCGGTCCGCCATTAAATTGGTTGATCATCCCCAGAATCAGTTGACGATCAACATGATCGAGTCCTGCTTCATCAACGTGGAGACGAGTAAGCCCATCTCGCGCCGTCTGCTGATCAATCACGCCATTGTTTTCAACTTGTGCAAAGTCACGAATCCGTTTCAACAGACGATTAGCAATTCTCGGCGTACCACGCGAACGTCTGGCAATTTCAATGCAGGCATCATCATCAATTTCTGTTTTCAATACGCTTGCCGTTCTGTTAATAATCATAGACAATTCTTCCGGTGTATAAAACTGCAAACGGTGAATCACGCCAAAACGATCCCGAAGCGGCGGAGACAGGTATCCGGCACGTGTAGTGGCCCCGACTAAGGTAAACGGCGGCAAGTTCAACCGAACCGAATGCGCGGTTTCATCTTTTCCGATCATAATATCCATGCAAAAGTCTTCCATCGCCGGGTACAGAATTTCTTCAACATGGCGCGGCAGACGGTGAATTTCGTCAATAAAAAGAACATCGCCAGGTTCCAATGATGAGAGCACTGCTGCCAGGTCGCCGGGCCGTTCCAGTGCCGGGCCGGAAGTGGGACGCATTCCCGTACCCATTTCCGTTGCGATAATCATCGAAAGCGTCGTTTTACCTAACCCCGGAGGCCCATAGAGAAGAACATGATCGAGCGGTTCCTGCCGCGCTTTTGCAGCACGTATAAAGATTTTAAGATTTCGCTTCAGTTCTTCCTGACCGATATAATGATCTAAGTCGGAAGGACGAATGGATTGGTCCAGCCCTTGATCTTCAAGCAACGCGTCACGCGAAAGCAGATGATCCTCTTCCAATAAGACGCCCTCCTTTTATACCTTTGATAATCGTTTCAACGCTTCCTTGACATAATTTTCAGCACTAAGATTCTGTTGTTCAAGTTTCGGCACGATTTTTCGAATTTCTCGTTCCGAGTATCCGAGAGAAGACAGAACGTCCATCGCTTCCGCAAGTGCATTGTTTAACCGCTTTTCCGGTTCATTCACCTGCTCTGCAGCAGGACTTATTGCGAATTCCTGCAGTTTGCCTTTTAGGTCGAGGATGATTTGTCCTGCGGTCTTGCGGCCAATGCCGGGAAAACGGGTCAAATATTTTTCATTTTCCGCTTCAATCGCTTGAATCACTTCATCCGGTTCGCCGGAGGCAAGAATTGCTAGTGCGTTTTTCGGTCCAATTCCGGAAACAGAGAGCAGCCGGACAAACAGTTCCCGTTCTTCCCTAGTCTGAAACCCGTATAAAATATTCGCGTCTTCGCGTACATATTGATACAGATAAACCTTCGCTTCCCTGTTCAGCAAAGGCTGATAGGTAAATGGATTTGGACAACTAATTCGATAGCCGAACCCGCCCTGTTCAACAACGATCCCGCCTCCGGAAAGATAAGTTAAAATTCCCCTTATGTAATCAAACACGTAAGTAACTCCTCATCCGTTCATTTCTGCAGCTGAAGTCCGTTCACTCATTCTATCATAGCACATGACACATTTTTGTCCCAATAAAAACAATGCGAGGCGCTCGAGCGATCACGTGTCTCGTAGCGATTGATCTGCCGCTTATTCCAGGAGGAGCAAAGTCATAATCATGAGCTTCCTTATCTTGCAAAAGAAAGGAGCATCCGCGTCGAATGCCCCTTTTCTCCACTTCTGCTGAATCAATCGTTCTCGTCAAGATTGGTATAAATATCCTGAACATCATCATTGTCTTCCAGCACTTCAATCAACGTTCTCATCTTTTCAAGATCTTTGCCGGTCAATGCTGTTTTTGTTGTCGGGATCATGGCAACTTCCGCGCGGTCAACTTCATATCCTTTATCTTCACTCAATGCTTTGCGAACATCTTCAAAGACGTCAGGTGTTGTTATAATGATGAACCGGTCATCCTCAGTTTTCATGTCCTCTGCGCCAGCATCGATTGCATCCATCATCATTGTATCTTCATCCAGTTCATCATTCTTCTCAATTTCAATGATGCCCTGTTTATCGAACAGAAAACCGACACTGCCGCTTTCTCCCAGATTTCCGCCGCTCTTTGTAAAGGCATGGCGAATATCGGAGGCAGAGCGGTTACGATTATCCGTCAGGACGTCGACCATAACAGCGACACCGCCTGGTCCGTACCCTTCATAAGTGATTTCTTCATAAGTAACACCATCGAGATCGCCGGTTGCTTTCTTGATTGCCCGGGAAATATTGTCATTTGGCATGTTTGCAGCTTTTGCTTTTTCAATCGCGTGGCGAAGCCCGGAATTCATTGACGGATCGCCGCCACCATGGCGCGCTTCTAAGAAGATATCTTTGGATAACCTCATAAAAATTTTTCCGCGTGCTGCATCAACAGCATTTTTCTTATGTTGAATGTTATTCCATTTTGAATGTCCAGACATAATGGTTCTCCTCCTAAAATTACGGCTGAACGCATCTTAGTCGAAAAAACATAAATGTCAAAAAAAGAAGCGGCAATTGCCGTCCTCTGTTCTTGTTCGTCATCGTTTTTTACCATTTATGTTCTTTTATCCTATACTTTAGCGTACTCCGTAAAATTCACTCCGTTCCCATTATAACCATTTTTTATTCTAAAAAAAAGAGCAAAGGGCTCTGCCCTTGCTCTTTTACTGCTTTAGAGGTATTGATCAGCGGCTGTTGTTTTCAAAAGGACGTTTCACGGCATTGGTCAGATCGTCAATGATACCGACAATATCAGAACGTACTTCACGTGTTCCTTTTCCTGCATTAAAGTCTGCTTCAGTTGCCGTGATGCGCTTCACGTAGCGATCATCTGTCGAAACGAGCACTTCACGATCGCCGGCCAGCGGCTTAACTTGAAGACGGATCTGCTTTCTCAAATTCGCAACATCGTCATTCTTTTCCGGTACGGCACCGATTGCAACCGTATTTCCAGTGACTAACACATGTGCTTGATCCACCCCATCAACTGAAGCGGCCCGATCAGCGATACGTTTTGCTAAACGTCTCTGATCGCCATAGTTCATCTGGTTTGCACGCGGACCATTCGGATTGTTAAAATTTGTGTAATCAGGAGCTGTATTCGGATTGTTGTACCCCGTACGATAATTGACGTCACGCGGTGCAACATTTGGATTATTGTTTGCCGCATTATCTGCTTGACACCCTGCCAAGAAAGCCCCAAGTGAGAGTACGGTCCCCAATTTAAGTACTGCTTTTTTCAATTTAACTCCTCCTTTCGCACTTATCATGTGTGAAGGAGGCAATTTTTACGCTAAGAATATTTACCGATAAACTGACAAAAAATAGAAAACGAATTGAGAAGCGGCGATTCACTTTGAAAAGCTGCTTTCACTCATTGATCCATCTTTATTTTTTGGATTTTCCTTGTTGTTTTGCCGGTTGATACGTAGGTGCCTTAGGATTTGACAATGCACTGTACGGCATTGGTTTCTGATGCGGCGGCTGATTGCCGGCATAGTACCCGGCTACCGGAGCATTTCCATAGTTTGAAACCGGTCCACCGCAGTTACATGGCTTTTTCATATTAACCGGAGCATAAGGATACGTTGGCATCCCATAGGAGCCGGTATCAACCGGTGAAAGCTTTCCTGTATAAGCAGGCGCTGTTTGCGATCCTTGCGTTTTTCCATATGCTCCGCCTTTTTGCGGAGACATCATTGAAGGGTGCTTGCTGCCCTTAGAATCACCTGTATATGGCTGATCCAAAGATATTGGTTTCGTTCCAATTGGGAATTGCGGCTGTTTTCCTTTCCAAGGCTGCAGTTTCGGATAGGAACCGCCTTTTTTCTGCGGATAATTCTGACTTGCCCCAGTCTGAGTAGGAAAATATGGATTTACACTTTGTTGGGCAGGACTGACC
>NZ_BJMS01000017.1 GCF_006539285.1 Sporolactobacillus inulinus
ACTGACCGCACTTCCCATATTCGGATCAGAAGGTCCATAACTTGTTGGACTGACCGACGACGGTTGTGGTGCAGAATAATCGGGATACATCCCTGAATCTGCCTGACTCCATTCGTTATCTTCCGGGCTTTTTGGATAGAGAATTTGCGGATATTCTGTATCCTCTGTTCCAGAAACCTGAGCATTAGGAACCGCATTGGGCTGTTCCTTAATCTCTTGCACAGCCTGCGGCGCTGGTTCGGGCGTTTGCTGCGGTGCCGGCTCAGGCGCTTGCGGCTGAGGTTGAGGAGCAGACGCTTGCATCGACTCGGATCGGGCGGAAATCTTTCGCTTGATCGGCTGTTTTCCAATTGCCACCTTTACCTTCACCCCTTGTTGCAATGAATCTTCGCTTAAATCTGTATTCATTTTCCTGAATTCGTCAATTGTCATGCCATGTTTTCTTGCGATTTCTTCCATGGTATCGCCTTTTTGGACAACATATAATTTCACGGTTCTCCATCCCTCCTGTGAAAGTCATTTTATATATATGGTGTTTCTGGGCATTTTGCCACTCTTTCCAATCGAAATTTATCGACTGATCACTTAAATATATTGGAGCCCTGCCGTCACCCGTACACAGAAGCATTAATTTGCCTTATACTTAAAAGAGCAGTCACACTGAATCATTCAAATCAAGCGATTGAATGGGTAAAAAATTGATGGGGTGCAAAACCATGAAAACGATAAGAGGAAAAAGAATATCCGGGGATGAGCGCAGAAAGTCGATTCTGACTCTTTTGGAGCAAACACCAGATCCGCTTAAAGGCAATGAACTCGCCGAAAAAATGAACGTAAGCAGACAAGTCATTGTTCAAGATATCTCGCTTCTCAAGGCTGAAGGGCAGCCAATTATAGCCACTTCGCAAGGCTATCTGCTGCTTCAAAAAAGCAAACAAGACCAAATAACAAAAATCGTCGCATGCAAACATTCAATCAGCGAAACCGAGGATGAGCTGAATCGAATTGTTGACTGCGGTGTGACGGTTCTGAACGTAACCGTTGAGCATCCATTATATGGAGAAATCACGCGCTCATTGATGGTGCGTAATCGTTCCGATGTGCGACACTTTGTCGAAAACTTACAAAAAACCGGTGCGTCGCTGCTGTCTTCCCTCACCGACGGCGTGCACATTCATGAACTTGAAGCAAGCGATCTAGAAAAGATCAATCATGCCATACGTGCGTTGAAAAAGGCAGGTTACCTCTTGTAACCTGCCTTTTTCAATCAGAGTATTCAAATTCAAAATCCATAATCCGAACGGTATCTCCTTCAGAGACCCCTTTTTCACGCAACGCATCATCCACACCCATACCGCGCAGCTGCCGCGCAAAACGGCGAATAGCTTCATCGTGATTGAAATTCGTCATTTTAAACAACAATTCGACCTTTGGACCGGAAACATTGAAAACACCGTCCGAATCCCGTGTAATCACAAACGGTGCTTCTTCTTTTTCGAAAGTGTATAACCCCTTGCCGTCCTCTTGCACCGGTTTTTCCATTGGAAATTCCGGTGTGGTCAAGATCAATTGATACACTGCTTGTGTTAATTCTTTTAAGCCTGCTTTCGTCAGCGAAGAAATCGCGAATATCGGAACATCAGGATCAACTTTTTCCCTGAATGCTTTCAAATTTCCCTCAGCTTCCGGCATATCCATTTTCGAAGCAGCGATAACTTGCGGACGTTCTAAGAGACGCAGCTGATAACTTTTCAGCTCTTCATTGATTTTCTGATAATCTTCATAAGGATCTCGGCCTTCGCTTCCCGACATGTCAACCACATGAATAATGACACGTGTACGTTCGATATGGCGCAAGAATTGATACCCCAAACCCGCACCACTGCTTGCACCTTCAATCAGTCCCGGAAGATCCGCAAGCACAAAGCTTCGCCCTTCATCAACGGCTACAACGCCAAGGTTCGGCGCCAGGGTCGTAAAATGATACTCAGCAATTTTTGGTTTTGCTGAGGTCACGACAGAAAGAAGCGTTGATTTGCCGACACTTGGGAAGCCAACAAGACCCGCATCGGCTAACAGCTTTAACTCAAGCTGTACTTCGCGTTCTTCACCCGGCTCGCCGTTTTCAGATATATACGGAGCCGGGTTGGCCGGTGTCGAAAAGCGGGTATTGCCGCGCCCGCCGCGCCCACCTGCCGCGATCACTTGACGCTGACCGTTTTCCGTTAAATCGGCAAGCACTTGCCCAGTTTGCCTATCCTTAACAACGGTTCCCGGTGGAATTTGTACAACGAGCGGAGCCGCACTTTTGCCATGTTGATTCTTCGTTCGGCCGTTTTCTCCCTTTTTTCCTTTAAAATGGCGTTTGTAGCGAAAGTCCATCAGGGTGCGCAACCCTTCATTAACTTCAAAGATCACGTCGGCCCCTTTGCCACCGTCACCGCCGGCGGGACCTCCGTCAGGCACATACTTTTCGCGTCGAAAGGCAACCATGCCGTTCCCGCCATCGCCGCCTTTCACAAACACGTTTACTTGATCGACAAACACATTGTCCACCTCACTTCATTTTCATTACTTCCATCGTTTATTATGTAGTGTTTAACCCACTGAAACGATTGATGCACGATCAGTTTTTTTACTTTCTGCTGCGCAGCATGAGGATCCGTAAGTATACCTATAAAAGAGACAGATATGCGTGTTTCAGGTTCAGTGGTATCAAAAATTACCTCGACCTTATTTTCCGACAAGGGCGACGCATGGTGTTCGATGATCAAGAAAAGTTCTTTGAACAAGAGCGCCAGGGAATGATCATACGCAGATAAGTTCTTCTGCTTGCCGTCAATATGAAAAGTAACATGAAAATCCTGGGCAGTCCACCTGTAATGCATGAGAAAAATTGCAGATTGCGGGATCTGTAAACGAGTCAGACCCGTTTGATCATGAAGTTTCTCTGTGACCCGTTCAACAACTTCTTCCGCTTTGTCCGGCTGTTTTAGAAAAAGATACCCCTTAATCAACTGCAAATCATTCAATAGGCCATGCCGCGCGAAACTCAACAATTCAATCGCTTTTTGTTCATTGAACATTGCCGCACCTCCAAATGTACAAGACCAGTATAACAGATCCCTTTCAGGGAACGACAAGCAAAAGCGTCACTCAAATCATGAAAAAAAGAACTTGCCTGCGTCGCGTACGTAAATACAAGTTAGACGCTTTATCTAAAGGGTATGTTCATTCAAGCGGTATCCCGCGCTTCTCAAGCGGGTCATGAATGTTTCTTTATCTGTAAAAGAAACGGCAGATACCTTTTGCCTGCGCAAAAAGTTATCTGCCGCTTCAATACTTATTCATGCACAAAAAACATTAAGCTTCTTTAGCTACTTCTACCGGGTAGACACAGACTCTTTTCTTGTTCTTACCGAACTTTTCGAACTTAACGACGCCGTTTGCCGTTGCAAACAATGTGTCGTCGCCGCCGCGTCCAACGTTCGTTCCCGGATAGATCTTAGTACCGCGCTGACGATACAGAATTGAGCCGCTTGTCACCGTTTGACCGTCCGCACGTTTTGCGCCTAGACGCTTTGCGATGGAGTCACGACCGTTTTTTGTACTACCAACACCTTTTTTCGATGAGAAAAACTGAAGATCTAATTTCAACATCTTTAAGGCACCTCCTTTAATCACTAATACGAATATATTGTCCATACGACTGTTCAATCGTACGCATTGAGATAAGCATTGCTTCCAAGATCAACCGGGCTTTCTCCAAATCACTTCCAGTAGCGTGATCTGGGATCGTGCATTCAAGATAACCACTATCCTTCTGCAGCACGTCCAACTGCAGATTCGCCAGCGATTCAACGGCGTTAACCGATCCGAAGGCAACAGCAGAAACTGCCGCACACACAAGATCACTTCCGTAGGGACCGCTATCGGCATGACCGGTTAAATTAAAGGCAACAATCTGACCCTGAGGATCACGATGAATGGTTAGATTAACCACCGCAAGCCACCGTCACGCATTGATTTTTTCAATGACAACTTTTGTGAACGGCTGTCTGTGTCCTTGTTTGCGACGGTAGTTCTTTCTTTTTTTGAACTTGAACACAACAATTTTCTTGTCGCGACCTTGTTCAACAACCTTACCCGTTACCGTTGCACCTTCAACAGTCGGTGCGCCAACCTTTACAGATTCGCCGCCAACAAAAAGCACCTTATCAAACGTAACAGCATCGCCTGCTTCACCGGCAAGCTTTTCAATGACAATCGTTTTTCCTTCTTCTACCTTCAGCTGCTTGCCTCCGGTTTCAATAATTGCGTACATTCCGATGCACCTCCTTTAAGATTATGTTTGCGACAAATCGGTTTGTCCAAACATATCTGTCATCTCAGACTCGCCAGAGAAAGGCTGCCCGACATACCGGACATTATCACCTATTCTGAGCGGTTGGAGCGAGATGCTCCTAAGCCCTTTAACAACATAATAACATATCGAATCATAACATAGTCAATCGCTTTCTGTCAACGCTGAGCAGCATTTTTCATCATGCTCATGACCTGATTCTGAATTCCCCAGCTCTGACGCTTTCTTGTCACTTCCACTAAGCCGACTCGGGTAAATCCATAAACTTGAACATGGTTTGGATCCGGCTTGGTTTCATGAATCAGCTGCTGCAGAAGTGCTTGCCGATCCGACTCATGATTCATCCGTAAAAAATCAATGACTACGATCCCGCCGATCTGGCGCAGTCTCAATTGCCTTGCAATCTCACTCGCTGCATTGAAATTAATTCGTCGAATCGCTTCATCACGATTCTTCTGAATCTTCATTGAGCCTGAATTCACATCAATTGTCGTCAACGCTTCCGTATAATCAATGACAAGTGATGCCCCCGACTCCAGTGCTATTTTAGATGCGAATGCATGTGTATAGATGGATTCAATATTTAGTGAACGGAAGAGGTTCTTTTCCGAAAGATGCCGTACCGACACGCCTTCCGGAATCTCATCCTGAGCAATCTTAAAATTAGTAAGCACCGTACAATGATCTGGAAAATGATGCGCATTAAGCAGTTCGCCAAGAAAGGATAATTGGCGGAAGAGGCGTCTCGGCTGCGTTGACGAGAAAGCTGTTTTCTCAACGCTGCGCCACTGATCCTTCAATTCGAGAAACTCTTGCCGAAGTGTTTGAAGCGGCTGCTTAGCCGCTGACGTTCGTACGATCATGCCCTCGTCATCAGCACACCAAGCGGCAACCGCTCGCTTCAATGAATCGCGCACTTGTTCGGAAAGGCGCCGCGATCCGGCAACATAGGCACTGTAAGGCAAATAAATAATATTTTTCCCCTTCATCTGCACATGTTCTGTAAGTTCGGCTTCCTTTTGATTCCATGGTTCTTTATCAACCTGAACGAGGATAAACGCGTCTTTGTCCTCAGGGGGATGCTTCTTAGTGCAGCGGTTGTGGGGAAGAAAGCCGCTCCTTCCCTCTCCGAGATCAACAAACCAGCCGACTTGACTGAGCCGATTTTCAGAAATACGGCCAAGAAAGATATCCCCAATCCGCAGATCCGCCGCATCGTTTTGAAAATAAAAGGACACCACGCGTCCATTTTCGAAGACTGCCGCTCGAATACCTTCCGAATTCTTCTCAAGCGCAATGCTTAAATCGAGTTGGACCATCGCAACCCCCACCCATCCTTCACCTAGGTTCATTATCCCAAATTGAGTCGGGCGGTGCAACTTCGCATTCATAGGCATTCACGAATCGTCGCTGCTTCACAATTACCTTTAAAATAATCGCGAACCAGCCCGATGCCATCAAGTTCAGACTTCGGTTCACCAATAATTCGTAAATGGTGATCGGCATTTTTATAGTACATAGCAAAAACCTCGGTGAGCAGCATTTCACCTGGAACCGACAGCTTCTTTAACCGTACAAATCTTTGCTTGCTGCTTGATAAGGCAAGCAGAAAACGAATAAAGCGTAACGGGATCACGCGCCACTCTTTATAGATCGCGACGAGAATAAATGAAAAAATGATCCAGCTGTTGATTGCAAAGGGATAGAGCAGCAAGCTGATTACGCCGAACACGCCTAAGGCAACTGCGGAGAAGCAAAGCGCGCGGCGATAAGCCAGTTTGTAGGGATAAACCATTTCCATCAAAACATGGGTCAGACGTCCTCCATCGAGCGGCCAGATCGGTAGCAGATTGAAGAGCAACAGTGCGTTATTTTGCATAAGAAAGAGATTGTGTTCATTCATTCCCCAAAACGAAAAATTCAGCAGCGCATAGGAGAGCAGCGGCAGCCAAACATTTTGTAGTGGTCCGGCGATCAGCACCAAGCATTCCTGATAAAAAGGATGCGTCTCGCGCTCATCTATTTTTGCGACGCCCCCAAAGGGCAGTAATTCGATTTCGAGAACATTCCAACCGAACAATCGAGCAGTCAATGCATGTCCGAGTTCGTGAATCAGCACAATGACAAAGGCCATTACGGTTCCCCAAAGATGCCCGGTCAATGTTCCGGCAGCAATGACCAGCCAGAAAACGGGGTGAATCTTTATCTTAGGAAGCAGCTTAGTCAAAGGACATCACCTGTATCGGATCGATAAACTTTTCCCCCTTTTTCAGGGCGAAATAAAAGCTTCCTTTTTTGTTGTTACCGGAAGTAACGCCGATATTTTGACCTTTCTTCACCTCCTGATATACTTTTACGTTTGCCGCATCTAGTTTTCCGTACCATGACTCATCATTATCTTTATGTTGAATGACGACCGTTTCGCCAATTGTCTTTTTCTTTCCGACAAACACAACCAGACCATCTTTTACTGCTTTAACGGTTGTATGTGCATGGGTTTCAACGGTAACCCCCTTCGTTGCTGTTTTATAAGGCGCTTTCACCTCGCCGGTCACCGGGTTAGCAAAAGATGATTTGTCTGTTTGTGTTTGATGTTCACTCGATCCCTCATTGGCGCTTTTTGTGTCCTTGGGGATATTAGGAAGGAAACTGATTGGATCACCTAAATAGTTCTCATACCACTGCGACACGGCAGCAAACTGGAATTCCTGAGTCATCGCTGTTTTTATGGAATGTTTTATCGCCGGGAGTTGACTGTCCTTTGTATTCACCCAATAGACTGCCCCGACAAGCAAAGCTGAGACCACACATTGCAGCATGAAGCGGCGGGTATGATTAACCGGCGGTTTTTGGGGCTCCTCCACATCTGCCCAATAAGGCGCATTCATCATGCTGCTCCCTGATTTTTTGGGATAAGGGCTATAATCTTTTGGAGACTCTCGCAGCATCGTTAGTTTTCTTTGTTTGCGCAACTGATGTCTTCGCTTATAATCCATAAAATCGCTCATGGGTCTGCTTCCTTTCCGCATCGATCCGTTTTATTCGTTCATTCACATTTCTTACAACATTTCGCTTATCGCATAATCTTGTCCATTGTGAACAAGCTCTACAAAGACTGTATGCCCGTCCTGTATAAAATATGAGGGAAAGAAAAAAAGCGTCCGTGCGTAAAGAACTTCTTTACGCACGGACGCTTTAAAAGCTGATTCTCTCGATTATCTCATTCCAAGCAATGCCTTAACCCGATGGAAAAAGCCTTGCTTTTCATCAAGATCCATAAGCGGAACGGTTTCTCCTAGAATCCGTCTCCCAATATTCCGATAAGCCATTGCGGCCTTTGATGAAGGATTGAGCGCGATTGGTTCCCCCTTATTCGAAGAAGAGATCACGCCATCATCATCGATGACAATGCCAATCAGGTCAATCGCCAATATATTCATGATTTCATCGATCTCAAGCATTTCACCGCTTTTAAGCAGATGTTGCCGTATGCGATTGATAATTAACCGTGGCGGCGAAACTTGTTTTTCTTGTTCCAACAAACCGATAATTCGATCAGCATCGCGAACGGAAGAAATTTCAGGGGTTGTCACGACAATCGCATGATCCGCCCCTGCAACCGCATTCTTAAAGCCGCGTTCGATACCAGCCGGACAATCAATAATAATGTAATCGAAATCGGCTTTTAATGTATCAATGATTTTCTTCATCTGATCGGGTTGGATCGAGTCCTTATCAGTTGTTTGGGCTGCCGGCAACAAGCTGAGGCATTCAAAACGCTTGTCCTTCACTAATGCCTGATTAAGCTTGCACCGCCCTTGTGCTACGTCAACCAAATCATAGATGATTCGGTTTTCAAGTCCCATAACAACATCCAGATTGCGCAGGCCGATGTCCGTATCCACAAGACAGACTTTTTTCCCTTGCAGGGCAAGAACGGTACCGACATTTGCGGAGGTTGTTGTTTTTCCAACCCCGCCTTTTCCAGATGTCACAACGATTGCTTCTCCCATCGCTACACACCCCTTTTCTATCAATCTTACATCTTATTCAACGTAAATGGTAGATTTCCTTTTTTCATTGTGGTTTGTATGCGGTCAATCACGATTTTTCCAATATGCTCGTCCAAATAGGCACATTCGAACATGTGGCGTTCTGTCAGCACTTCGGCTGTATTGCGCTCATTACGGCTCATGGTTACCCCGATCTTGAGCTGTGTCGGAGCCATAATCGATGCGACAATTACCGCGTCCTTTCTGTCTTCGCCTTGTCCTGCTGAAGCGACCCCGCGCAGAGATCCAAGAACGTATATGTTTCCCGAGGCAGATATAACGCCTCCAGGATTGACATCACCGATTAAGAGAAGATTTCCTTGAACAGAGAGTACTTGGCCTGAACGGACAATCCGAACCATCGTGACCATTTTCTCCTGCTCTTTGATCTTATCAAGTTCTGCATAAGTCAGCACATTCGAATGGATTTCTTCCACTTTTAAATGATCATAAGAGTGAATGATCTGTTTAAGCTGATCCCGCTGATCTGCGTCGATATAACGATTTCCCATTTCAATTTTCACAGAAATGACCGGACCATTTTTATTTAGATTCGTACTCGCTGCCAATTTTTCTTTAAGTTCGATTAACAAATCGCGATAAGCGCAAGCTTCATTCATGACAAGAACGAGACCATCTTTGCGCCCTTTTATTGTCACAAGCGACTGAGTGGCTGGCATCGGGATTTTCACCTCGATATGTTGATATTCAATATTAATAGAATAAATTCCTTCTTAAAACATACAGTTCTCTACAAAAATTCGGATAACGGCAACCGGATGAATCATTTTTGAATCCAGTCAGACATTTTCACTAAATATCGGCGAAATGGATAATAGATCAACAGAGTAAAGAGTGCGTTGAGCACAAGTGTTGAAGGCACACGTGCTTGAAAGAAAACGCCGAGGCTCTGATCCGTTAAACCGATCATCAAGTAAATGACATACACCTGAAATTCCATAGCGACGATGCCGGCAGCAACAAGAAGTATCGTTATCACTAGGTTTAAATTCACCCATCGGGAAATCATAGACATCAGATATACGGTAAGGGTTAGGCTGAACGCATAGACACCGAGCACCGATGAATAGACGATGTCGGTCATAAAACCAAAGATGAGTGCATACCTCATCCCCCAACTGAGTGATCCGAAAAACGCAATCATCAGGATTGCGACAAAAACAAACTCCGGAACCCATTGTATGTCCCATGCATGGAACAGAGGGATAAGCGGTATAACGGTCCCTTGAATGATGAATAGAAAGAAGAGAAGAATGAAAACCTTACTTTGCTTCATTCTCAATCCCCCTCATCACTTGCAACCGATGTTTTGCGCTCCAGGATCAGAACATAGCTTAAATCGTTAAGGTTTGCAGCCGGCTTCACTTGAGCTGCCTTCGTCAACCCATATTGATCGGTTGTTACTTTGGTAACCGTACCAATGACCAGTCCTTCAGGGTATTTGCCGCTTAAGCCTGATGTTATAACCACTTGGCCCTTTTGTACCTTAGCTTTGATCGGGATTTTGCGAAAATACAATAAATCCTTGTTCTGATCATAGCCTTCAATCATGCCCGGAATCGGGTCACCTTTTTTCGGTTGAATAACGGCTGAAATTTGATTTGCATTCTGATCGTCCGAGATCAGCGATACCTTGCTCGTGAAACTGCTCGCCTTCGTAATGCTGCCGATCAGCCGTTTTCCGGAAGTAATGACCGGCATTCCGTCCTCAATCCCGTTGACTCGGCCTTTATCAATTGTTAGCAGTTGATTAAATTGATCTACCGTTCGGCCAATCATCATTGCCGAGTACTTTCGAAAATCGGAAAGTTTTGGGTCATTTTTCAAACCAAGCTGCGCTCTTAATGTCTTGTTCTGCGCAGTCAGGGTTCGGTTTTCCTGTTCAACACTGGCATAGTTCGCCAGATTTTCTTTTAAGCGTTTATTTTCTTTATAAGCATTTTCAATAGCGTTCACATTCTGAAAGAAACCCGCTGCATAGCGAGCGGGTACATTGATTACATATTGAAAACCGCCGACAACATCCTGCACAAATTGTTCCGCCCAATTCGCACGTGTCCCCTGCTTAAGAGAGTAGCTGATCAATGCGATCAGGATAATGAGGCTAGTTAATAAGATGATTAATTTTTTATTTGAAAAAAATGAAGGCATACAGACACCTGCTTAGCTGTTCACACGTTTTAGCGCTGAATAATTATTTTTTTGCTAATGAGATTGAGTTCGCCTTGGAGCGAATTAACGGTAAGTTTTCAAGCGAGCGTCCCGTACCGATTGCAACGCAATCAAGCGGATTTTCTGCAACGATTACCGGCATCTTTGTCTCATCGCTTAGAACATGATCCAAGTTATTCAGCAATGCTCCGCCTCCGGTAAGGACAATTCCGCGATCCATAATATCGGCAGCAAGTTCAGGCGGCGTCTTCTCAAGCGTTACTTTGACTGCTTCGATAATTTGATTGACCGAATCACGCAATGCTTCGGCGATCTCTTTTCCAGATACTTCAATGGTCTTTGGAAGGCCAGTTAGCAAGTCTCGTCCGCGTACTTCCATTTTACTTTTTGCTATTTCTTCGGAATCGCCTGCAGATCCGATTTCAACCTTCAATGCTTCGGCGGATCGTTCCCCGATCATGAGGTTATAGGTTTTCTTCACATATTGAATGATCGCTTCATCCATATCATCGCCGGCGATACGAATGGATTGGCTGGTCACGATCCCGCCAAGTGAGATGATGGCAACTTCCGTCGTACCTCCGCCAATATCCACCACCATGCTCCCGGTCGGTTCCCAAACCGGCAAATCGGCACCAACTGCTGCTGCAAAGGGCTCTTCAATCGTATATGCTTCACGCGCACCCGCTTGTTTTGTCGCATCCTCTACGGCACGTTTTTCAACGGCTGTAATTCCCGATGGGACACAAACCATCACATTTGGTTTGCGTGAAAACACGGAGCGTTGTTTCTGTGCTTGATTAATAAAATATTTCATCATTGTTGCTGTAGTCTCAAAATCCGCAATCACGCCATTTTTCATCGGACGAACAGCAACAATATTTCCCGGTGTTCGGCCGATCATGTTCTTTGCCGGTGTTCCGACTGCTTCAATCAGACCATTGTCTGTGTGTAAGGCGACGACCGATGGTTCTCTGACGACGACACCTTTCCCCTTAACGTACACTACCGTGTTCGCCGTCCCAAGGTCAATACCCATATCTCTAGAAAATCCGCCAAACATCTATGTAATCTCCCTTCGGTTGCAAAAACTCATGCATTTAATTATATCTTAATTGATCTTGAATTTATAGGGGGGGCTGGAAATGAAATGTTTGGAATCGCGCGCTTTTCATTTTACATTACATGAGCCCCTTCTGTTTCAAACTGACAAATCGCCGATCCCCAATAACGATATGATCCAGGACGTCCACACCAAGCATTTTCCCGCAAGAAGCCAAGCGCCTGGTTACATCAATATCCTCCTTGCTGGGCGTGGGGTCGCCGCTTGGATGATTGTGAAAGCAGATGATCGAAGCAGCAGATTGTCGTACTGCTTCTTTGAATACTTCCCGTGGATGAACAATGGAAGCATTGAGACTGCCGACAAAAATGGTGCACTTATGCAGCACTTGATTCTTGGTATTCAAGAATAATGCCACAAAGTGCTCCTGTTTTAATGTGCGCATTTCCTCCATCACATAGTCGGCGCCGTCTTCGGGAGAACGAATCGCGTACCTTGAATCATGGGCCTTTTGATTCATACGCCGCCCAATTTCAAAAACGGCTAATAAAAGAACCGCTTTTGCTGCGCCAACCCCTTTGACTTGCTTCATTTCTTCGATGCTCGCTTCCCGCAATTGTTCAAGGCCGTTAAATTGACTGACCAATCGACCGGCAAGCTGCATGACAGACTGATTTCTTGTCCCTGACTGCAGAAGGATGGCAAGCAGCTCTTGATTTGACAAAACGGAAGCTCCTTCGCGAATCAAGCGTTCTCGAGGACGATCACCATTCGGTACATCTTTCATCATTATATTCTTCACCATAAACCATTCCCCCATTCTGCACGTTGAAGATCCTTTAGCCAAGCATAGCGTGTTTCAGGATTTTCTGCAGAATGAAAAATGTCAAAAATGGTCTATTTTCTAGGACAGTCGCCCATTATTTTCGATGCGATTCCTCTGTTTATGTCACAAAAACAGAAAAATAAGCAATAATAATCTTTTTGTAATCGTTCTGTTACGCGGGCAACATCAATATCCCGTAGAAGTCGCGCGATGATGCAGCTGGAACGGATTGATCAAAGACAAACCGCTCATCGCAAGATCGGCATAGGACGCATCTACCTATGGTACTTTAATCCGTTGTGCGCTGCAGGCGCCATTCTTCAAAAAAATGCGGTTTCTTTAAGAGTGAATCAACGCGTTATAGTGGGTGATCGTCTCAAGCAGACACTTATGAAATGCAGCCGCCTGTTGTGCGCGCGAATCTGTAGCTAATTGGGCTGCCGCTGCGCGCGTTTGTTTAAGATCATCCATTACTTGCTTGGCTTCACGATCTACTTTTAAGCCTGATATGGATTTATAGAGCTTGTCCACGGTTCGCAATGCATTCTGGCTAGAAGCTGTGCTTCTGTTTGGCTGTACCGATAATGCGAGGTATTCCTGAATCATTTTCTTTGCCGCATGTGCCGCCTTCGCTTTGTTTTGATCCTTTGCTGCTGCTGCAGCCGCTTGCAGCGTCATTTTCTTTTTAAACACGTCCATGCCATTTCCTTCAAACGCTTTAATCATTTGGTCCGCTTCTTTTTCACTTTGTGCGGCGCCAACAAAAATGGCGTTGCCCCCAGTTACAGGCATCACAACTGCCGGGGCGTTCAGCCGAGATGCAATCTGCTTTGCCTTAGCCGACGAGCCAAACAACCCTGCCTGAATGAAATAGAGCGATAAATTTAAATCGTTACTGGCGATCGTCGAGGTTCCGGCCTGCTGATTGGATTGCGCGCCGCTCGCCCATGTGTTCTTTTCTTTCGGCGCTTGTTCGTTTAGTATCATTAAAAGAGACATGCCAATCACCAATCCGACGACAAGCGCTGCCGCCGCCGGTAAGCCGACAAAACGGATCATACGCAGTTTCGTCATTGGCTTCTTACGCGCCGAGTGCCCTTTGTTTTTTAACAGTGGCTGTTTTTTTTCCGTAAAAGCATTTGAATCGGTACTTATTTTTTTTGGTTGCTGAAGTTCATCGTTCTCATCGGAGAAAGCGCCGATCCAGTCCAGTGACTTATCCTGATCTGCGGCTGTTTCTTTTCTTGTCCACTCTTCCAAGACATGTTTTTCTCCATTAAACGATACCGTCACTTGGGGCGTTTTATTATTCCTAGCGGTCACAGGTATCCCCCTTTGTCCAAACAAAACTCTGCTTCCGACTAGCTTAGCACAGCGGACATAAAAAAGAACGAGACATTTGTCGTCTCGTCCGCAAAAAATTTCTCTCTTTTTCTCAACGATTTTCGCACATCATCGATTGGTCAAAGATAGCGAGCTACTCGATTTTTCCCCTGCTGCTTTGCACCTTTATACATTGCGTGATCCGCGTTATAGATCAATTCAGACGGATCCGTACCATCTACAGGCGCTGTTGCCGTGCCAAGGCTGATCGTCACGTGAATTTGGTCATAGCGCTTGTCTTCTTCATTGAAAATCATGAAGGGTTCCGTTGCAACCGTGCGGCGAATCGCTTCAGCAATCGAAAAACATTGGCCTGAATCGATTTCAGGAAGCAGTACGGTAAACTCTTCGCCACCGTACCGTGCAGCAATACCACGTTCTCCAATCGTTTTCCGCAATCGATTCGCAACACCAATTAAAATCGCGTTGCCGTTTTGATGTCCAAACCGGTCGTTAATTCTTTTAAAGTTATCAATATCAATCATAATAATTGAAAAAACCGCTAGCGAAGGATCAAGATCCATTTGATGGATCATTTTCATCATGTAACGATAATTATACAAATCAGTCAGCGGGCAATGTTCGCTTTCCTTTTTTCGAATTTCATAATTCTTCGCATTCTCAAGCCCTATTGCAAGAAAATCGGCGACGATTTCAATTCCGATTTTATTTGCTTTTGTAAAGGCTCTGTTGATATGCGAGGCGATTGTCAAGACACCGATGACTTGTCCGCGATGCATCATCGGAACAGACAAATAGGATCGCACTTGTCCTTTTGACACTGCATCGAGAAACGGATACCTTGCACATACCTCTCCGCTTTCAGTGACCGTTTTCGCTTCCCGATATACGCTCAGACTGATATCGGCTTCTTGCTGAAAGGGTACAAAGTCACTTTCCTGATTTTTGCGATAGAGACGGACAAGCTTTGGGTGCTCCGGTTCCGTATACAGGACAACATAAAGATAATCCGCTGTTGTCATCATTGCAGGCATTTGAGCAAACAAGTGGTCAAATACACGGTTCACGGACAATTCTTCCGTAAGCTGCTGACCAAGATGGTTCACGTTTTGAAGAAAATAGACTAATTCCTGGCTGTTGTTGATTTGTCTCATGATGACCGACAATGTGACCATTGGAATCGCAATCATCATCATCCCTTCCCAGCCCCTGGTCGTATACATGAAATAGAAGGCGATACCAAGCGGCAACATTAAGGCCGTAATCACCAGTTCCCAAGCAGAATCACGGTCGAATAGTTTCAAAACAACTTGCTGATTAAGCAGCCAACGTCGAATGACAGTTAAGAGAAGGCTGTTGGTTAAATAAGCAGCAATATAGAAGGCTAAGATCGGCAATAAATGCAACGCCAAAACATTACGGGTTCCCGTCACTGCTTGGCCGCCTAGTGCGTAGTAAGCACATCCGGAAGAAATGGAAACAAGCAGAAACATGGTCAGGTTTACCGGTATCCGATAAGAATCCGACTTCCCGACCCGCTGAAAAAGCAAATAGGTGATAATGCACAGTTGTGTCAATAATGCTTCAATAAACAGTCCGAATATTAGAAAGGCAGCTAGTCCGATTCCCTGAATGACAATAATATCGGTCCCTTTAACTTTAAAACTGAAAATTGCGGTGAGAATAAAGACAATGCTTACAGTGAATAAGGAAGAAAGAGTGATGTTTCTTGGTGGATCAAGTACGTAGATTAGCGGAAGAAGCCCTGCCATCGACATGAGCCAAAAAATGATCACTACCCTTTGCTTCAGTAATGTCAATCGCACTTCCCCCTTTTTATCCTGTGCGATTACGATCCAATTTTTACAATTATCTATTTTCCTAGTACAATTTGACTAATTGTAATTGTAGCAAAATAAAAAGAAGATGAAAAGGCTTTTTTGCCTCTTCATCTTCTTTTGCCCATATGTTTTTGCCAATAAATTCACGGTCACATGTCCTTTGACTTCTCATCGCCGAGGGCATGGCGAACCGCGGAAATAAAATAGAGCGAACCGCACACCAGCACCATTTCGCCCGGCTCCGTTCTAGCAATCAAGTCATTCAGAGCATGCATCCAGTCCGGATCTTTTTTCTTGATGTGATGCTGGGATGCGTCAAAGAGCAGATCACTGCTTGCCGCGCGCGGGTAATTAAAGGAAGTAAACGTCACATCATGCACCGCCGATTCAATTAAATGAATCATCTGTTCATATTGTTTATCTTTCAGTGCCGCATAGAGCAGATGAATCGTTCGCCCTTCATAATAGCTGTTCAAAGTGCAGACAAGCGCTTCGGTTCCCTGAACATTATGCGCACCGTCAATAATAACGAGCGGATCATTCTTCATACGTTCAAAACGCCCTGGCCAAGCAGCCTTCAGAAGCCCCTCACGAATGGCTGCCTCGGTGATGGGAAGCCCGCGGCATTCCGCCAAATAACGGACGGCCATCAGCGCTGCCGAAGCATTCTTCAGCTGATGTTCCCCTCTCATGTGGAGAACAAGATCATGTAGATGGAACATGCCGGCAGTAAAATTAAAATGCTCGCCGTCTTCATCATGTCCGAGCGAATCATAGGAAAACGCAGTATTGAGGAGATACAATTCAGCATTTTTTTCTCTCGCTTTATCACGAATTACAGCCTGGGCATCCGGATGTTCGGCAGTCGTAACAATAGCTGTACCTTGCTTGATGATTCCGGCTTTTTCAAAAGCAATCTGTTTAATGGTAGTGCCGAGCTGCTTCATATGATCCATTGCAACATTGGTAATCACGCTGACGAGCGGCTGAATGACATTGGTTGAATCGAGCCGTCCGCCAAGGCCGACTTCATAGATCACCAGATCACAAGGATGAATCATACCAAAATAAACAAAGCTAAGCATCGTCACAACTTCGAATTCAGTTGGAAGGCCGAGATTGGTCTCTCGATCTACCGCAAGCGTCAGCGGATAGACAAGATTCGCCGCCTTAATCAGATCTTGATCACTGATCGGCTTGCCATTCACCATGATCCGTTCATTAAAGGAGGTAATGTATGGTGAAATAAACGTGCCGACCGTCATTCCTGAAGCTTGATAAATATGCCATAAATAGCATACCGTCGATCCTTTTCCATTCGTTCCGCCAACGTGAACAGCACGAATCTTTTGCTCCGGATTGCCTAATTCGGCCAACATCCATTCCATCCGCTTCGTACCGGGTTTGATTCCATGTGGGATCAGCCCGTGAATCCAGTTCAGTGTTTCATCAATTGTTTCAAACATTGCCGGTCCTCCGCATCACTTTTGTTCCCCATGTGAAAACGGTGGGGGATAAATCCCGCCACCGTCATCAACCATGACTGTATTTTCTATTTTAGTCGAATTACGCTTGCAATTCAGCAATTCGTGCGTCTAATTTATCCCTTTTTTCGATATAATCCGCTTGTTTTTCACGTTCTTTGTTCACTACTTGCTCCGGCGCTTTGTCAACGAATCTTGGATTGCTTAATTTTTTCTTGGTTCGCTCGACCTCGGCATTCATTTTTTCAAGTTCCTTCTTCAATCGGCTGATTTCATCATCAATATTAATCAAACCGGACAAAGGAAGGTAAATGTCTGCACCGGAAATGACTGCAGATACGGCTTTTTCCGGAGCCTGAATGTCTGTGCCAATCGCCAGTGTTTCCGGATTACAGAAACGTTCAATAAAGTCTTTATTTGCATCAAAGATGGTTGTTTCTTGTTCCGATTTTGTTTTAATGAGCAGTTCAACCGGTTTTTTCGGTGCGACATTCATTTCCGAACGAATGTTGCGCACAGAACGAATAACATTTTGTAGCGCGGTCATCTCTTGTTCTGCAGTAGCATCATTCCATTGTGCATTAACGGTCGGCCAGTCGCTGTGCATGATCGTTTCGCCTTCATGCGGAATGTGTTGCCAGATTTCTTCAGTGATGAACGGCATAATCGGGTGCAGCAATTTCAAAATTTTATCAAGCACATAAGTGAGTACCGATTTGGTTGTCGTTTTTGCCGCTTCATCTTCACCATATAGCGGCAGTTTCGCCATCTCGATGTACCAATCACAGAAATCATCCCAGATGAATTGATACAGATAGTGGCCGGCTTCGCCGAAGTCATAGCTTTCATAAAGTGTCGTCACTTTTTCGATCGTCGCATTCAGTCGCTGCAGAATCCAGCGGTCGGCAACAGATTTCTTACCGGACAGATCGATATCGCTGAACGTAAAACCTTCAAGGTTCATGATCACAAACCGTGACGCATTCCAGATCTTATTGGCAAAGTTCCAGTTTGCTTCCACCTTTGACCATTGGAAGGTCAGATCCTGCCCCGGCGTTGTTCCGGTAGCAAGCGTATAACGGAGCGCATCGGCGCCGTATTTAGCAATGACATCCATTGGATCGATTCCGTTTCCAAGCGATTTGCTCATCTTGCGTCCTTGTTCATCTCGGACGAGTCCGTGGATCAGCACGTCTTTGAATGGGCTTTTTCCGGTAAACTCTGTGGATTGGAACATCATCCGTGCGACCCAGAAAAAGATAATGTCATATCCGGTAACGAGCGCATTGGTCGGGAAGTAGCGTTTGAAATCCGAAGCGTCTTCATCCGGCCAGCCCATCGTTGAGAACGGCCACAGTGCTGAACTGAACCAGGTATCCAAAACATCTTCATCCTGTTTCCAGTTTTCACTGTCCTTTGGCGCTTCCATGCCAACATAAACTTCGCCGGTCTGTTTGTGGTACCAAGCCGGGACGCGGTGACCCCACCATAGTTGACGAGAGATGCACCAGTCACGGATATTTTCCATCCAGCGGCGATAGGTTCCTTCAAAGCGTTCAGGGACAAAGTTCACGCGATCATCCGTTTCCTGCATGTTCAGCGATGCTTCCGCGAGAGGCTTCATTTTGACGAACCATTGGGTCGACAAAATGGGCTCAACAACAACGCCGGTACGTTCCGAATGGCCGACCGCATGCGCGTGTTCTTCAACGTAGGCAAGTTCACCGGAGGTTTCCAAATCCTTAACGATCTGCTTGCGGCATTCTTCGCGATCCAATCCTCGATACTTGCCGGCATTTTCATTCATTTTCCCTGTCTCATCAATGACAAGGATACGCGGCAAATGGTGGCGGTTGCCGACCTCAAAGTCATTCGGGTCATGCGCTGGAGTAATTTTTACTGCTCCTGTTCCGAACGACTGATCGACATAGCTGTCGGCAACAATCGGAATTTCTCGTCCAATCAGCGGAACAACCGCTTTTTTACCGACAATCGCTTTATAGCGTTCATCATCGGGATGTACGGCAATCGCCGTATCACCAAGCATCGTTTCCGGACGCGTCGTCGCAATTTGGATGGAACCGGAGCCGTCTGCGAGCGGATAATTGACATGCCACAGATGGCCGGGGATTTCTTTATAAATAACTTCAATATCGGAAAGTGCGGTACGGGCAGCCGGATCCCAGTTGATAATGTATGCGCCTCGGTAAATTAATCCTTTCTTATAGAGACTGACAAATACCTTGCGTACAGCTTTGGAAAGTCCTTCGTCAAGCGTAAACCGTTCTCTTGAATAATCCAGTGACAACCCTAGTTTCGCCCATTGTTTCCTGATGAAGGACGCATATTCTTTCTTCCAGTCCCAGGCAACTTCCAGAAATTTTTCGCGTCCAAGATCATAACGCGATTTGCCTTCCGCACGCAGCTTCGCGTCAACCTTAGCCTGCGTGGCAATGCCAGCATGATCCATGCCTGGTAAATAAAGGGCGTCGTAGCCTTGCATCCGTTTGAAACGGATCAAGAGATCCTGCATCGTTGTATCCCAGGCATGCCCCAAGTGAAGCTTTCCGGTAACATTTGGAGGCGGGATAACGATCGCGTACGGTTTCTTTTCCAGATCGCCCTCCGCTTTAAAATAATCCTTCTCCAGCCAGGTTTTATACCACTTTTCTTCGGTCTGGCTCGGATCGTACTTTGTCGCCAACTCTTTTTCCATCTTGACCCCTCCCTTTTTCCACCTATAATCTGAACCGTTTTGGATGAGGCGCTAAAAACGCAAAAAGAGCTTTCTCCGTCACAAGGACGAAGAAAGCTCCGCGGTACCACCTTTATTTACGCGCAAAAAACGCGCCTCATTCATTCGATAACGGACTCCCGGAACTTTCCTAATAAGTCGGTTCGACCGTTCAGAAAGACTGCTCAAGGGCTACTTCCATTTCCGCAGGCTAAAGAAGTCTCTCAGCGCATCGGCTTCTCTCTCTTACAGAGACTTGCTCGTCTCTTCTAGCTTAAAGAAATGTACTCCTCCCTGTCTCAGCATTTTCACTTTGACACAGATCGTAGTTGTGTTTTGTACTCATTATATATACATACGGCTGGCTTCGTCAACGTTTGCTTATAAAAAATTGCCGCACATGAAGCATACACCGCTCATAGACTATAGTATAGCCAAAAGAATGGTCAGGGAAACAATGGGAGTGATCTGCGTGTTCAAGAAAAATCGTTTGCAACCTTTTTTTAAAAAATGCCGGGAAGGCTTAGGCGTGATCGTACTTCCGCTTGCCTTGTTTCAGCTTATTCGTACGATCTTTCTGCCGACAACTTTGGATGTCATGCTGACTGCCCTTCTCTTTTTTATTTATATCGGTTTCTTAAAGCATTGGCTGTAACTGATCTGAATTAATCGTCAGCCTCTTTCTTTTCTGCCGCTTCTTTTTGTTTGCGCAGTTCATCTTTCCTCTTTTGCTCTTCTTTCATCATTTTTGTAATTGCTGTATACATGAATTGATGCGTCTCACAAAGACGGGTCCACCGGCTGACAAACCATTGCTCATCGACCGTCTCCGATTGACTGTAACGAATAAGCAAATTGGCGTGAGCACTGGGAAATAAAAGAAAATGCTGCAAAAAGCCCCGTTCTTCTTCATCTAGCGGACAAGCCGATTGATACGACTGATATAATGCGCGCCAATCCGTTTGCTTCTGCTCAAGCATTACCGCTGCCTGCTCAAATAAAGCAGCTGTTTCCACAATGAAAAAACCGTCCTCACTGTTTTCAAAGTTGGTCAGACAGCTACGTTCATTTTCAATCAACAAATGGAGTGGCGTGAGCCGTCCGTGACAGAGTGCGCGACGCATTTCTTTACTTTTTCCTTCTTCGTCTTTATCACGACTGAAAAATTCACGTGCACGCTGCATGTTTTCAAGATAAATAAACGCACTTTGAAGGACGGTCTGTTCGAACGGCGATGGGTAAACATGATGCTCGGCAGTGTAGAGAAAATGCTCCCAAATCATTTGCCGCTGACTCAGTACCCGAACCATAGCTTGGTAAAGCGCGGCGCACTCCTGCTTTCTCTCCATCGTCTGACGATGCAGCTGTGCCGCTTTATGAAAAAGATGGCGGTAACGTTCCGGCAGGTTCGATGCATCAACGGTTTCCTGAAACCATGGCATTAAATAATAGCTGGTCTCTCTGTCGCGAATGATCAAATCGCCGTATTTCGTCGGAAGCGGACAAACCGCATCAATCACCAATCGCCGTGCGAGCGCGTAAACCGTCTGAAGTGCACGCATTTGCCGGTCATTTAAAACTTTTCGTTTCAAAGCAAAGCGTCCGGAATACGTATCCACTCGGGTTAGGCTGCCCTCGGCGGCAAGGTTGATCGGAACAAGGTCATAGTAAAAGAGTATTCGATTGATCCAGCTGCTGTCCTTCTGATCCACTTGGTGCACCTCCGCCTGCCCTCCCCGATTGAACGCCAATGTTCTCCAATAAACGGATCAGCTTAATTTTCTGATCCCAGACACGCCTGAACACATCTGAGGATCGATCCACAGGTACATCGCCCTGTAAACTCGCTTGCAAGAGACGGATCCACTCGTCCGGAGCAAACCATTCGGCAAGCATCAGATCTGCATTTTCCCGATCAAAGAATCCCTTTAACGCTAATTCTTGAAGGAGCTTCCCCATCGATTGCCCGCGCTGCGCCTGCAAAGCGTCCGTTAAGACAAAGCGTGCCAAAACGCCGCATCCATCCGTCGGTTCGGATTGCCCAAGTTCAAAGAACAGCGTATCAAAGAGCGCTTTGCACGAATCATGTGAAAAATCTGCAGGCAATAAAAAAGCGGACCGTCTGTATTGATGCTGCTCACGCAAACGGTCCGCCTCTGCAGCCCGCGTACATGCGGACGAATAACAAGCAGAAACAATCCCCCAAATTTCCGGATCCAGCTCGTGCATCTGTTTTGCTTGTTCAAAGAGTGTATGAACTTGAATCTGCATTTCTGTCTTCGATTCGTCAACAGGCTGGTCCCGGCTCGTTCGGCTAAGATCCGTTAAAAAAGCTGCCCACTGCTGTTCGTTATTGTTCAGCGCAAGCGGCTCCATTGGGGCGTCATGGCACGTCATTGAAAAATTACCGAACCGTACCGACGGAAGCCCTGCCCGAGTCACATACATCCGATCAACAAAAAAATGTTCATTTTTTACGTGGTTCCGCCACTTTAAATGTAAGTGGAGCAAGGCTTCATCTGTCCATAGTCGAATTCTCTTAATCCCGCGTTCCGTATCAATAAGCAATGGCTGCTCACATGCAACGTTCAACTGTCGAAAGCCATAATTCGCCTGAAGAGCGGACAGAACAGCCGCAAGATCAGGATTCATCTTTTACAGCCTTTGAACTTTTGGGAATATAAAGAAGTTCACCCGGTTCAATGTCTCCGGTTGTTCGTGCGTTTTTGCGCAAGAGCGACGTTACCGGTACGTGATAGCGTTCAGAAATCGTTTCAATTGAATCGCCCGTTTGCACAATGCAAATTTTCATACGCGTCTTTTGTTCTTCCTCATCACCAGCAAGCACTTTCGTCAAATAGAGGCTCGTTGGATCCGGTGCTGCCTTCTCTTTGCCTTCAGGCGCATCTTTTTGTTGGGCGCTTTCTTTAATCGCCGGCTTTTCTTGAGTATCCTCCGGCGGTGCCGCCAGTTCCGATCCAAGCGGAGGCGCTGACGGCGTTGATGGCGTTGATGGCGCAGATGGCGCAGATGGTGCTGGAGCTTCTGAACGCGCCGCTTCCGTGGCTTCTTGAGCTTGCGGATCCATTCGTTTAAAGGCAATTGCCGGTGTGCCGGTATCACTCGGATCATCATCCGGTTTTCGAAATGCATCGTACTGAAAGGTTTCCGCCGCTTCATCGCTCAAACGATCGGTTGGCATTTCGTCAAAATCAGCGCTCAAATCGCTGCCACTTTGGAATACATCATCGGATCCGCGCTTTGTCTTTGAAGCCGGGGCTTCTGTTTTTTTTGCAGGCTTCTTCTCTGCTTTGGCTGGCTGCGTATCCTTATTGGCAGCCGCTTTTTTTGCGGGTCCTTGGTTGGCGGTTTCTTTTTTGGCAGCCTCTTTTTTGGCAGCCGCTTTTTTAGCCGGCTCCTTTTTGAACTCGGATTTTTGATCCGCTGCTTTTGCTGGTGTTTTTTTCGCTGCACTCTTTTCCGGTTTCAACGGTTTTTCTGCTTTCTTTTCAGACTTCTGTTCCGGCTCTGCTTTTGCTGCCGGCTTTTGCACTGGTTCAGGCGCTTTAACGGGTTCTGCAGGCTTTACCTTAGGCTTCTGGACGGGAGCCGCAGCTTTTGGCTTTTCCGTTCGACTCGTCACAGGCTGCTTGTTGGCCAGACCGGTGATTGAAATGTCGGCCTGCAGCTGGATATGGCGGTGCTCGGACAGTTCATAGTCAAATGAATCAATAACCACGAATAAATCTTCCAGATTCGGGACGCGATCCGAAGGAATGGTGATATCAATTGGAAAACGATGTTCTAACTTATCAGTTCCATTACCCGTATCCATGATTTCATCTATGGTGCGGAACGGGGCTGCATGTTGTTCCGAAACGTTTGCCGCGTTTGCCGCATCTGCAGGCTTATATTCTCCGGTCAATCGAAGAAAGCCTTTGATGGTCACGTCATTCCAATTCTCTTCAACCGTAATATCCGGTTCCAGAGCCATTGATAGTATTTCTTCAGCTGGTGCATCATCTCTGAGCCATACCGATTCATTTATTGAAAACTGTAATCGATCATTCGACGATTGAGACATTCCTTCCACCCTCTCATCCATTCTTAATACTGTTCTATGCATCAAAAAATGAATTATGCGAAATGGGCGGGAGGTGGACTAATTTATACTATGGTCTCGTCACCGACGATGGTACCGCAAGCGTCTCGCGCCTACGCGTGGTAAAATGCCGCTTCTCCCTTTAACAGCAAGAGAAAAAAGGCTATCTCTTTAGCCTTGGGCTTTGGGATAACCTCATCTTCTCTCATTTTCATTCATTTTCTCGATAAAAATGCCCTCATCTTTTTTCCATTCGCAATAATAGACATCTTTGTAACTGCGAATATGATGCCTGCGAAGATTTTTCAGCAGCCACTCTTCGTTCAATCCAGCTTCTTTTAAATTGTCCCAATCCACTTCTCCGTCTTCAATGATTGTTATCGGCAAATTCACCGGTTTTTGCTGCTTCTGAAGGTCCTCCATCGTCGGCGTCGCATATTGCGACTTTTGTTTTACACTAATGGATCCGTCCGTTTCCAAAATGGCAAAGGCAACTTCGCGAATGGAAAAGACATCTTTATGTCGAAGCAGATTTTGCAGCATATTGATGTCCAGCTTTTCCTTTCTCATCGCTTCTCGATCCATATGTCCATTGCGAATGACGATTGTTGGCTTCCCTTCAAAGAGTTTCCTCGTTCCGCGGAACTTCTGGGTCGACCATTCAACGGCGTAGATCATCAGTCCCCAAAGTGCAACCGCGAAAACAATCGATCCAATGCCAATCTTCTTATCGTAAAGCGCGTTTCCAACTAATTCACCAAGTACGATCGCTGAAATAAAATCGAAAGCCGTGACTTGTGCCAATGTTGCCTTTCCCAATATCTTCGTCATTAGGAACAAAGAGACAAAACCGACAATCAGTTCCACAGCTACTTGTACAAAATGCATCGTTTCCGACCACCTTCGAACCAATCTTAATCTCAAAGTTAGTCTTTCACGACATCACGAAAATTATTTACGAGCGAGCGACTCCCTACACACTACTTGGTTCTTGGTTATGAAAAAAAGATCGGAACTCGGCATTCCGATCCAGTCCTTATTCATGTTCCGCAATGAATTGAAACGCATGTTCCGCTGCTTGAATCGTTTTGTCTATATCTTCCATTGAATGTTTGGTTGATAAGAAAACCCCTTCAAACTGCGACGGCGGCAAGGACACGCCTTGCTCGATCATCTGCGCAAAATAGGTCTTAAAATGATCCAGATTCGATGACTTCGATCTTAGATAATTAATCACCGGCTGATCTGTAAAAAAGATCCCCATCATGGCCCCCGCTTGATTAACAGTAAGCGGAATGCCGTATTTTTCCGCTGCTTTCCTATACCCTTTGGCCAAGCGATCTGTTTTTTCACGGAATTGCGGATAATCCTCGGGGGTCAGTTGGCTCAGCGTCATATAACCGGCGGCCATAGCAAGCGGATTTCCAGATAGCGTTCCCGCCTGATATACAGGGCCTTCAGGGGCTACTTGGCTCATGATATCCAATCGTCCCCCATAGGCGCCGACCGGAAGCCCGCCACCGATTACTTTGCCAAGCGTCGTCAAGTCCGGAGTCACCCCGAAATAACCTTGGGCGCAATGGTATGCAACACGGAATCCGGTCATGACTTCATCAAAGATCAACAGCGCACCATATTCTTTTGTAATCTGCCGCAGAGACTGCAGGAATCCGTCAATTGGTGGGACAACGCCCATATTGCCGGCGACCGGTTCAACAATCACGCAAGCGATGTCATGACCATATTGTTTGAAGATTTCAGCGACCCGTTCCGCATCATTATAAGGCACGGTTAGGGTATCCTTGGCAAGTTCTGCCGGAACACCCGGGCTGTCCGGAAGTCCAAGTGTCGCCACTCCCGAGCCCGCTTTAATTAAGAGTGAATCCGCACTGCCATGATAGCTGCCTTCAAACTTCAAAATTTTATCCCGCCCGGTATATCCACGTGCCAGACGGATCGCACTCATGGTCGCTTCTGTTCCTGAGTTGACAAAGCGTACCTTATCAATCGATGGAACACGCTCAATAACCAACTTTGCCAGTTTGCTCTCAAGCACTGTTGGCGCCCCAAAGCTTGTCCCTTTTTCAGCAGTTTCTTTAATAAAAGCAACAACTTTTTCATCAGCATGGCCAAGAATGAGCGGCCCCCAGCTTAACACGTAATCAATATATTCATTTCCATCAACATCATAGATCTTCGAAGCTTTCCCATGATCCATAAAAATAGGACTGAGATCTACCGATGGAAAAGAGCGGACAGGGCTACTGACACCGCCAGGCATTAACGGTTTTGCTTCTTCATAAGCCGCAATCGATTTACTGAAATTCATACTATCTAACTCCCCCTCACACATGTTCTTCACATGTGTATGTATCGCTTGCCTTATTCTGTATCTATTTTAGTTCAAAAAGGATTCAATCGCACGCCATGCCTCTTCCTTCCCCATTCCGTTAAATGATGAGAAAAGAATTAGAGGGTCGTCTGTTTTAAGCCCTAAATCGCGCCGAATGATTTGTTTGTGCTTCTGAAATTTGCTCTTTGGAATCTTGTCCGCTTTTGTCGCAATCGTAACGACCGGATGTCCATAATAAGTAAGAAATTCGTGCATCTGAATATCTTGTTTGGACGGCGGATGGCGTAGGTCGACTAAGTGGACGACGGCACTGAGCTCCTGACGTTCGGCGAAGTATTTTTCGAGCATTCGTCCCCAGGCTTCTCTGTCTTTTTTCGATACCTTTGCATACCCGTACCCAGGTACATCCACAAAATAAAACGATCGGTTAACTATAAAGTAGTTCAATTTCTGCGTTTTGCCTGGTTTCTCAGAGGTACGCACAAGATTGCGGCGATTTAGCATTGTATTGATAAAGGACGATTTTCCAACGTTTGATCGGCCGGAAAGCGCAATCTCCGGAAAACCTTCCGATGGATATTGCGCTGGACCAACGGCACTGATCACATAGTCTGCTTGTGTTATTTTCATGTTCATCTCTCTCCTCAGATCGACTCGCTATGCGCAAGTCCGGCATCTGCTCATGTATACACATTCTATCTTAACTGACGCGATACTGTCCAATCAGCGTCAGGCTTACGGCTTCTCTCTTTTTACAACGCTCCAAGCACGCGCATCAACAGAACACAACCCTATGCGGTCCGAGAAGCGCGCCTCTGCATGGTTGGTTACACCCTTTTACTTGTTCTGGTAAGGATTACTCCCCTTATCGAAAAAAAAACAATTCCGGTCGCTGATTGATGCAGCACCCGGAATCCGATGAACCTTTTATCCTTGTTTTTCAATTGTTGCATTTGCCGGTCGTGCAGATAGCGAACGGTTAAACGAGAGTTCAGAACCTGCTCTAAGCTGCTTGGTACTTGCATCCGCTTCTGCAGGGCACAGGCAGAGCTCAAGGACTTGATGCAGCGCTTCAACCGGGATGATCTCTGCCTGATCAAAATGCTTAAGCGTCTCCTGCATATTCTCTGTAGGAATAATGATCCGTTTCGCGCCCGCTTCAACTGCTGCTTCTACCTTTGCCATCACACCGCCAATCGGTTTGACTTGGCCGTGAAGCCCCAGTTCCCCAGTCATTGCAATGTCTGGATACACTTTTCGACGCATAATTGCCGAGCTGATCGCTACAGCCATGGAAATCCCGGCTGACGGTCCGTCAACAAGTGCTCCTCCCGGGAAGTTTACATGAATATGGTAGCGGTATGCGGCTAGACCCATTCGGTTCAGTACAGTCAATACATTTTCCACGGATGCGCGTGCCATACTCTTTCGTGTAATTGTTCGCGATGAATTGCCCATCGATTCTTCTTCAGCAATACCCGTGATCATCAAGCTACCTTCATGACGGCTCTTCACAGCAGACGCTTCCACTTCCATCAACGTGCCAAGTCCTGGTCCATAAACGGCGAGACCATTGACCAATCCAATTTCAGGAGCAGCCGGGACCTTACGATTTGGTTTCGGTACTAATCTGCTGGAACGTACGACCCATTCGATTTCATCCATATGAATCGCTGCATCTTTTTCCTTTTTCTCTGATGCAGCGCCTGCGGCAATCTGCATGATGTTTACGGCTTCACGTCCACTTTTCGCATATTCAGCAATTTTTGCCAAACACTCATCGGAAATATTGAGATTTAATTTGCGTGCAGCTCGTTTTGCAATTTTTTTAAGATCGCTGCGTGTCAAGTCATTGAAGAAAATTTCCAGACATCGTGAACGAATTGCAGGCGGAATTTCTTCAGGGCGTCGCGTGGTCGCGCCGATTAGACGGAAATCAGCAGGTAGCCCGTTTTTAAAGATGTCATGAATGTATGCAGGAATCTGATGATTCTCTTCGTTATAATAGGCACTTTCCAAAAACACCTTACGATCTTCCAACACTTTCAACAATTTATTCAATTGAATGGGATGCAGCTCGCCAATCTCATCAATAAACAATACTCCACCATGCGCTTTGGTGACCGCACCTTCCTTAGGTTGCGGAATTCCTGCCTGTCCCATCGCACCTGCTCCTTGATAAATCGGATCATGAACCGATCCAATCAGCGGGTCGGCAATGCCTCGCTCGTCAAAACGTGCCGTTGCTCCATCAAGCTCAACGAATGGTGCGGAAGGCCTAAAAGGAGATTCCAAATTGCGTTTTGCCTCTTCAAGAATAAGGCGTGCTGCTGCTGTTTTTCCAACCCCCGGCGGCCCATAGATGAGCACATGTTGCGGGTTTTTTCCGCAAAGCGCTGCGCGAAGTGCGACGATCCCATCCTGCTGCCCCACCACATCGTCTAAGCTTCTTGGCCGAATTCGTTCGGAAAGTGGCTCGGACAACGATCTGCTCCGCATTCGGTTTAATTCGGCCATTTCTTTCTTTGATTCCTTATCTATAGATATTTTCTGAACCCGCTGATTGCGCAGCAGACTGAAAAAATACAGCCCAATGATCACACCGAAAAAAATCTGTGTGAAAATAAGCAAGATCATCCAACTCATTCGCTCTGCCTCCCATTGCGGCCACATTCAGGCTCCTGTTTTCGTGGCACTGCTTCTAGAGGCTATTATTTCCAATCAAAAAGTGAGTTAAACACCAAACCTGAAAAGCAAGAAAAAAAACCGGGCCACGCCCAGTCCTTACTACCGCAAGATGCGGTGGCTTTCGCGTTGGGCACAGGATGTGCGCCGCGAATCATCATACCAGCAAGACCAAATCTTATACTTTGTACGTAAATACAAGTTAGACGCTTTATCTCAATGGCATTTTCATTCAAGTGGTGTCCAGCACTCCCCAAGCGGGTCATGAATGTTTCTTTACCTGCAAAAAAGAAACGTCCCCGGATGAAGACGTTTCTTCTAAACAGCGAAAGCTTATGCACTTTCTTTTGGCTTTTCAACACTGACTTCGGTTCCGTCGTCCAGAATCAGGGTTGGACGTGCCTTGCCTTCAACCGTTTCCTTTGTAATGATACATTTATCAATATCTTCGCGGGACGGCAATTCATACATCACATCAAGCATCATGCCTTCAATGATAGAACGCAGCCCGCGGGCACCGGTTTTCCGTTCGATCGCAAGTTTCGCAATTGCTTCGAGCGCTTCTTCGTCGAATTCAAGATCGACATCGTCAAGTTCAAGCAGTTTCTTGTACTGCTTAACGAGCGCGTTCTTCGGTTTGGTTAGAATTTCAACGAGTGTGTGTTCATCCAACTGTTTCAGCGTACTGATGACCGGAAGACGACCGATAAATTCGGGAATCAAACCAAACTTCAGCAAATCTTCAGGAAGAACATTTTTCAGTGCGTCGTCACGATGCATGTCCTGTGCTTTGCTGCCGGCACCAAAGCCGATGACCTTTTTGCCCAATCGACGCTTAATGATTTGTTCAATCCCATCGAAGGCACCGCCACAGATGAACAGAATGTTGGTCGTATCAATTTGAATAAATTCCTGATGCGGGTGCTTGCGTCCTCCCTGTGGCGGCACACTTGCTACCGTTCCTTCAAGGATTTTCAGCAATGCCTGCTGCACGCCTTCCCCGGATACATCACGTGTAATCGACGGATTTTCCGATTTGCGGGCAATCTTATCAATTTCATCAATATAGATAATCCCTTTTTCGGCTTTTTCAACATCATAATCGGCCGCCTGAATCAGCTTGAGTAAAATGTTCTCAACATCTTCGCCAACATAACCAGCTTCGGTTAGCGAGGTAGCGTCAGCAATGGCAAACGGAACATTCAGGATTCGCGCCAGCGTTTGAGCAAGCAGGGTTTTGCCACTACCGGTCGGCCCAATCATCATAATGTTGCTCTTGGAAAGCTCAACATCATCCGGTTTCTGTTTGCTGTTAATCCGCTTGTAGTGATTATATACAGCCACGGACAGGCTCTTCTTTGCATCCTTTTGCCCAATAACATAATCTTCCAGGATCGAGCAAATTTCCTGCGGCTTCGGGATATCTTTAAATTCGATTTCTTCATCGGTACCTAATTCTTCTTCTACAATTTCCGTACATAACTCAATACACTCATCACAAATGTAAACGCCCGGTCCGGCCACAAGTTTACGCACCTGATCTTGGGTTTTACCGCAAAATGAGCATTTTAACTGTCCTTTTTCTTCATTGAATTTAAACATTTTTTCACCCCTGTTCTGCTTTCCTCATCAACGTTTCAGAAGAGCGAAATCTTGGTCAATTTTGTATTGACTCTTATTCATCCCATGCATTCGCTACATTATAGCTTTCCCTTTTTCCTATAAATCGAACGAGGATTGGAAAGCTTTGCATCTGGAAAACCATGCTGCATTTTATCACAAAATACCTGCATAAATGTAAATGATTTGCCGGCATTGTCCCATCATAGACTGATCGTTATTGATGAAGCCAGGAATAGGAACGGATGTTTCTGGATCAGCAGCGGATGTTCTACTCGGCAACTAACTATGTAGGCATTGTAACATAAATACATGCTCCCGATAAGCTATATGCCTTACTGAGTACACTATGTATTGCAAAGAAAAATTATTTATTTTTCTTCGCCTTCTTTAGATATAAATAATTGGCAGACGAGACCGTCCGCCAAAAAAGTTCATTTATGTCACACTTTATTTAGCTTCGGCAGCTTTTGGCTTGCTGTTTTCCACAAGGAAATCAACCGCTTTGCGCAGTTTCAAATCACCTTTAATGAAGTCGGTTCCGCCCATTGCAGCTTTGATCTGATCTGCACCGATCTTGTACTGATCCGCCATTTTTTTCAGTTCTTCTTCAACTTCTTCATCAGAAGCCTCAATGGATTCAGCTTTAGCAATTGCTTCAAGTGTCAGATTCGCACGCACGCGTTTTTCAGCATCTTCCTTCATCTGATCGCGCAATGCATTTTCGTCGGTGCCTGTCAGTGAAGAATACATTTCCAGAGTCATGCCTTGTCCTTTAAGACGCTGTTCAAATTCTTTCACCATATTGTCCTGTTCATTAGTGATCATCACTTCAGGAACGTCAATTTCTGCATTTGCGGCTGCTTGCTGCACAACGCTGTCGCGCTTGCTGTTTTCAGCATCAGCTTCACGATGTTCTTTCTGATGATTCTTGATTTTTTCTTGTAATTCAGCGAACGTTTCAACATCGTCATCAACGTCCTTGGCGAATTCATCATCAAGTTCAGGAAGCTGTTTCTGCTTGATTTCATGAACCTTTATCTTAAACGTTGCTTCCTTGCCCTTTAATTCTTCAGCATGGTAGTCTTCCGGGAAGGTTACAACCACGTCTTTTTCAGCTCCGACTTTCACGCCGATGAGCTGATCTTCAAACCCAGGAATAAAGGAGCCGGATCCAATTTCAAGTGAATAATTTTCAGCTTTTCCGCCTTCAAACGGCTTATCATCGACATAGCCGTCAAAATCGATAACTGCAGTATCACCTTTTTCGATTTCTCCGTCTTCTTTAACAACGAGTTCAGCATAGCGTTCCTGAAGATGTTTGATTTCGTGAGCGACATCTTCATCGGTAACTTCCGTGCTCTTCTCTTCGACTTCAAGACCTTTATAGTCACCGAGTTTAACTTCCGGCTTAACCGTTACATCTGCCTTGAGTACCAGTTTTTTGCCTTTACCAATTTCTTCGATGTCTACTTGTGGCTTGTCCACAGGTTCAATACCGGTTTGATCGATTGCATCAGAATACGCACTCGGAAGAACAAAATCAATTGCATCTTCATACAGACTTTCTACACCGAAACGCTGTTCAAAAAGAACACGCGGCACACGACCCTTGCGGAAACCAGGCACATTGACCTTTTTAGCAACCTTTTTAAAGGCTTTATCAAGGGCTTGATTAAAACTTTCGGCATCAACTGAGAACGTCAGCGTGCCTACATTACCTTCTTTTTTTTCCCATTTTGCATCTACAGTCATTCGCTTTTACCTCCAACATCTATCTTCATGCTATTCTGCATCTTGGTTTTCTGCCTGAATGGCGTGCAAACTGATCCATTTTTCCGCCAGTTCGAGGCTGATGACTCGACGACTCCTTTAGCAACGCAATTGCAAACCATGTTATTATAACATAACCGTTTCCTATGAAAAACACATTTGTTGCAAATTATCGACATAACCACCTGTTTCAATACGCTAAGACCAAATGTCGTATGCCTCTACACGATGCAGCATGCTCCTCGCCACGCGAAAATCATCCTCATTTACATCAAAGTACCCGAGAACTTCTTTTTTTTCCTGTTCCGATTCACTGCCCATAGCCCGTAAGCAGAAGATTGCCGCCCAAACTTCAGGTTGCTCCGGTACAATCGGTTTCGGATAAACATTCATGGTAAACATGCGTTCCATTTCAACTGCTGACGTGGTCAATGTCGGATTTTCCGATTCCATCGTTCGGCGAATCACCGCTTCGATTCGATCCGCAAACTTTTTATTCAAAAAATCCGTGTGATCCAGCTGTGCATCGTAAATTTCACCAAATTTCTGCACAGCCACTCTCTGAGCGAGATGACCTTCCTTAACCGCACAAAGCAGCATCGTCTTGAGCTCCATAGGCTGCTGATCATCGAGCAGAAAACGCTGGATTTCCGGAAGATGAGTTGTCCTTAATTGATCGGCTAAGTTATTGAGGAGCAGCATTTGGCTAACTGTGTCCGCCTTCTCCAATGCCGGCCAATCAATGGACTGTTCTTGGTGCTCCGTGTCCGCATCAGGTTCAGTCGCTTGATCCGTTCTATCGGCTTCATCCAAACCAACATCGCTCCACGAAGGTTCATGCAAACGAATCTGACAGAATTTCTGCATGTGAACTAAAAACTCTTTGAATTCGATGGGTAATCCTTTCTTCTTACGAATCCTCAAGATTTCACGGATCGCGCTCGTGTAGTCCTTGCGCTCAATAAGAATGGTGAGATAAAGCCGAAACACCTCGTAAAAATAAGGTGTATCTGCTTCAAGCAGCTGCACCACGGCTTTTTCCGCTTCAGAGTAATCCCCCAATTCAATGGAGCAAACGGCCCACCCATAAAGCGCACGAACATCCCGTGCATTCAATTCCAACAGCTTGCCAAACAACTGACAAGCTTCCTTATATTTTTTCTCTTCAACCAGCAGCATGGCTTTGCTCAGTAAGCGTTCTTCCAAATGAGGAATCGGCACCACATTGCCACTGCCGCCAATCGATCCGCCTCTTTTTTTCATCGTTCGTCCCGCTTCCAAAACTTTATTTTAAGAATATCAGTTTCTCGCAGGCTTCGCAATTTAGGTGCGAAAAGCTCCCTCAAATTGGCTCAATCAAATGAGAATGCCCAAGCACCCTTGCGGAATACGGGCACTCGCCTGCCGTCTTGAGTGATTCCATCAATATCCAGTTCTCCAGAACCAACCATAAAATCTTCATGAATTAAACTATCGTTTACCCCCGCCTGATCTAGTCCGGCTTCATCAAGGTCATTACCGCCTTTAATACAGGTTGGATATGCTTTCCCCAATGCCAAATGGCACGATGCATTCTCATCAAAGAGCGTGTTATAGAAAACGAGTCCCGATTCGGACACCGGTGAATGGTGCGGAACCAATGCCACTTCGCCGAGCCGACGCGCATTCGGATCAGACTCAAGCAGATGCCGCAACGCATCCGCACCTTTTTCAGCTGTGAAATCAACGACTTCCCCATCCTTAAAAGTGAGCGAGAAACCGTCAATGATGCGGCCGTCGGCATTCAATGGTTTGGTACTGGAAACGGTGCCGTTTACACCACGTTTATGCGGCATCGTAAATACCTCTTCTGTAGGAATATTGGCGTTGAACATAATACCGCTTGTCGAAGGTCCTGAACCACCGCTCCAAATATGCCCTTGTGGCAAATCAATCGTCAGATCCGTGCCCGGAGCAGAATAAATTAATTGTTTAAAATTCATGCGGTTCATAAATTCACTGGCTTTATGCATTGCTTCATTATGTTTGTTCCATGCTTCAATCGGATCCTCATTGCCGCTGACTCTGCTGATCCGCAGAATTTCTTCCATTAGCAGCGTTTGCGCTTCTTCTGTATTTTTGTCCGGGAAGATTTTTTTCGCCCACGCTTTTGTCGGGTATGCGACAATCGACCATTGCGTTTCATCTTTCATAATGGATTCCATATACGGCTTCAGTCCGTTACTGGACGCCCTCATATAGGCACCGACACGCGCATCGTCGATCGTATCCAACAAATCCGGGTTTGGTCCGTAAATATGTAAAACTGCATAGTTATCTTTGACTGCTGCATTTTGCGCCGCAAATTTCCAATTTGGAATTTGCTTTAACGCTTCCTCAGGTGCTCGCTGCAAACGCAATCTTTCCGTTTCATCGTCACCCCATCGCATCGTGACGTCTTTTGCACCCGCTTGGTAGGCCTCCTCAGCAACAAGATTTGCAAAACCTGCTGCTTCAATTGGAGACGTCAGGAACAAGCCTTGCCCCGGCTGCAGATTAACGCCAATTTTTATCGCCAATTTGGCAAACTTTTTTAATGATGCTTTATATGGTTCCATATTCTTGCCTCCCTGTTTCTTTTTCTTAATTATAGCCCACTTTATACCTATGGAAAACTTTGGATCCGGAAAGCCTATTGATAAATGCACACATAAGAACGTATATTCGTGTATACTATTCCTTAGAAAATAAGGAGGGGTTCGGTTGAAACACAACAAATTGACAAAGGGATCAAATATGCGCTGGGAGTCAAGCCGAATGATGCTCCCTGAACACGTTGCCGTACTCAGAGAAATGGCACGTCATGCGGATAGAATTGCAAAACCGCAGTTAGATGAGCAAAAACTTGAGGAACTTGAACGCATGATTCATGATGCATCAAGCAGAAAGCTGCCCATCGATCTTGACTATTATCATGATGGGAAAATCCATACATTGAAGAACTGCACCGTCTCCATTGATTCGTGTGTTCAGAAGGTACGCATTTCCAATCCCTCTGGTATCGCTCAAAACCTCCCGTCGCAGAATATTGTCGATGTTCGATTCAGCAGCCGTCAGGACATTTGACTACTTGTTAGAATCTGTGTTCAGATCTGCTATACTTTATGAGGAACGTCAAGGACAGGAGGGATCATACGTTGTGCGGACGATTTACGCTAATCGCTCCTTTTGAGCATTTGATTTATCGCTTTCAGATTGAGCATGCATCGGGAGAAGCGCTCTATCAGCCCAATTATAATGTTGCACCGGGTCAGAATATTGTTGCCGTTGTGAAAAGTTCGGATGGAAATCGAATGGGCTTCCTCCGCTGGGGCTTAATTCCGTCTTGGGCCAAGGACGAGAAAATCGGCTGGAAATTAATCAATGCCCGCGCGGAAAGCATCGCGGAAAAACCAAGCTTCCGCAACGCATTCCGCAGAAAGCGCTGCCTTATTGTTGCTGATTCTTTTTATGAATGGACGCATCACATGCCTAAGGAAAAAGTGCCCTTTCGATTTGTTATGAAATCCGGATCGCTTTTTGCAATGGCCGGGTTATGGGATTCCTGGAGAACCAAAGACCAGCAATTGATTCACAGCTGTACCATTATTACGACTAAGGCAAACACAATCATGCAGCCGATCCATAACCGAATGCCGGTGATCTTAAATCATGAAGATGAAGCACGCTGGCTCAATGCCTCCAGCGATTCAAAAACGCTGCGTGATCTTCTTCGTCCGTATGATTCAGAGCAGATGGACTGCTACGAAGTATCACGCGATGTCAACTCACCGCGCAACAACGCCCCTTATCTGATCGAAAAGCAACAAACACATCACGAGTAGGACTTAGGCAAACACTCAAGCGCAGATACCGATCGTTTCATATAAATAAAGTATCTCGTGATGAGGAGGTGTCGGCTCATGGGCGCTGTATATGGCGGATATGGCAACGGCTTCGCATTGCTGATCGTTTTGTTCATTTTGCTTATCATTATTGGTGCTGCTTATGTTTATTGATTCATTTCATCGCCCATCAAAGGGCAAAAAAATCCGCCGCTCCTCAGAGACAGGCGGATTTTTCTGTAGCATCAAAGTGAAGCTTGATAAATGGCAAGTGCATCCTGCCTGCCCAGTACCTTAAATTGACCGAAAGCGCCTCGTGCTATCGCACGGTCAGCGAGAAGATCAAGCTTGCTGTCGTCAATCGAATAGTCAGCCAGTCTGCTTGGTGCGCCAATGCTGGTCCAGAATTCACGAAGCGCACGGATTCCTTCAAGGGCAACCTCACGATCCGATTTGCCCGCAGGATCGACATGGAAAACACGCTCGGCCAGTTGCTTAAATCGAGCGACATTAACGTCTAGATTATGCTTCATCCAATTTGGGAACAGAATTGCTAAGCCACCGCCATGTGGAATATCATACACCGCGGATACTGCATGCTCTAGATTATGACTTGCCCAGTCACCTTCAAAGCCCATGGAAACCATCCCATTCAAAGCCATTGTACCGCAATAGAGAATCGTTTCGCGAAGCTCATAGTTTTCAAGATCATGAACAAGCTTCGGAGCAGCCTCAATGACCGTTAGCAAAATCGACTCACACAGACGGTCTTGAAGGGGGGTATGTTCTGCCGGATGAAAATAATGTTCAAAGACATGAGCCATCATATCTACCATACCGTAGATGGTTTGATTTTTCGGTACGGAGAACGTGAAGCTGGGATCAAGGATAGAGAATGCAGGGTATGAAAATGGACAACTCCATCCGTATTTCTCATGAGTTTCCCAATTTGTGATTACAGAGTTTGGGTTCATCTCCGATCCGGTCGCAGCAAGCGTGAGCACCGTGCCAAATGGAAGTGCGTCCTTTGCTGTCTCTTGACGAGTAATAAACGCCCAAGGATCACCGTCAAACTTCGCGCCGACGGCAATCGCCTTGGTACAGTCGATTACGCTCCCTCCTCCCACGGCGAGCAAAAAGTCAATCGCATGTTCATTGCAAAGCGCAACACCTTTTTTTACCGTTGTCAATCGCGGATTAGGTTCAACGCCTGAAAGTTCATAGACCTCGGCATTTATTGCCTTAAGCCGTTCAAGCACTTGGTCATACAGCCCGGTGCGCTTAATACTCCCGCCGCCATAGACCAGCAAAACGCGTTTGCCGTATTTCGCGACCTCGGTTTTCAATTGATCAAGCTGCCCTTTGCCGAAGATGAGCTTGGTTGGGTTGTGAAAAATAAAATTGTCCATAAAAGGATCACTCGCTTTCATAATAGATCTCCCGCCATTTCGTTCTTCTTCATTATAACCGCTGCACAGCTTCCTCGCTAAGAAAAAACATCATTTTCAAAACCATCATGAGCGTTGAATCCACTCAGGTCCTATGTTTCGTCACGAATCCTTTCTTTTTGAATTTCCTTGTCCGATAGGTGATAATGAGCGTATACGAAATTAGCGGTCAACGATAAGCTTAAGGATGTGTCATGGATTGTTCTTTTCAACCTATCGCCTCGGCCAGTTTGGACTGGCTGTCAGTATTGCCGTCTTTGTCATCTGTTTTGCTATACTTGTTGCACTTGGTTTTACGCCGCTTTATTATTTTGATGTGCAGCATCTGAATCTAGTAGGTCAATCCGGCTTCAGCTATGATCGGATCGTGGAAAATTACAACTATACGATCCAGTATCTCATCAACCCGCTACCGCAGACGTTTCATCTTCCTTCGTTCGATTATTCGCGTGCGGGCAGTATTCATTTTCAGGATGTGAAACGTATTTTTACAGACATTGAACTTCTGCTGGTTGTTTCAGCGATGATCAGTGTCATCGGAATTCGGCGAAAAAGCAAGCGCCGGGATTTCAGCTTTTTAAAACCAACCGCAATGCTGCTCGTTGTGTTTACACTCCTCCCGCTTACGCTGTTTGCCATCGATTTTAACGGGACATTCATCCTGTTCCATAAACTCTTCTTTAGAAATGATTACTGGGTATTTGATCCAGAGACCGATCCGATTATTACGATTCTCCCGGAAGCCTTCTTCCTTCACGCTGCGCTGCTGATCCTTTTCATCATTGCCGTTGCCATATGCGCCATCGTGATCATTGCAAAACAATTTAAAAAGCGCAGCATTTCACTTTGAGACTCACCCAATCCATGGATTCCGTCTCAGTCATGTTTGGCATCACCTTAACTAGGGAACAAAAGGAGTAAGGAGGGATTTTTTTGAATTTAGGCTTACAAAATAAGGTTGCCCTGATTACCGGTGCCGGCAATGGTATGGGGCTTGCAATCACCAAGTCTTTTTTAAAGGAAGGCGTAAAAGTAGCGGGCGGTGATTTGACTACTGATCATTTAAAAGATCTTGCACCCGCCGATAAACTTCATCTCGTAACCGCCGATCTCAGTACAAGAGAGGGAGCAGAATCACTCGTCAAAGAAGCGGTCGATCATTTCGGACGTATCGATATTTTAGTTAATAATGTCGGTATCGCTAACTATAAAGACAGTTTTCTAAAATTGACGGATGAAGACTGGGATAAAACCTTGCAGACAAATTTGTATTCCATGATCCGGACCACACGTGCCGCTCTGCCCTACTTAAGAAACCAAGAGCACTCATCGATCATTTCAATCGCATCAGAAAGTGGTCATGTTCCCGATGAATTTGCGATTGACTACAGTGTCAGCAAAGCCGGCGTGATTAATTTGACCAGTGCACTCGCCTATGAGTTTGGCGGAGACGGTGTACGCGTTAATTGCGTTTCGCCCGGACCAACGCGGACACATATGTGGGAACAGCCCGGAGGTATGATCGACATGCTGGCTGAGAAGTTCTCTATGGACGGCGAGAAAGCGGTGCAGCATTTTGCCAAAAATGTCCGACAGATCCCGCGCGGCGAAATTGGCCGACCCGAAGAGATTGCTCATGCGGTTCTCTTTCTGGCGTCAGATCAAGCGTCTTATATCAATGGGGCTGAACTTCCAGTAAATGGCGGATCAATCAAATATCATTAATCCAGCAATAAACTGCTGATTAAGAAAAACTAGGCTGTGCTTGGTACTTAAACCATCCTGGTTTTTGTGTAGCTCCGATTGCTCGCTTGCCGCGGGCGCCAGAGCACCTCCGCTTTGATTCTTGGTTGCGACGGCCATGGACGGCCTAGTGTTCGGTGAGCCGCAGGACGCGGCGTTCTACCGAACCACGTACACTCGTTTCAGTGTAAAAAAAAGTCCAAACAAGACCATCGAGCCTTGTTTGGACTTTTCGTTTAAACCAAGAAACGTTCATTGGAACGGTCCGTTTGAATGCGCGCCTTTTTTTGATATTTATAAAAGAGTAATTGGTCCAGCACAGCAATTTGCTTCATCAGTTCACGACCAACATTGGTTTCTCGAACCTTTTTCCGTCTCAATTTTCGATCAACCAGCCGCCGTACCGAAAGCACATCGGTTCCGTTAATCAGAACGTCTTCTTTTGAATGAAAATGTTTATGCGCGACGAGTTGCATCCCATAGGAATTGTAAAGCAGTGTGTACCCAGCTATCCCGGTTTTTGGCTGATATGCTTTAGAAAAGCCGCCATCAATAACAATCATTTTGCCGTTTGCTTTAATTGGATTTTCTCCGTTCCGTTCTTCAACCGGAGTATGCCCGTTGATGATGTGCCCTTCATCAGGATCAAGACCAAATTCACGCAAAATGTTTCGGCAGACATGTTCCTGTTCACGTAACGTATAGTAAGGATTTTTTTGCTCCACATGAGTTGATTTATCTTCAATGAAGTAACGTTCAAAAGTTGTCATTTCCTTCTTGCCAAACAGTGATGAGTTCTCACCGGTCCATAGGTACCAGAACATATCCGTTGCAAAATCATCCGTTTCCTGAGGCTTTGCGAAACTTTCACGTACGAAGTGTTCAAATGCATCAAGCAGCTGTTTGCCGGACAGATGCTTTCCTTGAACCGTCATCTGCCGCATACTCCCATCTTCATTAAGCGGAATGCAGCCGTGAATGAGCAGATTCCCATTATAGTTCAGATAGAGGCTCCCTTTAGTGACTAAAAAGTTCATATGCCTCGCCAGCTTTTCAGAATGCTGCATCGCATAGAGCAGTCTATTGATCACCTGCGTCTCCTCGTCAAGCAGCCTGCCCGGATCAATTGGATCGACTGTTGCAAAGCAGGTATCCTTGAGTGGGTAGCGCTTCCCATTCAGGTCAATGGTTTGCTTTTCAAAATCGACGTGTTCGAGAAGCATTCGATGCTCCATCTGAAACTCCGGACGACGTTTCATAATTTGCATTTCTAATTTAAATTGAATGATTGCAATCGCTTGATGAATCTTCGTGATTTGCAGCCGTTCTTCTTCCGAGAGTTGGTCCTCACGCATGACTTTTGGCTGAAATGATTGCCGATCATGGTAATACTTATCCGCAAGATTGAGCAAAGGGATCAGGTTGATTCCATAGACATCCTCAATAATATCAAGGTTATTATAACGGGCACAAATCCGAATCAAGTTGGCAAGACATACTTTTGAACCTGCATAAGCCCCCATCCAAAGCACGTCATGATTGCCCCACTGAATATCCGCAGAGTGGTAGTGCATCAGCGTATCCATAATTCGATCCGGGTATGGTCCGCGATCATAAATGTCGCCGACAACATGGAGATGATCGACAACCAGTCGCTGTATGGTATACGCAAGTCCGATGATCAATTTACTTGCCTGACCTAATGAAATAATCCGATTAATAATTTTGGAGTAATACTCTTTTTTATTAGAGAATTCGTCCGTTTTGTAGAGGAGTTCCTCGATAATGTAGACAAAATGCTTTGGCAGCGCTTTGCGCACCTTGGATCTTGTATATTTCGTGGACGCAAACGCGGTCAGTTTAACCATTCGTTCAATCGTTGTCTTAAGCCAGGTATTGAAGGAATCTTGATGAAGCGTCTTTCGTACAAGTTGAAGCTTTTCCTCCGGGTAATAAACGAGGGTAGCAAAATCATCCGTTTCGTCTTGCGTCCAATTTTTAAATAAATCACTGATTTTCTGTTTCACGTTGCCGGAACCGTTCCGAAGTACCTGTTGAAACGCGTCATATTCTCCGTGCAAGTCACTGACGAAATGCTCTGTTCCCTTAGGCAAATTCAATATCGCCTCAAGGTTTATCAGCTCGGTCACAACTTTTTCTTCACGATCATACTTTTCAGCGAGCAAATCCAAATAGTTTGTGTCCATTGGTTTCTCCTTTACCCCTAAAATAGTGCTGATCCGCGCCAGTAAAGAGAGCGTTTTCAACGGAGCGTTTTAAAAAAAACACCATACAACCGCCCCTATCAGTCATTCAAGTATATCACATTAATAGATATATGTCTCATATTTGTTTTGTATTCTGATTAAGAGATGAAATCACGTTGCATCATTGGCACATAATCAAAAAGGGACTGTCCCAAAAAGGGATAAGCGAAGGGTGTCTCATCGTGATCGACCCTTGAGACACCCTATAAACGTATTCTATTTAATAACAGTCATGCTTGGTTGTGGTGATTCGTATCGCCCGCATCTTAGGGCGCCGCACAGCTGCACTTTTATCGCTACATCATCCGAGATAATGGAATACTTTTTCTTTTTTATATAGGTGCAATAGTTTTTCAAACACAAACTGTACGAGAAGGCCGGCAATGATCGGGATGATGAACCAAACGACGACGGCAAGCCAGAGATTAAGGCCGGCGGTAATCGAGGCAAGTGGGCCTACCAGGCCGACGAGACCGAACCCGGCGGATGAGGGAACACCGGATACTCCGAACACTGCAACTGGGACGGCGCTGACAACGGCAGTGGTTAGAATAGGAAGCAGGATAATCGGATGTCGGAACAAATTCGGCATCATCATTTTCATTGCCCCTAACGCAATTGCCAGGGTCACTCCGGATTTATTCACTCGCCACGAATGAATAACCAGAACGATCGTCGTTACAGCAACACCCATGGCTGCAGCACCCGCGGATACACCATTCAGTTGAATTGCCATTCCAATTGCAACGGTCGAGATTGGCGAAATAATGAGAATCGCAAATGAGCAGGCAATCAAGATGCTCATCAAAATGGGTTGAAGTGTTGTAAAGGCATTAATGATTCTGCCCAATGATGTCGTAATGTAGGAAACGTAAGGCAGCAGAATCAAGCCAATAATACCGGCACCCCCGCCAATAACAATCGGTGAAAGCACGATGCTCACCGACCCGAATTTATTCCCGATCCAAAGCACCATAAGCACTGCGATCGCTGCCGTAATCATTGTATTAATCAGATCTCCGGTCCCGGTGCTTAGATAGCCGCCCACCGCATGAGTCGCATTGTTGGTAATGGCCGGTGAGAACTGCGTGACACCTGATCCCACATAAGCCGCACCAGCAACAACCGCCATATTCATCGGACTGAATTTGAATTGCACAGCGATTAACGCACCGATAAGCAGCGGCGTCGCGACTTGAAAAACAACAACCGCGTGGGAAATAAAAAGTGCGATGCTATTATCGCCAAACAAATTAAGAATCGCACAAAGTACCGCGTTAGGGATCAGACCGACAATGATCCCTAACGCTGTTCCCGATAATACTTTATTTATAAAAACTTTCGTGGTAAGCCGTTCTTCATATTCCGTCATCATCAATTCCCCCTTTATGAATCATGGGCTTCAGCTACTTCGCTTTAAGGATTTGTTCCTTCGCATGAATCAATTCTGTCAATAAGGCACAATAAGGTGTCGGTACGCCGTAATCCTCGCCTTTTCTGGCAACAGCGCCATTAATATAATCAATTTCTGTCAAACGATTATTTTTGATCAGATCCTGATGCATGGATGGATAGTGAAGGCCAATCCCGTTCGGATCAAAAGTCTCAACCACATGCTGCAAAATTTCCTTTTGATCGAGAATGACATGCTCTTTTGCCGCAACTGCAGTAAATTCACTGATAATGGCTTTAAGAATCGGAATAGCTTCGGTTGTCGCGCCAAGTTCGCTAATGTTTGCGTTCAAAATCGTACACGTGCTGTTCAATGTCCCATTCACACACGCTTTTCGCCAAACAGAATACTTCACATTGCTGCTGTAAACCCCGTTTAGACCGGCATTTCTCAATTCGGCAACAATTTTTTTGGCGTTCTTTTCTCCCTCAGCATCAATATTTTGTAATTCTACTTCCCCGGTTCCAAATAGCTTTACCTTTCCCGGTCCTTCCAATCCCGCCGTCCACATCGTAATACCGAGCAGGATGTTTTTTTGGGGCACATAACGCGCGAGCGTATCCTCATGCCCCAAGCCATTGAGCAAACAAAGGACCATCGTTTCCAATCCCAAAAGCGGTTTAATGGATTGAAGCATGTCTTCCAGCTGAATGGCCTTTGTAAACATGATGATTAGATCGGCCGGCTTGCTGTTTGACGCTATTTCATCAGGATAGAAAATGGGCATTCGTGTTGTACTCCGTTGGCCATTGATGTTCGCGCTTAATCCGTTTTTTTTAATTGCTTCAACATGGTCGCGCCATTTATCAATCAAAATGACATCGTTCCCCGCATTGTACAGCATTAATCCAAAACGGCTCCCCATTGCGCCGGCCCCAGCAATCACTATTCTCATCGTTTATTCCTCCTGGCTGATCGTTTTGTATGCGATTACATAATATTCTCATCACAATATTTTTGTGAAATTTTTCTCATATTTTTATCTCGGATGAGGTGTGGTCAAAAAGCACATTCTATCGAATAGAACCGGGAACCAAGGTCAATGAAAAAAACTTTTCACGCGTGTTTATTCGCCCTTACCCGTGCCGCTCGGCTAACGATGTCCTTGACAAAAGAATGAGTTATTGAAAGAATTAATAGAGAACTACCGCTCGGAAATAAATTTCATAATTGTCACTCATTGATCCGTAGGAACTGCGGAATCGATGAGACATCGAATCGTTTTAGCTTTTGACAACAGCATAGAGCAAAAAAAATTGGAGGAAATTTTGTGATTGAAGAAGAAACGCATCCGCATCAGTTTTTTGAACGCATCATTAGATCTTTAGTTTCTCTCGTCGGCGTAGCCATCCTCGCACTGGGTGCGACACTATGCAAAGTCGGCAATGTCGGGCTTGATCCATTTACTGCAATTAATCTTGGCATATCAGACAAACTGCATTTAAGCTTGGGCGTCTATCAACTGCTGGCGAATATTGTGATCATCATCTTTGTCCTTCTCCTTGATCGAAAAAAGATCGGAATCGGAACCGTTTTTAATATGGTGCTTGCCGGTTTCCTGATCGATTGGTTCTCAACTCTGTATTCGACCATGTTCCACTATCAGCCAACCCTGCTGACATCGATCATAAACGGTATACTTGGTTTGCTGGTCTTTACACTCGGTACATCACTCTACATGACCGCAGACCTCGGTGTCGCTCCTTACGATGCACTCGCCCCGATTGCATCAACGCGGCTGAATATCCGCTATCTCTATTGCCGTATCGTACAGGATATCGCTTTTATGATCGGCGCATTGATCATGGGCGGACCGATTGGCCTCGCAACAATTATTATTTCGTTCTTTGCCGGACCGCTAATTACCTTTTGGGATCAGCATGTCAGTGAAAAAATGGTCAATCAACTTGTCGATTTCAGCAAAGAGCCATCCGGCAAAAAAATTGGACACGGCATCGATGTTGCCGGAAAATCAACTTACAATTTGGTTAAGGGCAGTTATATTCACACGGTTGAAATACAAAAAAAACTCTCGCATTTTTCAGATCAAGAGCTCGAACAGAAGACCAGACAGGTACGTCAAACAGCCACACAGGCGCGCCGGGTGCTTAGAACTTCATTTGCCCAATTGCTCCTTCTGAAGAAAGAGCAGAACCGCAGAAAAAAATCGGAGGATAGACAGGATTAGTCCTGTTAAAAGGGTAATTAATAGTCTATTTTACGCCCAAATTCGCATCGTGCGTGCCTAATAGGAAAGGAGTTTTTTTACTATGAAAGCACTTGTTTTAACTAAAAAGGAACATATGGAAATACAGGATCGTCCTGCAGCTCTATTAAAAAATCATGAAATTAAAGTAAAAGTCAGCTATGTTGGTGTTTGCGGCACAGACAAACATTTGTACAAGGGGCTTCCCGGTTCAGGCGATGCCAACATGCCGGTTGTTCTCGGACATGAAGTTTCCGGAGTTATTGCCGAACTTGGATCAGAGGTTCACAGCACTTTAAACGTCGGTGACCGCGTTGCGATCGACCCCAATATCCCATGTGGATTATGCCATTTCTGCCATGAAGGCCGTCCTCAGCTTTGCGAAAACAATCAAGCAGTCGGCGTCACACGAGACGGCGGTATGGCCGAATTCGTGAACGTACCGGAAACAAACGTCTATCCGATTCCAGACAGCCTCTCATTAAGAGCTGCTGCAATGGTGGAACCGGTCAGCTGTGCGGTTCACGGCATTCATGAGTTAATGATCAGGCCCCATTATACCGCTTGCGTCGTTGGCGATGGCTTTATGGGACAGATCTTCACGGCAATCCTGGCAAGTATGGGACTTAAGAAGGTTGCCGTCAGCGGCCGGAATCCGAAAAAGGTTGAGCTGCTCAAGCAAATTGGTGCCGATGACGTGTTTAATCCAGAGAAGGAGGAACATGGAGAAACCTATGATCTGGTGATTGAATGTGTCGGTGTTACAGCAACTCAGGAACGCGCGATCGCCTTGGCACGCCGCGGTGGACAGGTATTGATGTTCGGCGTCGCTGATCCCGAAGCTTCGATCCAAATAAACGCTTATGATGTCTTTTTTAAGGAATTAACGATAAAAGGTGCATTTATTAATCCTCATGCCATGCAGGATGCGATACAGATCATGACAAATCGAATTGATGTAGAAACACTAATCACGCATGAGCTGCAGCTCGAAGATATTCCAAAGATTCTCGATGGAACAATTAAGGAAAAAATCACGAAGGCGGTTGCCCGCATCGCTCAGTGAGCCGTTCCGGGCAAAAAG
>NZ_BJMS01000018.1 GCF_006539285.1 Sporolactobacillus inulinus
GCTAGAAAACTTGGCTTTGCCAAGCCTCTGGCGAAGGCAAAGTCGCAGGACGCGGCGTTCTACCAAACCACGTACACTCGTTTCCTTAAAAAAGATCCCTTCTCATTTTGAGAAGGGATCTTTTTTATGACTTAAATTCACTGATTCGCTGCTTGTTTTTCCCGATTCATCGCTTTCATCGATTGGGCGACTTTGATCATCATCGCACATTCAATCCGCTTGCGAAAGATGTCGCAGCTGAATTCGAAGTTGCCATTAAGCGAACCGGTTGCATGCAGCGAATTGGCCGGGCAGCCGCCGCTACAGTACAATTTTGCCCAGCAATCTTGGCATTCCGGTTTCGAATAGCAGTTGGTTTCTTTAAATGCTTCCTGAATTTCCGGTGTTTTTATTCCGTCCCAAATTGTTCCCATACTATAGGTTTCTTCGCCAACAAACTGATGACAAGGGAACAGCTCACCTGTCGGCGTCACGGCTAAATATTCGGTCCCTGATCCGCAACCGGAAATACGTTTGTGAATACAAGGGCCATCATTCAAATCCAGCATGTAATGATAGAAAATGAATCCTTTGCCCTCTTCTTCACGTTTCAGCATCTCTTTGGCAAGAATTTCATATTGCGCATAGATAACCGGAAGATCTTCTTCCTTAAGCGCATACGGTTCCTTAGGATCACAGATCACCGGTTCCATTGAAAGACGGTCAAAACCAAGGTCGGCCATATGAAAAAGATCATTAGTAAAGTCAACATTATTATGCGTAAATGTGCCGCGAACATAGTATTCCTTATCACCGCGCTTTTTCACGAAGTTTTGGAACTTAGGGACAATATAATCATAGCTCCCCTTTCCCGTGATTGTTTTGCGCAGACGGTCATGTACTTCTTTACGCCCGTCAAGGCTCAGCACCACATTGTGCATTTCCTTATTGAGAAAATCAACAACCTCATCACGCAGCAGCAAACCGTTCGTTGTCAGTGTAAAACGGAACTGTTTGTTGTATTCCTTCTCCTTGCTGCGTGCGTAGGCAACGACGCTCTTGACCACCTTCCAGTTCATGAGCGGCTCGCCGCCAAAGAAATCGACATCAAGATTACGGTGGAACCCGCAGTTCTCAAGTAAGAAGTCGATCGCTCGTTTGCCGACTTCCTCACTCATGATCGCACGTGGACCATGGTATTTTCCCTGACTGGCAAAACAATACTCACAAGTTAAGTTACATGTATGAGCAACGTTCAGGCATAGCGCCTTCACGTAGGTTTTTCGCTTTTTTAGATTAAACGACAGATCTTTAAACGCGTCTTCAGAAAAAAGTTTACCGGTTTTCTTGAGTTCTGCAACATCGTCAATCGTTTCGCGTATGCTTGTTTCTGAAACATCCGTATCATCTCTATATTTATCTAACATTTGCCTCACAATAGCATCGGGTGCGTTCTTCTCATACATTTCAATCACATCATAAGCGAGATCATCCACAACATGAACCGAGCCGCTATACGTATCAAGCACAATATTGTATCCGTTTAATTTGTATTGATGAATCATCTGATCGATCCGGCTCCTTATTTAAAACAAAATGTTATTCATTACTTCCACATTAGGCACAAGACGTACACGAATTTCATGTGCATGCTTCGGAGCTTCACCAGTGTGCCCATTGCTCTTAAAAAGATCATTAATTAGAGCATAGAAAATAGCCGCCCAGCTGAATATCCAGTTGAGCGGTAGCCTAACGTTCTTATCGATTTGCCGGTTCTGCGCACTGCTGATTGGCAACACCACAAGAAGTTTTGCATGCAGACTGGCAAGATGTTTGGCATTCGCCATGTCCGCCATGTGTTGCAGATGCCTTTAAATTCATCGTGTTCAAGGTAACAATTCTTTTCATTCTTTCTAACCTCTTTTCGTTGTCTTCAGACCACTACTCAGATCAGTATACAAAAAGAACCGGCTGGTGACTGTGATGTTTGCCATTGAAAGACATAAAAGAATGAAACAAAGACCTATTTATTTGACATGCTTAATAAGCTGCTGATGCTCAATACGCGTACAGACTTCATTAATCATCATGATATCCCGTTCTATTTGATCCAGTCGATGATGTGCATCCTTCAGCAATTCAACAAATGAATGGTATTCCTTACTCATTAGGTAAACCGCTCCTCTGCGCATTGTTGATCATTGCGTTCGCCTAAGCGATCACATCTAATCACCTCTCGAGCGTACCATCCGACGTGAATCAAAACATAATATGTCGCCTATATGCACCCTATAAAATTATCGAAAATCAACGACGATGCAAATAGAAAATTCGCCCCCAATTTGCTCCCAATTTTATAGCATCAGTATTCGCACTGCAAAATGAATCATCAAGGTTAATGCTTGGTATACTGTCATCGGCTTCACCCCCAATCAATAAGGGTGTCACCACATCCGCTCATACGCTTCATTCATCGCCTGTGTTGATTATTGCATGTCATAACCCTCATAACCTATATTTGAGGAATGAATCAACGGGTATCGTGCTATAGAGCATTTGGGATCTTTTGGCCAAACAAAAGCACTAATGAAAAAGTTTTTGCAACAACCATTGACAGATCCTGTCATATTCTCTAAAATAATATAGGTCGTCATGAAAAAGTGAATACATTTGTCCCAGTAGCTCAGCTGGATAGAGCAACGGCCTTCTAAGCCGTGGGTCATGGGTTCGAATCCCTTCTGGGACATACATAGAAAACGGTGAAACCCCTTGATATTAAGGGGTTTTTGTTATGTATAACAGGTGGTACAGTTTAGTCTATTTTTGATGAAACAGCAGTTTATACGCAAATCGTACGCATAAATGATTCGATCCCTCAAAATTGAGGATTGATTGTGTGACTTTCTCAACGGCACAATGATTAATCACATAGAATTTGCTCGTTTTTTCTGCACTTTCTGCATGCTTACGCCCAAACGTTCAGCAAACGTCTGCCAGTTTGCGGTCTACTCTGCAACAGCCCATTGGTACTTCTTAACGCTCATTTTCGGCATGTTGGCTCTTACTTCCTACCTTTAATTTGGGCTCTTTTAACCATTCCGCATTTTCTCCTATACTCATATACTACATGATCATGTGATGAGGAGGTGTTCACTTATGGGGTCTCCTGATGTTGGCGGATATGGCGGCGGATTTGGTCATGGTAGTAACGGTTTTGCGCTAATCGTCGTTCTGTTCATACTGTTGATCATTGTTGGCACAGCATTCTGCTATTAAGAATAATAGGCCTCACCGCGATCCATATCGCCTCTATAACACCTCATCAATCGGAGGGCACCTAGCACCCGGGTGCCCTTTTAAGCATTCCATTCAATTAATTTTCGTTCTAGATCAAATTCCTACGAATATGAATTACAGATTTAAAATCATACACAAAAGAGGCGTAACAAATGGAAATTCCTGTTACTGGTTTCGTGTTCCATGCTGATGATTCAGATCCGCTTCATTCTCATCAACTTTTTATTACGAGTTGGGACGGTGTGCCTATTCATGTCCATCAATTTAGGGGCATTACCTCTTTTGATGCAGGGCACAGACATCAATACGCTGGGACGACTGAACCCGCTCCTAGTGGTATCCCGCATACTCATCGGTATTTCACAGTAACTTCTGTTGACGACGGGCATAGACATCAAGTATCTGGCGTAACAGGACCTGCAATTCCGCTTCCTAATGGGGGTCACTATCACGAATTTAGAGGAACAACTTCGGTAAGTGGTGTTAATCCCCACACGCACCAATACTCCGGTCAAACGAGCCTATAAAGATCCGTTCCTTGAGTAGATTCATTTTCGTTCTGATAAATTCTTCTGTTAGAACGCGTCGAACCTGATCTGTACTTTAACCGGCACCTTTCCAACAACCGCATCCGAATGTTTGCAATGAAGTCTTCACAACGCTACCCTTTTCAACTTCGATCACATTCTCATTGTGTTTCCAACAGCTATTCATGATTTAAGGTTTACAAATCCCACCCAAGCAGATCTTTTCTGACTTTTTCATCAATAAGGGTTGACGCACGATCTCTCAGTATTATAATTAGCACTACAAAAAGATAGATAAA
>NZ_BJMS01000019.1 GCF_006539285.1 Sporolactobacillus inulinus
CCTGGTTAAGCAGATAGGTCATCCGACGAGAACCATAAAACGGGTATTTGGTGTACAACTCATCAAGACGATGCTTGATCATAATCTCCCTAGGCGAGGGCAAAACGGGCTTGTAGTAGAGGCTTGAACGATTCAGCGAGAGAAGCTCCGACTGTTTCTTGATGGGCAGTTCCGGATCTTCCCAATCGACTAAAATCAAGCGGTCATCGCGTGACATCGTCGTAGCCAGATTTTTTTTTAAGCCACGAGAGTTCCGTGGTTAAACGACCAACTTCGCCATAGAGTCGGTCAATTTTTTCTTCGTATTCCTCCTGCATCCGGCTCTGATCATTCTGCTTACGATCGAAGAGCTGTGGGAGCTGGTCTAGAGCAGTCTTTTTCCATTGCCGAAGCTGATTGACATGAACACCGTACGCAGAGGACAATTCACTTAACGTCTTTTCCTCTTTCAGAATTTCGAGCACGACTTTGACTTTGAATGTTTGAGAATAAGATTTTCGTTTCATAGATATACCTTAACACATCCTTATTTCGTGTCTGAATTCTTGGGTCCATTATAGAAGACTTTTTTTGGGATTTAAGCCATTAGTGAATAAGGGCTCGTTACCACCAACATTAATTGTTTCAACACCCAAGTCCGCAACCTGTTCAACAACTCGGTCTATAATATCAACACTTAAATCCATTCCTTTGTGTCTACTACTCATAGAGTAACAGTGAGCACATCTATATGGGCATTCATTTCCCAATGTCCACCCAATGTTCTTAATATTGATCTCACATTCAGATAACTTTTCCAGTTCATCTTGTTGTAACATTTCACTCATCATAGTATACTCCTCCTCGTATATTAGTAGTTAGTAGTAAGAGCTCGATCTAAGAGAATTTCCAGTTGGATCCGGATACCTGAAAAGACTCCTGGATTCCTCATAAAAATTTACTCATTTTCCCTGTATAAACCATTTCGTTTTTTTCATATATCCTATCTAATTCCAATTCAATTTCACTATAAAAATCCTTATTTTCGCTAAAATGCTTAGTAATTAACAAATCAAGGTTTTTCCCCAATTGATTATTATTAACACTATCTGCAACATCTATCATTTTTTCAAAAAGAAGAATGTCTCTGTCATGTACCTTTAAATACAAAGTGTAAAATTCTTCATATCGCATTTTGTTGATAAGAGCTTTTGGAGCAGACATGGGATCAATTAGTCTATCGTAGAACGAACTGTTAATTCTTTGGTACCTTTTTAATGACCCGTATATTTTATTAACTTTAAAATTCAATATGGGATATGAATAATTTCCATTTTTTTTGACTGTAACATTTTTATACCTTTTTTTTACATAGTTTCCAAATGATGTTCCTTCAGCTGCATATACCTCACTAAAGATTCCTTTAATAATGATTTCTCTATGAGACTTTAAAAATTCTAAATTTTGTTTTAATTCTTCCATCGTTGTTCTATCATCAAAAAGCATATAACCAGCTTGAACATAGATTTTGTATTTTTTAAAGATATTCAAGGCATTAATATTATCAATTAAAGAAGCTTTTTTCCCAATGCGCTTTAAAGTATCTTTTGATCCATTTTCTATTCCACAAGATACAGCAAATAAACCTGCCTCTGCTAAATATTTTATTTTTTCCTCCGACACTTGATCCGCTCTCAAAGATATTCTAAATAATAGTTCGTTTAGTTCTCGATTATTTCTGAATTCCAAAAATCGTTTAGCCCAATGTTCATCTCTGTCTCCCTCTAAAAAACTATCATCAACAAATTTAAACACCCTTGCACCTTTATTATACAAGTATACTAACACTGAAAAAATACTATCCAAGCTCATACATCGCCATTTTTGTGTGCAATAAAATTTTGAAATTGAACAAAATGTACAAAATCCATAACATCCTTTTGATGATATTACATTTGTACTTGCCTTCTTCTTCAATATCATTGATAGGTATTTTCTCTCGTGGATATTAGGTAAATCATCTAATCTTCCAGCCGGATACTGTGGAGCAATAATCAAGTTATTTTCATCAAAAAAAGCTACATTATGAATGTCCTTTTTAACTCTCTTCCCAACATAAAATTCATATACATCAACAATCGCTTTATCTCCTTCCCCAATCATTACTAAGTCACACCCAATTTGTAATAAACTTTCATAATCAAATGTTCCTCCATATCCTCCGACAACTAATGGAATATGTTCTGGTAAAGTTTCTCTTAATACTTTAATCTCTTTTATATTGCTCAGGCATCCAGATACTCCAACAAAAAGAGTTGAACTAAAATCAAAGTTTGATATGAGATTATATGTGTTTAGATTTTCTAACCACAGGTCAACGTAATTACTTTGAACCCCTATGTTTTTTAAAGCAGCCTGCAAATAATATATACCTAAATTTTCTTCTGGGGTTCGATGTGATTCAATATTCAGAACTAAAAACAAGGGGGTTTTATTCATAAAATATCCTCCCCCATATCTAAGCCACCAAGTGAATATATATATCCATTTTGTTCACAAATAAAACAGGTAAATCTTATTTTTTCCGGATTTAATTTAAAAAGGCTACGCTGGGCCATTCTTAATTTATCTTCCATTTTTTCAATTTCGTTCGAATAAAGTACTCCTAAATAATTTATGTTATAGTGAATTTTTTCAAGACACATTAACTGTTCTTTATTAGCAATATTAGATGATGTTTGCAAATAGTCTATATGGTATCCATTATTAATATATTGTTCAATATAATTCTGTTCACTTAATGAATAAAGATTTTTCATTTTTTTTGTATCAAAAGCTGTATATATATTGCAATGAAAATCTGATAATGTTTTTCTATAGTTTATCCCATTGAATTTTCTTCCATCCTTAATAACTTGAAATACATGCTTGAAACACTTTGTTTTTCTTGATACTACTGAAGCGATACAATCAAATAATTCATTAATTTTATTATCTTTATTGATTTTATCAAGCGGAATTATCATTTTTTTTATCCCTTGATTGATATCATATACAAAGCTATCGCTACAAAATTTTTGATATTTTTTAATTTTTCTAAAATATCCAGACCCAATAAAGCTGTTCAGAGTATTTTCGTTATTGCAAGAAATAGCTTCATTAATGAAAGAAGAGTAGGATGGAATATTATTGATTTCGTAACTGTTATTTTCATATTTTCTTATGAAATCCATTTTTATCTGATTTAAAGAAAATGCATCCGCAATTAAGTGACTGATAAATAGCGTAGTACTGCCTTTCTTAAAAGATTTACGATTAATTGATATTCGATATAACAGATTATTTTGCGCATTATTTTGTATATCCTTTTTAATTCTTCTTTCAATTTTAGCTACTTCGTTTCCTGATTGATGCATCTCATCAATGAAAAGATAATTACAAAAAATCATTCTCATATCTACATTTTCTACAAATTGATCTTGTTGAATTTTGCACCTTAATAATTGTTGCTCTTTAATAATGGCGTTCCAAACCAATATAATTTTCCAATAATTTGGTTTTTCAAGATTAATATTAACGCTATTCACGCCCCAAAAATTTTTAGATAGAAAAAATTCTTGTCTACTAAAAAGAGGAAATTTTTTGTGGAATTTACTTATTTGGTGTTGATTAAACATTTCCGCCTTATTGCCATCAACTATTATATTATCAACTTTTTGCATATGATCACTTAGCTGATTGTTCAGTATTTCTAATAGTTGCAATTCATTCAATGTAGAACAATATATTATCTTTTCATCATCTTTTTGGAATAAATTTATTCCAATTTTTTCCCATTGAAAATCAAAGTCATCATTTTTTTCTAAATCTTCATTAATTCCTTTTTTTATAAATTCGAGAAATTCTCCGAAAATTGGTCTTGCATAAAGCTGATCTAATTTAATTTTATAACCAATATCGTCAGCAACTTCAGACAACATGATCACTGAATCAAGAGAATCACCGCCTAGTAAGAAAAAATGACTGTCACTGGTGATCTTTACCTTTAGTATTTTTCCCCAAATTCTTTTTAATTTTATTTCAATTTTATCATCTTCATTTTTCAAACTTTTAGGGTTATTTTCCGAATATTCTACAGCTAGATGTTCAAGCTTTTCATTGTCTATTTTACCGTTTTTATTAATAGGAAAATCCTCAATTTTTATAAAAAGCTTAGGAACTAATGTTGCCTCTAAATGAGCAATGAGTTTTTTTTGTATCTCCTGCGGAGCAACACGTAGGCCAGTTTTAATAATATAAAAAGCTACTAGAATATCTTTCCCTTTAACGTTTATTTGCTTTACAACCACATTTTTTACTTGATTGATGTGGGTAAGAATATTTTTTTCTATTTCCTCTGCTTCCACACGAACTCCATGAATTTTCATCTGACCATCTATTCTGCCACAAAAATAGTAGTTACCACTCCTTTTTTCTCCATAGTCACCAGTTCTGTAATATTCTTTGCCGAATATATTAATCATTTTTCTCTTTGTTAAAATGGGTTCCTTATAATATCCTGAAAAAAGTCCTTCACCTGCTAGAATAATCTCTCCAATAGTATTTTCTTTTTGTATTATATTTTTATTTTCATCCATTATTTCAACAATTACATTTGGTAAGGGTTTTCCTATAGGGATTTCTTTTAATTGTTCTTTAATAATTTTATATGCGGTGACGCCAACTGAGTCCTCAGTTGGTCCATATACATTCCATAAATCAAAGTTCACTTCATTTTGTCTATACATATCAGCTATTGAAAGCGGGAACTTTTCTCCACCCACTAAAAGATGTTTTAGTTTTAAAAATTTATTATTATTAATGATTGTGGTAAATATTCTCGTTAGTATGCTTGGTGAAGTTAAATAATGCGTTACCCCATATCTTTCCAAGTACTCAGGAATTTTTAAAAAACTATCAGACTCATCTAATATTGTTAAACTACCACCACTAAAAACCCATCCCAACAATTGACAATAGGCAGCATCAAATGAATAATTAGCTGAAAACAGATAATTATCTTCTTCTTGAAAATTTATGACATCAATTAAATGAAAAAATCTACTAATAAGTGCATTATCCGTTAAAATGCACCCTTTGGGATCGCCAGTGGTTCCTGAAGTCATCAAAATTACTAAAACATCATCGTCTCTATATTTTAAATTTGGCATCAGATTAGAGTCTGAATATTGTAGTTTATCAATGCTGAAAGCAGAAGGAAATGAATATTCAAAATCAGTTATAACTGCGCATGGTTTAATTTTGCTATATATTTTAATGGCTTTTTCAAACGGAATCTGTTTAGGTAACGGTAAAACAGTCTTGCCCGCAAGCCATAACGAGAAAATTAACTTTGTTACTTGTACATTGTCATTGATTCTAATTGCAATAATTTTATTATCTTTAGAAAAGCTTTTTAATATCTGACTAGCCATGCAATTAATTTCGTTTAAAAATTGATTATAAGTTTGCTCACCATTTTTGGAATAGACCAAGATTTTATTGGGTTTTTTTTCAGCATTTTTCTTTAAGATGTCGAAAATTAATTTTCTATTCATACAATTCCACCACCTATGTTGTAATTGTATCATTATAGGGCTATTATAAAGGTCACAGTGTATTATTATTGAATTATCCTGCATCTTGGACTCTGTCACGATGTAATAGTAGAAAACTAAATTTAATGCCATATTCACTTTAAACCAATTGGTATGTCAACACTTAATCAAACAAAATTTTAAGGGTGTGTCAACTTGTATTCTGTTGGTGTTAGGTAATCGAGTGAACCATGTATTCGGATGTTGTTAAACCAGTTCACATAATCAAATAATTCAAGATCAAGTATTTGTTGGCTAGGAAAAACTTGGTGACTGACAAACTCTGTTTTGATGATCTTGAATGCGGCTTCTGCGACGGCGTTATCATAAGGAGCCCCTTTGTGGCTCAAGGATCGGTCATCAATGAGCTGGTTCTTAAACTTATTTCCTCTATCCGTATGGAATAACTCCAAACGGTTGAGATCACTTTTAACAGTGGCAAAGACACGATGGACTAATGCCGCATCTTTATTGGGTTCTGAACTATACCCACTAATCTCACGATTATATAAATCGACAAGCATGCAGATATAATGCCAGCTTTGTTGAACCCGGTCATAGGTGAAATCGCTGACCACAACCTTCAGTTCTTGCTCCTGATGGAATTGACGATTCAACGTATTTCCGACTGGAGATTCATTACATCCTTTGGGATTGGGGCTTAAATTGAGCGATCGTATACTTCGAGACCAATCCCTGCTCCTTCATGATGCGCCCAATCCGTCGTCGTGACACCTGCTCGCCTTTTTTATCAGAGCTATTTTCGATGTCTGAAGAGCCGCGTCAGTATTGGACCGACGCGAGGGCTAAAAATAACCTTCTCCCAGTTTAATCGCACACTCATGCGGCTTTCACGTGTACAAGAGGGGAAAACGTTCCTTTTCCTCCCATAAAAATCCATAGAAAAAAAGATGCCTGATTCCCAGTATGGTAAAATAATGTTGCGAACAAATTTTACATGAAGGAAGGCATCTTTTATGGCAATTATACCACAGACTAATCTGTTTTCATGGATCGATTTTAACGTGATGGGCGATTTAGAACGCCTGCGGCTGGTGCTTGATTATCTGCCTGATGAAAAACTCGTGTCCCAATGGGAAGACGAGCGAAAAAACGGATGTAATGATTACCCGATCCGCGCCGTTTGGAACTCTTTTCTGGCCGGGATTGTTTTTCAGCACCTATCAATCGAGAGCCTGCGCCGAGAGTTGTCCCGTAATGCTCAGCTCCGTTGGTTGTGCGGTTTTGAGGAAGACCAGGTACCTTCTGCAGCGGTTTACACCCGATTCACGAAAAAGCCGACTCGAGACCAAGAGACAATCACCGATCTTTTTGAGCAGTTGGTCGCGGACTGTTATCATCTGTTTCCTGCGTTTGGCGCGCATCTGGTCATCGATAGTAAGCCGATCGCTTCTTTTGTCCGGAAAAACGGAGCGGACGGCGACGCTAGCTCCGACAGCGACGCCGATCACAGTAAGAAATCCTATCAGGGCATTGGTGCACAGACGGAAAGCTATGGAAAAGCTCGTAAAGTGGTTTGGTTATAAGTTGCACCTGATTATCGATGCGGAAACGGAGTTGCCGATCGACTATTTGGTGACACGCGCCTCGTCCTCGGACATCACGACGGCTCACAAAATGATTGATCAGTTGAAGACGGCGCATCCGGAAAAGCTGGTTAAAGCTCAGGCAGCGATGCTGGACAAAGGGTATGACGATGAAAAATGATCACGCGTCTCTGGGATGATCATCAGTGCTCTTCCTGATCACGGAATTGGGCTTCGTAATAATACGTACTTCGAGCTATTGGTAGGACGTCGCACATTGCTGATACTGAGTATTTGTGACGGTTCTGACGAATCACATCTACTTTCGTCCCGAGACCCGTGCGGCTTGTTTTAAAATGTCATTTTCCATCCTGAGCGTCTGATTTTCTTTCCGATGATGAACGATCTCCTCTTGCCCAGGAGTTCGATTATCTTTTTCTTTAAAGGAACCACTTCTCTCGGACTGGTGTATCCATTTATCAAAGGCCGAAGGCATTAGGTCATATTCCTTAATGATCTCCTGTCGAGGTTTTCCCTGAAGCATGCAGACTGACAATTTGTTCTTTGAACTCTTTTGAGAAGGTTCTCCGTTCTCGTTTCATGATCCTTTTCTCCCTTGGTCTATTTGAACCAAGTGTACATGACCTTAATTTCTCTGTCCAACTAAGTGTAACCTATGCAAATCGTTATAAACAGTGATGTAGAACGAGTATACAAAATTGGTACAGATGGCTATTTTATCAGATTTTAAAGATTCCATGTTATACATTTTGAGAATGTAAGTTATTATGACTAAGTTGGAAAACTTTGACTAAATCTATCTATCCAAAAAAGCAACATGAAGGATTACTGGTAAAAGCACATACAAACTCAAAGGTCGGTTTCTTTGTTTAGAGTTCTAAATTTGTAAAGAATGGAGTGGGAATTATGAAACATGTTTTAGTTTTAGGAGGATATTCAACCGCGCACAAACTGATAAAAAATTCCAACGAATTTGAAATTAGCATCATGAACTACACTAATAAGATTAAGAAATATTATAATAAATTATACACTAGAGTTTTTACCTTTAATACAGATGACAAAAAAAGTTCTTGGGTCGATTTTGCTAAAAAATTGAACTCAATAAAAAAAATCGACTTTGTTATTACCCTAGATGATAACCTTCAAAATATTGCTGTAGAAATTTGTTATGAATTAGGAATTCATTATCCTTACAATAAGTTAACTCTCTCTCTATTAAATGACAAATTAAAGATGAGGGAATTCTTGGCTAGCAAGCAATTTGAATACGTTCAATCGAAAAAAATCAAATCTTTTGAAGACATCGTAAACTTTAAAAAGAATATAAATCAGAATTTCATAATTAAACCTGTAAATGGCGAAGGGAGTAAGTCTATTATAAAGGTAACTTCTAAGACCGATTGTAAGGTAATATACGAAGAAATGGTTACTAAATATCCTAACCAACAGTATTTTTTAGAAGAATACCTGGAGGGCCTTGAGTACAGTGTTGAATCATATTCTGAAAACGGAGCTCATAAAATATTTGGAATAACAGAAAAATCAAAAGACGAAAATTTTATAGAATCTAGACATATCGTCCCAGCCCCACTGAGTCTAGAACTTACCAATACAATAATTAAATATGTAAAAAGCTTTCTTGATACTATTTCATTTTCTGAGGGACCCGCTCACACAGAGGTTATTGTAACAGATAAGGGGCCAAGAATAGTAGAGAGCCAACCTAGAGTGGGAGGCGATATGATTACTGATTTATACAAAACAATATCTAATAACAACATTTTAGAAAAAATTTTGTTTGGATTATTAGGAAAAAAAGTATTAAATGATATTCCAGTTATACTATATCCTTATTCCAGGTATGCTGCTGTTGGCTTCATTTCGCCACAACAGGGGCTCGTAAAAAAAATATCTATAGATGAAAATGGCTTCAAAAAAAACAAAGTATACGATTATAAAATATTTGTCACAGAAGGGCAATATTCTTCCGGACAAAAAGATAGTTTTGGTAGATTGGCACAAGTTCTTGTGACAGGAGATTCCTATGATGAAGTTAAAAAGAATGTAGACAGTGCTATTAAAAATATTGTCATAACTCTTGAAAAATAATAGAAGCTCGAGGAGCATGAATATATCCGCCATGGCACTCAGGCTCTGATTGCCGGATTTTTCTATCGGCGACGGTCAAGTCACGGCTCAGTGCGGCCAGACGCACAAAGCCGAGGATCTTCTGGCTTTTCATGGAAACCTTGGCTGAACGCTATAAAACCTATCAAAAAATCAAGATTGTCTGGGATAATCTTAACATCCACCACGACGATCCCACAAAACGCTGAACAACCTTTAATGCCGCTCATGACAATAAGTTTGAATTTCACTATACACCGATTCATGCTTCCTGGGTGAACCGTAAGCGTCAAATAATGGACACCTTCTCTTGATCAGTCAAGCATGCGATAATGCCTCTATCAAATGATCTGGAGGATGATCCATGACGCGTATCGAGTTACAAAATCTTTGGCAAGAGCGCATGAAAGATTTTGAGAAAAGTGAACAGAACGGCAAAGAATGGTGTTCGACACAAGGAATTTCACTCAGTCAATTTCGATATTGGCGACGTAAGCTAAGATTGATGCCAGCGACACCTTCAACGCATTCATGGATGACCATGGATTTTGATCGTGCACAGAAACAAGAGAGTCTTTTTGTCCATCTTGGAATTTCAAGGATCGAGGTCCACGCCGGGTTCGATCCGGATCTTTTGTCCATTTTCTGTAATCCTTCGCTTCTGCAATCGAATCTTTCTTTAATCGCATGAATTCTTTTTCATTGTAGACTTCACGAATTTTTGCATCTTTATAATTCCTAAAGTCGCTATCCTTAAAAACAGAAAAAAGCAGAAAGTCATGTGTATCAAGGTTATAACTATAGGTATATTTGCTGTCCTTTTTAAAGTGGATCTCATAATAATAACCGCCCATTTTCAGATCCGGAAATGCCCTGTATCTGGCAATGTCTGCGGTGGAAAATCCTTGCTTTGCCAGGTAATTTATGAAGAATGGATAGGTTTGAGTAGCTGTCCAGGGATAAACATATAGCCAGTTAACATAGGGAATCGCGGATAGAATTAGGCAAATCAGCCATTTCCAGCATTGCCTCCAGGAGCGATAACAGTAAATCGTCAGTCCGTTAATGAACAAGAAGAGAAGTGTGAAAATAATGGTTGCTGCAAGCATACTGTTAGAAAAATCAATAAACGAATGCAGACCAACATAATTGTTCAGCGAGAAATAATAAAGGGTGAGCATGAGAAATAGAATGAGGAGGCGTTTTAAATGGTTCACTATCAGTACCTTCCGTTCTTTTTCGTTTATTGTAATCTATTTTTCACGAGGAAAACCCGCATACTTTATCGATAAGTCCGCATATTTTGATGCGCGGTCACGCATCAATCCGCACGTCATTCAAAACCACCCGAGTGAATGGGTGGTTCGCTTACTCCAAATGCGGTTTTGAATCATCAACCTTGTGCTTAAATGGACACTTCGGCTGCACGTTTGATGCACTGTCTTTTGCCTGATCAGAAATCACATTCGTTCGTTACCTGGAACAGAATCGAGGCGAAAAATGGTGTTCGTCGGGAATGTAATTTATTTTGTGTAAATGAATGATTTCCTGAATACAGTTAAAACTGTTATTGCTCTTACCTGACAGGGGGATAGAGCGCTGCTGGAGAGCAACTCGAGCACCTGTCAGGGTTCAGCTGAAAAAGGGGAGAGAATCACTCTCTTCTTTTATTTTGCCCTTTTTTAGGAGAACTTAAAGCGTTAAACTCAAACGTCATAAATCCTTGTCTGGATAGCCACTCGTAAAGCGATCCCCAAACATGATCTCAAGTTGCGCTTTGCATTCGATCCATCCGGGAATGGGGTTGTTCCACTTCTTCGTAATATCCATGGTTGCCAGATAGATAATTTTTCTTAGGGAGTCATCGGTCGGATAAGCATTTTTTGATTTGGTTACTTTTCTAAGTTGACGATGGAACCCTTCGACTGTATTCGTCGTGTAGATCATCTTACGTATTGCAGGTGGATACTCGAAATAAGCGGTCAGTTCCATCCAGTTGGTTTCCCAGGAATCAATGACTCTAGGATATTTATCAGCCCAATTATTCTTAACATCTTCAAACGCAAGTTTGGCTTGATCAAGCGTAAAAGCCTTGTAAACTTTTTTCATATCCTCAAGAAAAACCCTACGGTTTTTCGTGGGAATATATTTGACACTGTTGCGTAATTGATGGATCACACAGAGCTGAATACGTGTCTGTGGAAAGACGGTATTAATGGCTTCGGAGAAGCCGGAAAGCCCGTCTTTACAAGCAATTAGGATGTCTTCGATACCGCGACTCTTCAGGTCATTGCATACACTGAGCCAGAAGCTGGCGCTCTCATTCTCGCCGACCCAAATGCCGAGTATGTCTTTCATCCCTTCGGTATTGATGCCAAGGACTGTATACGCAGCCTTATTAATAATGCGATGATCCTGCTTCACTTTGAAATGGATGGCGTCTAAATAAACGATCGTGTAGACCCTCTCCAAGGGGCGAGAATGCCAATCATAGATGGCTGGAATGATCTTATCTGTAACCTTGCTCACCATGGCAGGTGAAACGCTGATTCCGTAAATATCACGCATATGATCCTCGATATCTCGGGTCGACATTCCCTTAGCATAAAGAGCAATAATTTGATGATCAAGCCCGTTTAAAGCTGTCTCGTGCTTCTTGATAATCTGTGGCTCAAACTTCCCATTTCGGTCCCTTGGAACATCTAGAGTCGTGGTTCCAAACTTGGATTTGATGGTCTTCTTACTGTAACCATTCCGGCTGTTTCCCGAGTGAATACCATCTACAGCATGCTTTGAATAGCCAAGATGGTGCTCCATCTCAGCCTCAAAAATAATCTGGAGAGTGTCCTTAAAAAGGTCTCGAATCATCGTTTGAATATCATCGACACTTTCACATTGGCTGGCAAGTTCACGAATCGTCATGTCACCGTAGTAACGGTAGTTTTGCATAAATGGTCAGCTCCTTTTAGAGGTAAGTATTACCATTTACACAAAGTCAAATACGTTCTCTGTTCGTCCGTCTTATGAGTCTTTAATTAAATCTGGCGAGAGTAAATAAGCGGAGATTTTCCGGTTATTTGTATCCTGGCACTTGTTTCACAGGTACATAAGGGTAATTTTTCCGCTTATGCACAGAAAAACCCTCCATTTTCACGTTTTTCGATTCGATAAGCGGGATTTCTCCGTCTATTTAAGCAATTTTTTCATTCATTTTCTAATTAAGCGGAATTTTTCCGTCTATTTCTCAGATTGGGCGCTTACCTGATCGCCCAACCGTACAGTACGAACCGGGAATCAGCACCTTATATGACTGATCATCATACCAGCAAGGCACAACCTAAACTTTCTTTTCTTGTAAAAAAAGAGCCTCTAATGAAGAGAGGCTCCTAACGAGAATATAAATCTTATATGTTTCCTTTATTTCTTTTGCGCGCGCCAATCTTCTGATGTTGGATCCGCATACCACAGTTTAAGCTGTTCAAGCTGTGCACCGCTGATCTTGCCCTGTTCCTCAGCCAGATGAATCAACGTATCAAAATCGGTAAGTGTATTTAATGCTACGTCCTCATTTTCAAAATTAATGGTTGCTTGCGGTAATTGATATGTAAAAATAGCGGCAACGCCAAGTACTTCTGCTTCCGCTGCTTCAACCGCTTGAACTGCGGTTAATACACTTCCGCCGGTTGAAATCAGATCATCAATGACAACGACTTTCTGCCCCGGATTAATGATTCCTTCAATTTGCTTTTTTCGTCCATGTGATTTTGCTGAAGAACGAATATAAGCCATCGGCAGATTCATTTTTTCAGCAATCAGTGCCGCATGCGGGATTCCTGCCGTTGCTGTTCCGGCAATCACTTCTGCATCCGGATAATTCTCTTTAATGAGTGCCACAAATGCATCGATCACATCGCCGCGAACGTCTGGGTAAGCCAGTGTCAGTCGATTGTCGCAGTATACCGGTGATTTGATGCCGGATGCCCAAGTAAATGGATCTTCCGGGCTCAGCACCACTGCATTTATTTTTAGAAGCTGTTCTGCGATTAATTTGTTGTAGTCCATGTTTGTTTCCCCCAATCATTAAGTACCCGTTCGTAAGCTTGTGCCGGATCAGGAGCAGCTGTTATGCTCCGGCCGACTACAATAAAATCACTTCCCAGTGCGCGCGCTTGTGCTGGCGAAGCGACGCGCTTTTGATCGCCTGCATCATCATCGGTCAATCGAATGCCCGGTGTCACCGCGAGAAACTCGGGAGAAGTTTGATTCTTTATCTTTTGTGCTTCCCAAGCCGAGCAGACAACACCGTCCATTCCGGAAGAATAGGCAAGTGATGCATACTGAGTGATGACCTCATCCATCGGTCGTTTAATTAACAGTTCGTTTTCAAGCATTGTCTGATCGGTGCTCGTCAACTGTGTGACGGCAAGGCAGATCGGACGGCCTGATCGTGCGCCTTCGCCGAGTCCTTCAGCAGCTGCGCGCATCATTTCGGCGCCTCCTGCGGCATGGACATTAATCATGTCCGCTCCAAGACGGGCCAGCCCCTTCATCGCCCGATAAACCGTATGAGGGATGTCATGCAGTTTCAAATCTAGAAAAACCGAATAGCCTTCTGATTTGAGTATACGAACGATGTCCGCACCATTTTGAAGATAAAGTTCCATGCCCACCTTAACATAGCAGCCGGGACGATGGATCTTCTTGAGCATCTGTAACATCTCATCATTCGATGCCACATCCAAAGCAACGATCAGCTTTTTTTCCTCATTCATTTCTTCCAACTCCTTCCAATGATTTCATTTATATCGGTAACACCCATTGTATTCAGTTTTTCAGGCAGCTCTTTAATAATTTTCGGGCAGACAAAAGGATCGACAAAATTCGCTGTCCCTACTGCGACTGCGCTTGCTCCTGCCAGGAAGAATTCAATGACATCATCGGCATTCTGAATGCCACCCATACCGATGATTGGAATCGTCACTTTTTGGCTGACCTCGTAGATCATACGAATCGCGACCGGTTTAATTGCCGGTCCGCTCAATCCTCCGGTTAAGTTAGCGAGCACCGGCTTTTGAGTGTGCAAATCGATGCGCATGCCAAGTAGCGTATTGATCATGGATAATCCATCGGCTCCCGCTGCTTCCACGGCTTTCGCCATCGCGACAATATCTGTAACATTTGGAGAGAGCTTCACATATACCGGTTTCTCCGATACTGCTTTTACTTTATAGGTCAGTTCTGCGGCAACCTCAGGCACCGTTCCAAATTGAATGCCGCCGTGTTTGACGTTTGGACAGGAGATGTTCAGTTCCAACGCATTAACCGCCGGATGCCGCGATATCTTTTTCGCCGTCGCTACATAATCGTCAACTTCGCTGCCAGCAATGTTGGCAAGCACCGGCACCTTTTGTTTTTCCAGTCGAGGAAGCTCATTTTTAATGATCTGATCTGCCCCTGGATTCTGCAAACCGATTGCGTTCAACATCCCACTAGGCGTTTCAGCAACGCGTGGTGTTGAATTGCCGAAACGTGGTTGCAAAGTTGCCGCTTTAATCGTCACCGCGCCCAATTCATTCAAATCATAGAGCGCGCCGTATTCAGCACCAAAGGCAAAGCAGCCGGATGCGGGCATGACCGGATTCTTCAAATCGAGTCCAGGCAAGTGAACTTCTATCATAATTCGACCTCCCTTGCTTTGAAGACCGGGCCATCACAGCAAACGCGCCGGTATCCTTTAGCGTCGTTCGGATCCGTTGTCTGCGTGACGCAGGCCATACATGCACCAATGCCGCAGGCCATGCGCTGTTCGAGTGAAACAAACAGCGGTTTGTCGATAATTGTTTGTTCTAGAGCACGCAGCATTGGTGTCGGTCCGCATGCATAAGCAATGTCAAATGGAACCGTCTCAAGTAGGTCGGTGACGCGGCCGCATCTCCCGTAGGTTCCGTCTTCAGTCATCACAAACGTTTTGCCCAATTCTTCAAAATCCGTTTGATAAAAAACATCTTTTGCCGAACGAAAGCCGAGCACATGGGTAACCTGGATGCCACGTTTTGCCAATGCTTGAGATAACCCGTAAAGCGGTGGAACACCGACACCCCCGCCGACGATCAGTGCGCGAGCCGGCGTCGGTGCTTCCGAGACAGGAAATCCATGTCCAAGCGGTCCGAGCACATCCACGGTATCGCCAATTTGCGCATGTGTCAAAAGCTCGGTTCCGGTCCCTAAACCGCCGCTTCGGTAAATCAGTGTCAGCGTGCCGCTTTTTAAATCTGCCGAACAAATGCTGATCGGCCGCCGCAAAAGCGGTGCTACAGCATCGGTTTTTCCACTGATCCGAACGTGAACAAACTGACCCGGCTCAGTGATCTGCTGAACCATTTGCCCTTGTAGCTTTAATTCAAAAATATGATCCGCTATTTCTTCATGCGTCATAACGCGCATGTCTTCCTGTATCATTCGCCGACACCCGCTTTTTGTTCGATTCTCTTCGATGCCGTATGGTCTTCCATCTGCGGCATACACTCGGTTTGAAACGCGAGCGATTCAAGAACCGTCAGCAGAGCCTCAGTTGTATCCAGCGATGTGAGACAAACCACACCGTTTTCAACAGACTCGCGCCGGATTCGGAATCCGTCCCGCGCCGGACGCGAGCCGCGCGTCAAGGTGTTCACGACAAATTGCGCACCGCCATGGCGGATGACGTCCAGCAGATTCGGCGCTTCCCCGCCAATTTTATTGACAGCGGTCACCGGTAGATGCCGTTCAGAAATCAGAGCAGCGGTGCCTTCCGTTGCCAAGATGTTGTAACCAATATCATAGAAGCGTTTAACCAATGCCAACGCTTCTTCTTTATCTTTGTCGGCAATCGTAAACAACACCGATCCATGCGACGGAATCGTCATTCCGCTGGCCAGCAATCCTTTGTACAATGCTTTTTCGAGAGTTACGTCCTGACCCATTACTTCACCGGTTGACTTCATTTCAGGACCGAGCGTCACATCAACCCTGCGCAATTTTGCAAAAGAGAATACCGGTACTTTTACAAACACGCCCCGCTGCGGTTGCGGATGAATCCCCGTCTTATAGCCAAGCGATTTCAGCGTTTCGCCGAGAATCAGTTTGGTCGCCACCTTGGCCATTGGTACTCCGGTAATTTTGCTTAAGAATGGAACGGTACGGCTGGCACGCGGATTCACTTCAATGACGTACACATGCGCTTTGTGAATGACAAACTGTATGTTTAGCATACCGACAACCTTTAAGCCGCGTGCGATTTTAATCGCTGTATCGATGACTTCTTGCTTCACAGCCTCACTCAATGTTTGCGTCGGATAAACGGCAATCGAGTCTCCGGAGTGTACACCGGCACGTTCGATATGTTCCATGATGCCGGGGATATAGACGTTCTCACCATCCGACAATGCATCAAGCTCTATTTCTGTGCCAACAAGGTAGCGGTCAACCAGTACCGGATGATCCGGATTTATCAAAACGGCATGATCCATATAATGCTTAAGCGAGGTTTCGTTATAAACGATTTCCATCGCGCGGCCACCCAGCACATAAGAAGGACGCACCAGTACCGGGTAGTCGAGCTTATTAGCGATTTTTACCGCTTCTTCTGTGGAAAATGCCGTATTTCCGGCAGGATGATCGACATTCAGCTTAAGCAGTAATTGTTCAAACCGATCACGGTCTTCAGCCTGATCCATCGCATCTAAGGTCGTTCCAAGAATCTTTACACCATTGGCTGCTAAACCTGATGCAAGATTGATGGCCGTCTGGCCGCCGAATTGGACAACGACGCCCTTCGGTTTTTCCAAATCGATCACGTTCATGACATCTTCAAGGGTCAGTGGTTCAACGTACAGTTTATCGGAAACACTGAAGTCGGTCGAAACGGTTTCCGGATTGTTGTTGATCATAATTGCTTCGTAGCCTTGTTCTTTAATTGCCCAGACCGCATGCACCGTCGCGTAATCAAACTCGACTCCTTGCCCAATCCGAATCGGTCCCGAGCCGAGCACAATCACACTTTCCCTTTTCGAAACAAGCGATTCATTTTCATCTTCGTAGCTGCTGTAATAATAAGGGGTTTCCGACTCAAATTCGCCGGCACAAGTATCCACCATCTTGTATACAGGAATAATGCGGTGTTCTTTACGCCACTTTGTAATCGCTGTTTCCGTTACTTTCCAGCACTGAGCGATTTTCCAATCGGAAAAACCGTGTTCTTTTGCCAGACGCAGCACTCGTTCATCATAAGGAGCTTCTTTAAGCTGCCCTTCAAGCGCGACGATGTTGGCGATTTTGCTGAGGAAGAAGCGATCAATATGCGTGCACGCCCAAATTTCTTCAATATCGGCACCGCGCCTCAATGCTTCTGCAATGAGAAACAGTCTGCGATCATCTTTTTTCTTGATGATATTGAACAAGTCTTCCATGCTCATTTCGTCGGTTTCTTTCAGTTCCAGATGTAGCGTACCGTTTTCAAGTGAACGGACCGCCTTTAAAATCGATTCTTCAAAGTTGCGCCCCATGGCAAGCACTTCACCGGTCGCTTTCATCTGTGTACCGAGGGTTCGTTTTGCATCATCAAATTTATCAAATGGCCAGCGCGGAATTTTGGTCACAACATAATCCAAGGTTGGTTCGAAGCTCGCATAGGTCGTTCCGGTCACCGCATTCTTGATTTCGTCGAGATGATAGCCGGCGGCAATTTTTGCTGCGACTTTGGCGATCGGGTACCCTGTCGCTTTAGAAGCGAGTGCCGAAGAACGGCTGACGCGTGGATTGACTTCAATAATGTAATAGCGGTCGCTGCTGGGATCTTGAGCAAGCTGTACATTGCACCCGCCTTCGATTTTCAAAGCACGCACAATCTTTAGCGATACACTTCTTAAGTGCTGCAAATCGCGATCGCTCAATGTCTGGCAAGGCGCAGTAACGATCGAATCCCCCGTATGAATCCCTACAGGATCAATATTTTCCATGTGGCAGACGGCTATTGCGCCGTCATTTGCATCCCGCATCACTTCAAATTCGATTTCTTTGTAACCGGCAATGCTCTTCTCAATTAAGACTTGATGAACCGGGCTCAGCTTTAATCCATTTTCTGCAATCGTATTGAGTTCTTCATCGGTCGTCGCAATTCCGCCGCCTGTACCGCCTAGTGTAAATGCCGGGCGGATGATCACCGGAAGCTTCACCTTCTCAACGAAAGTCCGTGCTTCTTCAAGGCTCGTAACAATCTCACTTGGCGGAACCGGTTCACCAAGCGCAATCATCAGATTGCGGAATTTCTCGCGATCCTCCGCCTGTTCGATGCTTTCGAGATTGGTACCAAGCAGTTGGACATGCAGTTCATCTAGGATACCGGTTTGATGCAGCTGAACGGCAAGATTTAATCCGGTTTGGCCGCCTAATGTGGCTAGCAGTCCATCCGGGTGTTCTTTCCGAATAATTTTACTTACAAATTCAACCGTCAGCGGTTCAATGTAGACACGGTCAGCAATGTCAGTATCCGTCATAATCGTCGCTGGATTCGAATTGACGAGAACAACTTCAAAGCCTTCTTCTCTTAATGATTGACACGCTTGTGTTCCTGAATAATCAAATTCTGCAGCTTGTCCGATGATAATCGGCCCGGACCCAATGACCAGTACTTTTTTTATATCTGTACGCTTAGGCAAGCGAAGCACCCTCTTTCTTGTTCGATTCGATCATGCTGAGAAATTCATCAAATAGGTCTTGGCTGTCGTCCGGCCCTGGTGATGCTTCTGGATGGTACTGGACGCTGAATGCCGGATATTTTGTGTGGCGAAGTCCTTCAATCGTACCGTCATTGATGGCGCGATGGGTAATTTCCAAATCAGTGCCGACAAGAGATTCAGGTTCTACGGTGAATCCGTGATTTTGTGAGGTGATCACAAATTTTCCAGATCGAAGATTCTTAACCGGATGATTGACACCGCGATGTCCAAAACGCATTTTCACTGTGTTTGCACCCGAGGCTAGTGCAAACAGCTGATGACCGAGACAGATTCCAAAAAGCGGGACTTTCCCGAGTAGTTCATGAACAGTATCAATCGCTTCGGGAACTTCCTTAGGATCTCCAGGTCCGTTGCTTAAAAGCACACCGTCAGGATTTAACTTAAGAATATCGTGAGCTGAGGTTTGATAAGGAACAATGATCACATCAAGATTACGCTTGATACACTCGCGAAGGATCCCTTGTTTTGCGCCAAAATCAACGAGAACGACCCGTGCACCTGACCCAGGTGCCACGTATGCTGATTTTGTTGATACACGACTGATTTGATCGGTCGGGAGCGGCCATTTTTTCAATTGTTCTGCTACAGCTGACGGATCTGCATCCGCAGAAACAATTTTTCCGCGTAATGTACCATGCTCGCGAATGATCTTGGTTAATTTTCTTGTATCAATTCCCTCAATGCCTGGAACATCATACTCATCCAGCCACTCGCTCAATGATTTTTCCTTTTGCCAATGAGAAGGCGTCTTTGATACTTCCTTTACAATAAGCCCTGAGATGCTTGGTCGTGCTGATTCGTTATCTGAGCGATTAATCCCGTAGTTGCCGATGAGCGGATAGGTCATGGTCACAATCTGACCACAGTAAGACGGATCAGTAATTAATTCCTGATAACCGGTCATTCCTGTATTAAAGACGACTTCGCCTTTCATTTCAGAGCTGCTTCCAAATCCTTCACCGATAAATGATGCACCATTTTCCAAAACCAACTGTCTTTTCAATGAATTGTACTCCTTTCGAATAACGAACTCAGAGGTCTTTGTTTCAATGACCACTTAAAGCATTTCAGGGACGCGTTCAGCATGCCGTGAAGTGGCAGTGCTGTTGAGCGTCCACTCTAACGCAGCCATACGCGCGGATACACCGTTTCGAATCTGCTTAAAGTATCGGGAGCGGCTGCATTCAACCAGTGCATCATCCATCTCTACGCCACGGTTGATCGGTCCCGGATGCATAATAATACTATCCGGTTTCATTCGCAGTGCACGGTCTTGCGTGAGTCCGTAACGCGCGTGGTATTGTTCTTTGCTCATCTTCATGGTGTGTTGGTGACGCTCGTGTTGTATACGAAGCATGATCACCGCATCAGCTTCCTCAACCGCTTGATCGACCGTCACATAGGTTCCGGGCAGCGCAGAATTGCTCCATTCTTTTGGGCTGGAAAGCAGGACGCGGCAGCCGAAGCGTTGCAGCACCTCGGCATCAGCATTTGCAACTCTGCTGTAGCGCAGGTCACCAATGATCGCGACTGTCCGTCCTTTTAAGTGAGTGAACGCTTCGCGCAGAGTCAGTAAATCCAGCAAGGCTTGAGTCGGATGATTTCCTGTACCGTCTCCAGCATTTAGAATCGGAATATTAATCGTTCTAAGCTGCTCGTAGTATGCCTCCTGCTGATGGCGAATGACTACGGCTTTTGCACCGAGTGATTCCATCGTCCGAACCGTGTCGTAAAGGCTCTCGCCTTTTTGTGCACTTGACGTTTTACTGCTGAAATTAAGGACTTGGAAGCCAAGACGTCGTTCAGCCGTTTCAAAGCTGAAGCGCGTACGCGTACTCGGTTCGTAAAACAGATTAGCAACTAATGTATGGTTTGGTTCAAGCCATCCTTCATCACTCATGGCATTGATTTGCTCTGCACGGTCCAATAGTGAATGGATTTCTTCTACCGATAGATCATTCAAGCGAAGTAAATGAGCCATTTGAAAATCCTCCTCTAAGCGTTATTCTGCTTCTTAACACATGCAACCATGTGCTGTTTTCCCCTACAAAAAAACCTCTTTGTCATTTTTCGACAAAGAGGTTTTGCAAATAAGCCGTATCGTTCGCTCAAGCCACTCTTTGTCAGTCTCACGGGACTGCCTTTTAAAAGGTGTTCGATGTGCTTCCATGGATCTCTTTATTCATTTTTTGATTCAATCGTAACCTTATCACTGCCATCCACTTCACTGAGTTGAACCGCAATTGCTTCTTCTTTGGAGGTCGGAACATTCTTACCTACATAATCGGGCCGGATCGGCAATTCGCGATGCCCTCGATCAATCAGTACAGCCAGCTGGATACGTTGTGGCCTTCCCACATCCATCAGAGCATCCATAGCGGCGCGGATTGTCCGCCCTGTAAACAGGACATCATCGACAAGAATCACTGTTTTCGATTCAATGGACATTGGCAGAATGCTGCCAAGTAATTTAGGGTCTAGCATTTTATCCTTAAGGTCATCTCGATAATTCGTGATGTCCAGTTCGCCGACGGCAACTTCTTTTTTTTCAATCGATTTAATTCGGTCAGACAGCCGATTCGCCAGGTAGATGCCACGCGTTTTAATCCCGACTAGCACAACGGAATCGACACCCTCATTACGCTCAATCACTTCATGCGCAAGCCGTGTCAGTGCTCGACTTATTGCCTTTTCATCTAAAATTTCTTTTGCATCCACGAATCGTCACCTGCCAATTGTTTGCCATTTCTTAGCGGATCACTTTTCCATTTTTTGCCTCTGACGGCATAAAAAAAGTCTTGCTGTTTCGAGCAAGAGACCGCAGTGTTGTCACTCATTGACAATCATCACCCTTCTTAGTCTCTCTGGACTAAATTTAAAAGGAATTCATTCAGTTCATTTAAGCTACACATAGTATCGCAAAACCGCTGTTATTTGTCAACGCAAGAAATTCTTTTTTTTATGAAGAATAGCGTCCGTTGCGCAATCCTTCCAACAAACGCGCCATATCGTCCGGAAGCGCAGCGCAAAAGAGCATCTGTTGGCGAGTCACCGGATGGATAAAGCCAAGTTCTGCGGCATGTAATGCTTGACCGTTGATTGGCAGCGTTTTTCGCGGTCCATATTTGGGGTCGCCGGCAAGCGGATGACCGATATAGGCCATATGAACGCGAATCTGGTGTGTACGCCCGGTTTCAAGCCTGCACGCAACAAATGTATAATTCGAAAATCGTTCAAGAACTTTAAAATGGGTCACCGCATGTTTACTGTTCTTCTCAGTGACCGCCATTTTTTTTCGGTCTTTTTCCGAGCGGCCAATCGGAGCATCAATGATTCCTTCGTCATGAGGAAGATTTCCGTGAACGATCGCCAGATATTTGCGTTTTGTCGATTTATCTTTCAGCTGTTTCGCTAGCGAGCGATGGGCTTGGTCTGTTTTTGCGACCATCAACAGACCCGAGGTTTCCCGATCGATTCGATGAACGATCCCCGGACGCAAGATGCCATTAATCCCAGAAAGATCCCGGCAATGTCCGAGTAATGCATTGACAAGCGTGCCGCTCATATGTCCCGGTGCCGGGTGAACGACCATTCCTCTCGGCTTATTGACCACGATCACTGAACCATCCTCAAAAACAATGTCGAGCGGAATCTGCTCAGGAGAGACATTCAAGGGTTCGGGCTCTGGCAGATGGATCAATACTTGATCATTGAAACGCAGCTTGTAACTGGTTTTTACTTGTGAACCATTAACGCGAATGTCACCGTTCTTAATTAATTGCTGGATCCGATTTCTCGATTCTGAGGCAAGCTTCCCGCTCAGCCAACGGTCGATTCGTGTTCCTTCGTCTTCGACTGTAATGTTATGAGTCAGTGGTTTCATTGACGATCCTTCTTTCCATCAAGGAAGAGATAGATGATCAGTAGAACCACCCCAAGAAACAACGAGGAGTCTGCAAGGTTAAACACCGGAAAATTATAACGGATGAGATAAAAGTGTAGAAAGTCGACCACTTCACCGCGAAAGAGCCGATCAACGAAATTGCCGAGTGTCCCACCAATGATCAAACCTAATGACGTCCCTAAAAGCGGTTGTTTTCTGCCAAGTGTCTGCATGTAATAAATGACAATAATTAAAACAACCGCGGTAATGATGAAAAAGAACACAAATTGACCTTCTAAAATACTCCAGGCAGCACCATTGTTGCGTATCGAGGTCAAATAAAAAAAGTTGGGAATCATCGTAATACTTTGACCTAGAGCCATATTATGTACAACCAACCCTTTTGAACATTGGTCGATAATCAAGATAATAAGCGCAAGTGCATAATAAACCATTAATGAATTCCTCCATTGCGTGAAAGTATGCGTTAATCCAATTTATTTTAGCATACTTATCATTAAAGAGATATGTACACAGCGGGCTTTGAAGCTACCCGCTGCACAGAGCACACTAATCGTTGTCTTCATTCTCCGAAGCCCAATGGTCATAATGATGATTTTTCAGAACCGTTATTTCATCATCTCCCGAAAACCCGCCAATATCCGTTGCGGCAAATGCTTCAAATTCTTCGACAAAACCGATGCCTTCTTCATCATCACTGTAAGGCGCGTCTTCAAAAACGCCTTCCTGATCGTTGAATTGTGAGACAAGATCAAATGCGTTTTCTTCATTAAAACTGTTGCTCTGAAAATCGTTCACATCACGCTTTTCCAAATCTGCAATGACCGACTCCTCCACGGGACGAACCCGATTATGATGTGTGCGATCTGAAAGACTTACCGTTGTACGTGCCGTTGGCAAAGCATTTAACCGTGCACGGGGAATTTTTTCGCCGGTTTTCTCATCATACCCATAGGTTCCCTTCTCGATTTTTTTCAGTGCATGATTGATCTCTTCCAGTTCATTCCGTTCCATCTTGTGAAACGCCAGATCCTTTTCCCGATCGTAGAGCTGCGTTGCCGATTCTGCCGGATGATTGTCGTACTGTGACAACTCTCCAGAAGCGATATCCGAAACCGATCCAAGTTCAGCAGCTGTCTCCTGATCACTGCGCAGTTTGTGCTCCAGTTCGGATTTGCGTTTCATAAGTCTTTTTCTGATTCTTCGATAGCCAAACATCGCTATAAAAAATCCCCCTTTTTCACCCGCGCACATCAATTAGTGTGGAGTAAAGGAGGATTTTTAGCCTGCGTATTTTTAGGTATTTTGGGAAACATTTACTTAATCATTACATTTAGTCAAGCGTTACGCCGGCGTAATCATGACGCACCGTTTCTGCACATTGCGCACACAAAGTCGGATGTTCAGGATCCTCTCCGACACTCGGCAATACAGCCCAGCAGCGTTCACATTTTTGTCCTTCTGCTACTGAAACCAAAACGGAAAGACGATCGTATCGATCTGCTGATTCTGGAGCATCTTCACAATCCTTAACCAATACTCGAGAAACGATCAGCAATTTGTCTAGATTCTCAACATTTTTCAGGAAAGCTGTTTCCGGTTTCACGTAAAGGGTTACTGAAGCCTCCAGAGACTTGCCGATTTGTTTTGCATCACGAGCTTTTTCCAGTGATTTGAACACATCGTCGCGTACAGCAAGTAATGCTGTCCATTTCTTTTCCAGTGCTTCTGCATCGGCAATTGGTTCGTTTTCCGGCATATCCGTCAGTTGAACATATTTAGAAATAGCCAATGCGCCCGGAATGTTTTGCCAAATTTCCTCAGCTGTATGCGGAATGATCGGCGAGAGAATTTTTGTCATCGCAACGACGGTTTTATAAAGAACCGTTTGTGCTGAGCGGCGAACCAGCGAATTCTTAGGTTGCACATAAAGGGCATCTTTAGCGATATCCATGTAAAAAGCGCTAAGATCGAGCGAGCAGTAGTTCTGCAATGCTTTGTATACGTTCAGGAATTGATACGCACTATAATTGTTCAGGCATGTATCAATAAAATGATTTAGTTTTACCAGCATATATTGTTCCAGTTCCGGCATATCTTGAGTAGGAACGATTTTGTCGACAGTAAAGTCGTTTAAGTTTCCTAACATGAAGCGAACTGTATTTCGAATCTTCCGGTAAACTTCTGCAACCTGACCAAGAATTTCATTCGACACTCGAGCATCTGCCTGATAATCAACGGAAGCGACCCAAAGTCGGATAATGTCGGCGCCGTACTGCTGCATCACTTTCATTGGATCAATAACGTTACCGACCGATTTACTCATTTTAAGTCCTTTGCCGTCGAGCGTAAAGCCATGACTTAATATTTGTTTGTAGGGTGCATGGCCGGTGACCGCTACAGATGTCGCAAGCGATGAGTTGAACCAGCCGCGATACTGATCGGATCCTTCGAGATATAGATCCGCCGGACGTCTCAATCCTTCACGAGTTGTCAATACACCTTGGTGCGATGAACCGGAATCGAACCATACATCCATAATATCGGTTTCTTTCTTGAATGTACCGTTTGGACTATGTTCCGATGTAAATCCTTCCGGAAGCAGATCTTTGACATCCCATTTGAACCAGACGTTTGACCCGTGTTCGCGGAACAATTCCGCTACATGCTGAATGGTTTGATCGGTGATGATTGCTTCTCCGTCTTCGCCATAAAATACCGGAATCGGAACGCCCCAAGCGCGCTGGCGAGAGATGCACCAGTCTTCGCGATCCTTGATCATGTTCGTCATCCGTACATCGCCCCACGACGGAATCCAATGAACCTCATGAATTGCACTGAGAATGTCATCTCGGAATGCTTTGATCGAAGCGAACCATTGCTCCGTAGCCCTCCAAATCACCGGCTTTTTTGTTCTCCAGTCATGTGGATAGGAGTGGGTAAAGGTACCGACTTTCAACAATGCGCCGACTTCTTTTAGTTTTTCGATGACCGGTTCGTTGGCCTTCTCATAGAACACCCCTTCGAAACCAGGGGCTTCATCAGTCATGCAGCCGTGATCATCAACCGGGCACAAAATATCCAAGCCATACTTTTTGCCGATGTAGAAGTCGTCGGCACCAAAACCAGGTGCTGTGTGTACACATCCGGTACCGGCATCCAAAGTGACATGATCGCCGAGAATCATAAGTGATGGACGATCATAGAACGGGTGTCGGCATACGACATGTTCCAATTCTTTGCCGTTCACCGTGCGCAGCACTTTCGGCTCATTCCACTCAAATGTTTTCGTCAATTTCTCAACAAGCTCGGAAGCGACCACAAATTTGCGATCCTCAACTTGAACAACGCTGTATTCAAATTTCGGATTGACAGCAATCGCTAAGTTCGCCGGCATTGTCCAAGGTGTTGTTGTCCAGATGATGACTTCCTCATCATGATTTAAAACACCTTTACCATCCGTTACATGGAACGCAACGTAGATCGAGTACGATTTAACATCCTTATATTCGATTTCCGCTTCAGCAAGTGCGGATTCAGAAGAAGGCGACCAATAAACCGTTTTCTTATCTTTATAGATATATCCTTTTTTCGCCATTTCTCCAAAGACCTTGATCTGTTCCGCTTCAAATGCTTTGTGAAGGGTCAGATAAGGATGTTCCCAATCCCCGCGAACACCCAGCCTTTTAAATTGCTTCTTTTGCTGTTCAACTTGACCCAAAGCATATTCTTTACATTTTTCACGAAGATCAGCAACAGACATTTTCTTTCGATCAATACCTTTTTTCGCCAATTGCTGCTCGATTGGAAGTCCATGGGTATCCCAGCCGGGAACATAATACGTTTGATAACCGCTCATTGATTTAAATCGGTTAATGATGTCCTTGAGTACTTTGTTTTCAGCATGACCAATATGGATATTTCCGTTTGCATACGGAGGACCATCATGAAGAATAAACGTTGGTTTGCCTTCGTTTACTTTTAATGATTGTTCATAGATATGTTCTTGATCCCATTGTTCTTGCATTTTGGGTTCTTTCATCGGAAGACCGCCGCGCATTTTAAATTTTGTTTTCGGCATCAATAATGTCTTCTTGTAATCCATAGAAATACGCCTCCAGCTTTCTGTTATCTATTTTTACTATATAAAAAGTCCTTCCATCCCAAAGGGACGGAAGGACCGCGGTACCACCCTAATAGCAGAGTAAAGATATAGTCTGCCACTCATGATTATCTTAACGCGAATCAACGTCGGGCACTACTCGATCTCGCTCAAGATCGTTCATACCCGAACTCAAGGGTGATCTTCCTTGCTGCCATCCACACCGGGCTTACACCATCCCCCGGCTCGCTGAGTGGTCTTGCAACAAGTACTCTCCCTCTCACAGATTTATTATCCGTTTAATTCCATGTTACCCATAAAAAAATGGATTTAAGCACAGTATATGCAATTCGTCGTGCTGCGTCAAGCCTGTGTTTAAATCATTTCGCTGCTTTCTGCTTCATTGTTAGCGCCTTCATCGTTTGAATTAACGCTCATGCTTTTCCAATCATCACTTTTCAGCAGTTCTAATTGGGCCTCAATAAGCATCTGGAAACGTGTTCGGTAAACATTAGCTTCCTTCTTCAATTCCTCAATATTCAGGGTCACTTTGCGTGATTTCTCTAGTGCCTCATTGATGATCCGATCAGCATTTTTCTTCGCTTCCATCACGATCAGCTTTGCTTCTTTGTTTGCATTTTGCTTTACTTCTTCTGCCGTTTCCTGAGCAACAAGAATACTCTTATTCAGCGTTGTTTCAATGTTGGAAAAGTGGCTCAGTTTTTCACTCGTATTTTTGGCTTCCTGTTCGAGATCCTTCTTTTCACGGATCAGTGCTTCGTAATCTTTGATAATTTGATCAAGAAAATCATTAACTTCATCTTCGTCATAGCCGCGAAAACCGCGTGTAAACGTTTTGTTATGAATATCCAAGGGTGTCAATGGCATCCTGGCCACCTCCGTATCAATTTACAAATAATTCGTTTAGTTTAGTCTACCATATTGTAACCGAATTTTGTTCTTCTTTGTCAAACCTCCGCAAGATATAATTTTACTTCGACCGTGTCCTCTGAGTGAGATCACATCGCCCTCACGAATATCAAAATTACGTTTTTCAACAATTTCCCAGTTTACTTTTGCCAAGCCGCGCGCAATCGCTTCGGACGCTTTCACTCTTGGTAAATGATAGATTTCAGAGAGCAGCGTGTCCAGTCTTAATGAAGATACGGTTCCCTCTGAATAAGTCCAGCCATCGGCAGTATGTAACAAATTTTTTGGTAAAATCGGCCGGCAAGAAACGCTCAGCTTTCCAACGGATGTGAGGTGAAGCATAAAATAGGGTTCCAGTTCTTTAACACAAATAAACTGCGCCGCTTCTTCTCCAATCAAAAGATCGCCGATTTTGTTTCTGGAGATACCTGAACCCAGGAGTGCTCCAAGCAATTCAGGATGAGTAACCGAGCCAAATTTAGCAGGATAACGAACGTCTAGATAGGCAAGGTCAAAGGGGTCTGAATCCGGCTCAAAATAAGGCGGGAGCAATAAAGCGCGTGCACGCTCCGCATGTTCATATCCTCCGAAAATAGACAAATGAACGGCATCGTTCTTGCCAATTAAAGACCTCAATATTGTCTGCTGTCTTGGATCCATAAAGTCGGTTAATCTTGGAATATATCGCTGTGAAACTTGGTCGATCAAATCAAGGAAATGATCGATCAGCGCGCGCTCCTCGGGACGAAAATGTTCATAAATAGACATGGAACAGCTTCATCCGAAAAGATAGCCCAAATAAAAGATTCCGCGCGTTGCAAGTTTTAATATAAGGAACGCGATAATTGGCGACAGGTCAATGACACCGCCGATTGGCGGTATGATACGCCTGAACGGCTCAAGGAACGGCTCGCAAACTCTGGCAAACAATCTGCCGATCGACGAATCCTGAACACTCGGGACCCAAGACATTAAAATGTAAATAATTAAAATCCAAGAATAGATATTAATAACTTGTGCAAGAAAAGCTGCTATGATCAAGCGATTCACCTCAATGCTATTTGTGTTCCGGCCAGTTGCTGATCATGCCGGATATATCAACCTGTTCCGGAGCAAAAAGAAACGTATTATGTCCTATTTTGCGAATCTGTCCATTCAGAGCGAAGGCAGTTCCACCGATAAAATCCAAGATACGCTGCCCCTGATCTTTGCTTGTTCCTTGAAGGTTGCAAATGACCGTCTGTTTGCTTTTCAAGTAAGCAACAATCTCTTCAACCTCTTCAAAACGCTTCGGTTCAACAAGCACGACCTTGGTTTGCTGATGAACGTTCTGTATCGCAACGATTTTTCCGTTTTTTTCCACAGAACGTTGATTTTGAACCGGTTTTGCCTTTTCTTTATCAACAGTTGCTGCTGCAAAGTCTTCTGAGCTGTCCACGGTTTCCTCAAGATCAAAAAATTGTTTCAATTTCCCCTTCAGACCCATGCTGCTCTTCTCCTTTCATTCTCCTACCAATGCCGTGCCAATTCTGATAAATGTTGCCCCTTCTTCAACAGCGATCTCATAATCGTGCGACATGCCCATGGACAGTTCCGAACACGGTGCATAACGAATCTTTCGGTCACGAATCTGGTCACGCAGCTCACGCAGTCGTCGAAAAACATGGCGGATCACATCGATATCTTCTGTATTTGGTGCCATGGTCATTAACCCAATCACGCGAAGATGTTCAAACTGCGCCAATGTATCTATAAAATCATCCAGCTGGTCTTCCGTGATGCCATGTTTCGACGCTTCGCCGGAAACATTTACTTCGACAAAGCAATTCAAGATACCTTCTTCAATCCTTTTGTTTAACTCATTCGCTAATTTCAGTCGATCTAAAGCGTGAAAATAATCGATTTTCCCCACAATATCTTTCACTTTACGCGTTTGTAGGGTTCCGATCAGATGCCAAATGATTCGATCGTCCTGAAGGATCGTTTGTTTCTCAAGCAGCCCTTCCTTACGGTTTTCTGCAAGGTTATAAATGCCGCAATCAACAGCTTCTTTTGCTCGTTCTGGAGACACATATTTTGTGACTGCGATAAGTGTAACATCCTCCGTACTGCGCCCTGATCGTTCGCAAGCACGGGCAACCGCCGTTTGTATGTTTCTTAAGTTATCTGCAACTCTCACGACTCAATGCTCCTTCTTCTTCATTCCGATATACCCCATCATGCGGCCTGTTTTTCCAAGATCATGCCGATAAGAGAAAAATAAGCTTGGGTGGGCATATGTGCTGTATCCGGTCATCTGAATCTGCCGCTCAGGAATTCCGCTCTCAGCAAGTATGGAACGGTTGAGCAATTTGAGATTTAGCAAATAATGTCCATTGCCGCAATCACGAACAGAAGGCGTCCAAAGGGATTTTCTGAGTTTCTTTACCTTATCAACCACCTGCTGATCAACCTCATAGTCGGCGCCGATCGAAGGCCCGATCACAACATGAAGCGCATCAGGTTTTATGGATACCGCGCGGCAGATTTGCTCGATCATTTGGGCGGCAGCGCCGGCTACTGTACCGCGCCAACCTGCGTGCATGATGCCGATAACATCCGGATCTTTCGCATAGTAAAAGATTGGAACACAGTCGGCAAAACATAATGCAAGCAACAGATCCGGCTCTGTTGTAAACAAACCGTCCACTCCGGGAATGACCGTGTCGAGGGCTTGTGCCCCTGATCCGGCCGATGCCGCATCGACTTGAGCAATTTCAATCCCATGAACCTGCTCAGCGCATACCCATTGCTCAAGCGGAAAGCCGGTTTTTCCAGCAATAATGCGGCGATTCGCAACGACATGTTCCGGATGATCACCGACATGAAGCCCTAAATTCATTGAGTGAAACGCACCTTGACTCGTCCCACCGGATCGCAGCGTAAAACCCGCATAAAGCTCATGGCTTTTGGACACTACCGTCTTTAAACAAAGCAATGGATCTTCTTGAAAAGAAAAGGGTTCACTCACTATTTGCCATCCTCTCTAATTCAAAGGACCTTCCTTTAGCTTTCATTTTACCATAGACGGCAAAAAATCTCTTTAATAGTTTAATTTTCGCTCTGAATTGAAGAATCATGCTCGTTATAAAAGCGTACCAAAATGACATCGGCCCCTATGCGCACAATGTTATCCCAAGGAACGACGATGTCCTCATCTTTTCCGAAAATCCCCATTATTTTTCCTGCACCCGGTATAATCAGGTTGTCAATTTTCCCTGATGACAGATTCACATCAAGATCGCCGATATGCCCCAAACGCTTACCGTTCTCCACATTCACCACTTCTTTTGTTTGAAAATCCGATATTCTAGGCATTTTATTCCTCCTCTACTGTCCCGTCCTTAATATATATGGCGCTGCTTGCGTATTGAGAAGTAAAAAAATTGCCCCGATCATTGCCTAGGAAATAGTGCTTGTCCGATTCAATTCGACATAAACCGAACAAGTCCGGTCTTGTAGAAACGATTTGAACTTCTGTTTTATGTAGCAGAATTTGCTTCTCACTTTTGTGAGAGACTGGGCTGCGCTCGATTCTCTTGCAATCACTTTGTGTGCGGCTTTCATTCATTACCTTGTGCACGCACGCTGGCACGCATCAACAAGGTGCGATCCCGCGGGCGCCAGAGTACCTCCGCTTTGATTCTTGGTCAAGACACTGGCCCATTGGTTTGAAGATGGGGCAAAATCCTATACTTTCTTTTCCTGTGAAAAAAAACACTTGCATAGCAGCAAGTGTCACGGTCCAATTTCTGAATTCATTTCCTTAATCGCCATTTTTTCCAATCGGGAAACTTGAGCTTGAGAAATACCGATTTCCCGAGCAACTTCCATCTGCGTCTTTCCATAAAAAAAGCGCATCGCTACAATTCGCTTTTCTCGATCATGCAGCTTGTTCATTGCTTCTTTAAGTGCGATATTATCGACCCATTCTTTATCCTTATGCTTTTCATCGCCAATTTGATCCATGATAAAAATTGGATCTCCGCCATCGCTGTAAATTGGCTCAAACAAAGAAACCGGGTCTTGAATTGCATCTAACGCGAAAACGACATCTTCTACAGGAAGATCAAGTATTTTTGCGAGTTCCTGTATCGTCGGTTCATGTGAGTGCTTCGCAATGTAGCGCTCCTTTGCCTGAAGCGCTTTGTAAGCCATATCACGCAGAGAACGAGAAACACGAATTGGGTTGTTGTCCCTCAAGTAGCGACGAATTTCGCCGATAATCATCGGCACCGCATAGGTTGAAAAACGAACATTTTGACTTAAATCAAAATTATCAATTGATTTCATTAATCCAATACATCCGACTTGAAACAAATCATCGACCGATTCGCCGCGATGGTTGAAACGCTGAATTACACTCAGAACCAATCGGAGATTACCGTTCACCAATGTTTCTCTTGCTTCAAGCCTCCCTGACTGAAGCTCAGTGAACAGCTTACGCATCTCTTCATTTTTCAGAACCGGAAGTTTCGATGTGTCCACTCCGCAGATTTCCACTTTATGCCGTGCCATAAAAATGACCTCCCACTGTCGAAAACTTGCGATAGCGGGCTGATGAAAGAAATTTTACCGATCATTGCATCTGAACGGCTTCTTTTTCAACCTTGCTATATCCTCAAGTATTTCCGCAGGCGTCCATTTTATGCACTGAAAAAATGTGTGTACTGCGCGTGCGTATTGCTAAGCCATTTTGCTGAATTCTTTCTTTAACCGTTTAATAATCCGTTTCTCAAGACGTGAGATGTACGATTGCGAAATCCCTAACTCATCAGCGACATCTTTTTGGGTTTTTTCTTTGCCTCCAGCAAGGCCGAATCTCAAGGTCATGATCTCTTTTTCGCGATCATTAAGCATCAGCATCGCTTTTTTCAGCAATGTCCGGTCAACCTTTCGCTCCATATTTTTCGTAGTCACATCATTTTCAGTGCCCAGTACATCGGATAAAAGTAATTCATTTCCGTCCCAATCGACATTTAACGGCTCATCTAAAGAGACCTCAGAACGCGTACGGTTGTTGCGGCGCAGGTACATCAATATTTCATTTTCAATGCAACGTGACGCATAGGTTGCGAGCTTGATCTTTTTTTCCGGATTAAAGGTATTGACAGCTTTAATGAGCCCGATGGTTCCAATACTAATCAGATCTTCAATGTTAATCCGCGTGTTGTCAAACTTCCGGGCGATATAGACGACCAGACGAAGATTTCGTTCAATTAACGTTGCGCGGATCTTTGGGTCACCTGAAGGAAGCTTTTTCATTAATTCTGCCTCTTCTTCTTTGCTCAGTGGCGATGGCAGTCCGTCGCTTCCGCCAATATAATAAATTTCATTAGGCTTGATACCTAGCTTTATTAATACCCAGCGCCATAACTTTAAGAAACCGAATTTCATACAAACTCACCCTCCCCGTTTTTGTTATGAAGCCGTTTTAATGATCGTTCCATTGAGCAGCATGTCCGGATGCAAAATACTGTTAAAATCGCCAGATGAACTCAGCGCATGATCGGTAAAAGCGACCAAGGCTTTCCTGCAGGCCATTTGCTTATTGTCCTGATAAATCACAACCTCGTCCGGACGAATTGCCAGCGTCAGCTGGCTGGAGCCGTCAACCGCTCGGTAAGGAATCCACGCCAGCCGATGTCGCCACTCTTCCGGTATCGACTCGAGCTGGAGAGGCTCCGACGTCTGCCTATTTTGACTGAATACTTCAGGAATACATGAGCTGCATACACTCTTCTCAAGAAACATCACCGGCGTTTGTGTCAATGGATCAACTAGTTTGTTCCCGCTGTCGATCATTGCTTTGGCATGGACCCAGTCATCAAAGAACCGTATGGACACCTGGGCGATGGTACTGCTGTGCCACTTTCTGACAACCGTTTGATCCATGCGTTTTTTCGCAAAATACCACAGTAAAGGAAAGCCAAGGACCACGAAAATCCAGCTGATTGGATCACCATAATTCATAGTGTTTAAAAAGCGATTATTCGCATAAAATGAAGCGTCCTGAAAGAAGTAATGGACTGCGAACAAGCCACCGCCAATAGCAAACGCGGTAAAATAAAATGCAGCAAGATTTTGCATAAAAACCGAGAGACGGCGGTAGCCGAAAGCCGTGAAAATAATCAGCATCGAATAGACCAGTTTTCCCAGCGGATGATCGACAATGAAGGCTGCCGGCGTAAACAGTACCAGAACGATGGTGGAAGCAATGACTGCGCCCAGCCATAGACGAAGCCGGGTTATCCGCCGTTTCAGCATCAGCGCCGTTAATTTCAGCAGACAAGCATCAATAAACAGGTTAAGCGCCCAAACTGCATCTAAATAAACGACCAACATCCCACCTTCTTTGCGTGTTTAGGAACAGTATACGGGCTTTAGTGAGGAAAGTCTGTCAATCTGTGGTCGGAAATTTATTGTTATTTTGGCTGGTTTTGTCGCACGCTGAAGGAGAAAGAACAGAACTTCTGCAGGATGCGGTGACTTCCGCGTTGTGCTTTAAATTAGCGAAAGTTCCTATAGGAAAGTTTCTTCATACACGTGTGATGGGCTCGTGTCTTGTTCGGTGGTTGAATCATCGCTCCGATTGCTCGCTTGCCGCGGGCGCACCGCGAGCCTCCTCAGACAGGCAGGACGGATCACTGAAAAACTGGGCGTTCCCTTTTATTTTCCAGCACCGCATGCGCCCTGGCAACGCGGCAGCAATGAAAATACAAACGACCTGTTGCGCGAATACTTTCCTAAGGGTCATGACCTGAAGCAAGATGCCGATGCCGACGTCCAACAGAGCGCTGATGAACTGAATCTCCGTCCGCTCAAATGTCTGGGATGGCGAACGCCTTTTGAGGCTTTTTATCATCGGGTGTTGCACTTAGTTTGACAATTCAAGCCTGTAAAAAAGCCTGCGAACAAGGAAACATAGTTTCCTTGTTCGCAGGCTTGTCTGCTTGAAATCATGGATTAGGGAGAAAACAAAAACGTGTTTCGCGATAGCTTATTACTCGTTTCTTCTGCGGCGATTGCGCAAGAACGTCGGTATATCCAAAGTATCTTCATCATCAATAACACTGCGCGACCTTCTGCTGGAAGGCTGAACGACTGGTTTTACGGACTCGTCATGATGGTCACGTGCTTGTGCCGTACCATCATTTTCCGAACTTTGTCTTCTCCGCGTGAAAAGATCCTCTCTGGAAGCCGATCCGGAAGAAGACGCGTTGTTCTCTTCAAATCCTGTTGCAATCACTGTAACAACAATTTCATCATCCAGTTCCTCGCGAATGACGGAACCAAAGATCATATTGACCTCTTCGTCAGCAGCTGTAGCTACAATATCAGCAGCTTCATTGACTTCATAGAGACTTAGATTTGTACCGCCTGTAATATTCATCAAGACGCCTCTTGCTCCATCAATCGACTTTTCAAGAAGCGGACTGGATATTGCTTTTTTAGCTGCTTCAGCAGCACGATTTTCACCGGAGGCGATGCCGATCGCCATCAGTGCCGAACCGCCTTCTGTCATGATCGTCTTCACATCTGCAAAGTCCAAGTTAATCAAGCCGGGTACGGAAATCAGATCTGAAATTCCTTGAACCCCTTGACGGAGCACATTATCAGCCTCTCGAAATGCATCAAGCATTGGTGTGTTCTTATCAACAATTTCGAGCAGTCGATCATTCGGAATGACAATCAGTGTATCCACTTTTTCCTTCAAGTTGGCAATTCCGCTTTGCGCCTGTTTTGCTCTTTTTCTTCCTTCAAAGGTAAACGGGCGCGTCACAACGCCGACCGTCAAGGCGCCGACTTCTTTAGCAACTTCAGCAATGACCGGAGCCGCACCGGTGCCCGTTCCGCCGCCCATTCCCGCGGTGACGAAAACCATATCGGCGCCTTTAAGTACTTCTTCAATCTGGTCATGACTCTCTTCCGCCGCCTTCTTGCCGACCTCAGGATTCGCTCCGGCACCTAGACCGCGTGTCAGTTTTTCGCCAAGTTGAAGTTTAATATCTGCTTTAGACAATTTTAATGCTTGCGCATCCGTATTGCCGCAAATAAATTCAACACCTTGAATGCCGCTTTCAATCATTCGGTTAACCGCGTTATTTCCGCCGCCGCCAACGCCAATGACTTTGATTCTGGCTAAATGTTCCATCTCCGTATCGTGATCATACATTGTTCATTTCCTCCCATTTAATCATACCGCCGCCCGATCAGTCAAAGAACAGATTAAACCAATTTTTCACTTTGGTTGTTACGCCTTCACGCTCTTTCGGGGCCTGTTTTGATTTTTTCTGTTTCTGCTGTTTCTGTACAGCTTCATAATGTACTGCTTCAGGTGCGATGGCTGCTGCCACCTCTTTGCCCTGGATTTTGACATTATGATAAGCGAATTGAATGAGTCCGATGCAAGCTGTATATTTCGGCTCGCGTACACCAATATAGTCCGGTGACGCAATACGGACGCTGGAATTGAAATGATGTGCCGCAAGATCGGCAACGCCGGGCATCGCTGTTACTCCGCCTGTGAGGACAAAGCCTCCCGGTAATTCTTTAATTCCAATCCGATGCAGTTCTTCTTGAACAATGTCAAACATCTCACCCATACGCGCTTGAATAATTTCAGCCAGGTCTTCCTGACACATGGTTTGCTTCTTATCACTGCCAATTTTTGAAACGTTAAACGTATCTTCATCAGACGCTGCACCAAGATAAGCAACGCCATGCTTGATTTTCGTCTGTTCTGCTTCATCCATTGGAATTTTTTGTATAATGGACAAGTCTTTGGTCACATGATTGCCGCCAAGTGGAAGCTCAAATGTAGAAATAAGCGTCCCCTGATCGAAAACAGCAACACTAGTGGAACCGCCGCCGATATCGATCAGAGCAACACCCAAATTTCTCTCATCTTCAGATAACGCAACCGAGCCAAGAGCGAGCGGCTGGAGACAGATATCCGAAATGGTCAGACCCGCGCGTTCTACGCAGCGCAGCAGGTTATGAAGTAAAGTCTTCGACCCGGTTATGAGTGTACCTTCCATCTCAAGACGTACACCGATCATACCTCTTGGATCATGAATTTCATCTACGCCATCAACAATGAACTGTTCTGGTATTACATCAACAATCTCTCGTTCAGGAGGAATCGACATCACTTGTGCAGCGTCAATAACTCGCGCTATGTCCTCGTTGCCGATTTCATGGGTTTCTGCTGAAACGGCGACCACGCCGTGACAACTGCGGAGCTGGATGTGGTTGCCTGAGATGCCGACAACCACACTTTTTATATCAATGCCGACCATGCGTTCCGCTTGCTCAATAGCATTTTTGATCGACCGAACCGTTGCGTCAATATCGACAATCGATCCTTTTTTAATTCCGTTTGAGACCGATTCTCCTACGCCAATAACATTCAGCCTTTCCCCTGCCATCTCGCCGATCACGGTTTTTATGCTGGACGTTCCGATATCCAGACTGACAAAAACATCCTCACTGTTCATTCTGTGGCACCCCCTTTTTCTCTTGAATCTCTTTGATGATCATTCAGGGATGATTGGATCGAGCAAGCGACATATAAACATCTGCGATTTGTGTTAAAAGACATTTCAGTCAACCCAACATTTTCACTGTTCCTCGATTAATAGAAACAAACCCTATTGTTTGTATTCTACACATTGGAGCAATTCCCTTTTAATTTAATCGTCTAAAACAACCTGACGCATGACTGCATCAACTGGTCTGAACCCTTGCTTTTCAAAGCAAATGTGCTCATAATCAGCCAAAAAGTATTACTCACTAATAATAGTCTTAACTATTTAATAGTCTACACCAAGATGAATAACTAGAAAAGATCTATTTAACTATTTCAACAAAGTATCCGTACTTTGTTTCCGTTTTCACGGTTTGTTTGAGTTTTCTTGTGAAGGCTGTCCTGTCTCATCAGGAACAAAATAGGAACCGACGCTAAGATGAATCGTTCCGCGCTGATCCTTGGGCAGATTGGCTGCAATTTCCGGATATAGTTTAATATTTTTTGCAAATGTTCGCGTGCTGGCGACCACCTTGTTTCCATCATTCATATACAAAACAAGATCTTCATTGTTTTCTGATGCCTTTATGTAGTGAATATCAGAAATGTTATGTGCCATTTGTCTTGATATGCCCGATAAGCCTTCAGCAACTTTCTTTATCGCGTCTTGCTCTGAAAAGCCAATGAGTACCGGTGCGTCAAAGGGAAACGTTCCTTTTGATAGTTTACTCAGCATCGCACCATTTTGAAGGATCGGGTAGTAGCCACCGTTTTTCTGCAGATAGGCCTTGCGTGTGTATTCTCTGATGCTTAAGGTCACATGGTTGGGAAAATTCTTCTTAACCGTAACCGTGCGAACCGGCGGCAATTTTTTAATCTTGTGCGCAACTGCCTTTTCCCTAATATCCCATATATGTGTTTTATTCGAGATACCGCTCGCTTTTATGACGCGCGCGCTGCTCGTGATTTGTTCCCCTTGAACGGTAATCGATTGTACCCGGCTTAACGGAGATTGAATATAAACGACGATGAGGACCAAGAGAAAAAAGACAGTGGCATAAAGCGCAAAACGCCGATTCGCTTTCTGTTTTCGTTCTTTTTTTAATTGGGGCAGTCGATCTTCCAGTGCGACAACCTTTTTCTTGTCCATGGGACATGTTCCTCCTCATTCGATGGCAAGACCATTTTCGATGGCAGCACCATGCTCTGTCTTTTTCTCATGAGTCTATTGTATTTTTTTTTATGAAAAACAGCAAACCCTGCTTGAGGCAGGGTTTGTTTCGGTCATATAACCGATGCTTAATGTGCGTGTTTGCTGACATTCAGCAGTATACCGATCGATACCAACATTAAGGTTAATGAGGAACCGCCATAACTAAGAAACGGGAGCGTGATTCCGGTAACGGGAATTAGACCGGTGACAACCGCAATGTTGATCATGATCTGTATGGCAATCATCCCTGTAATCCCTACCGCGAGCAAAGTTCCAAACAAATCCGGTGCCTTGATCGCAATTAAGATGCCCCTCCACAAAAGCAGAAAGAAAAGCACGAGTACAAAGGATGCACCAATGAAACCAAGTTCTTCCGAAACAATCGAAAAAATAAAATCAGTTTGCGGCTCAGGAAGATACTGATATTTTTGTCTGCTCTGGCCCAATCCAAACCCAAGTAATCCGCCTGGGCCAATCGCAAGCAGCGACTGGATGATTTGGAAACCACCCTGCTTCGGATCTTGCCAAGGGTCAACAAATGAGGTCAAGCGCTTCATGCGATATGGAGCGGATACAATTAAGCCAATAAATCCAAGAACCCCGAGTGATCCCATCATGATGAAATGTTTCATCCGCGCTCCTGCAATGAAAATCATGATCACACAAGTCAGCACAAGAACCATACCTGTTCCTAGATCCGGCTGGAGCATAATAAGCCCAAAAGCAAGGAGTGCCGGTAAAAACGATCGGACAAGCCCTTTCCAAAAGTTGGGCAGCGATGATTGATGCTCGGAAAGATACTTGGCTAAAAAGATAATCAGCGCCACTTTAGTAAATTCGGAAGGCTGAATGGAGAACGCGCCAACCCCAAGCCAGCTGCGTGCCCCGCCTCGCGCAAGACCAACGCCGGGAATTAAGACAACGCAAAGCAGAACATAGCACGCGATTAAGGCAAGCTTCGCCCATGCCCCCCAGAAATGATAGTCGATACGCATCACCGCAAACATTAATCCGACGCCAACGATTGCGAAAAGCAACTGTCGTTTTAAAAAATACAGAGAATCGCCGAATTGGCTTGCAGCTTTAACAGCACTAGCACTGTAAACCATCGTAAGCCCAAGGATGACCAAGGTGAACACGATCCCAAGCAGAACAAGATCCGGCGACTGACGATACTTGCGCATGTGCAACACTCCGTTCAGATCGGGGACCTGAATTGCCGACATCAAACCTTACCCGGCCTGTCCCCTTATCTAAACTTATTCACTTCTGCGATAAAAATGTCACCGCGTTGTTCAAAAGATTTGTATTGATCCCAGCTTGCACAAGCGGGTGAAAGTAAGATGACGTCGCCCGGTTGTGACAATGCGAATGCTTCCGGAACTGCCGCCTCAACATTTTCCACTTCTTTAATTACCGGTATCCTGGCTTTCAAACAGGCATCTTTCAATTTTTGTTGTGTTTCTCCAAACAAAAGAACTGCTTTAATCGGTGCTTTGACAAGATCGGGAACCAGAACATCAAAGCTATTCCCACGGTCAAGTCCTCCGGCAAGTAATACGATCTCTTTTTTCGGAAATGCATGCAGCGCTTGTGAAGTGGCAATACTGTTTGTTGCTTTTGAATCATTGTAGACCGTACGTCCCTGAACAACCCCGACATATTCCAGACGGTGACGCACGCCTTTAAAAGAGCGGAGGACATCAGCCATATGCTGAACCGAAACGCCATATACGCCCGCAACTGCTAGCGCAGCCAAAGCATTCATCAGGTTATGCTCTCCAGGAAGCCCCATCTCTTCCACTTTCATGATCGCCTGATCTTTGAAATAAATCGTTTCTTCTGAAACATAGGCACCATTTGCTACTTTTTGCTTTAGGGAAAAAGGTACTTTTTTTGCTTTTGTTTTCTCAGCGATGAACTGGACAACCCGCTTGCTGTCCGCATTATAAACCAGCGCGTCATCTGCAGTCTGATTGGCCGTAATCTGAGCTTTTGCTTTCGCGTAGTTTTCAACGGTTCCATGATAATCCAAATGATGGTCGAAGATATTCAAGACAACGGCAACATGTGGATGAAAATCTATCGTCCCTTGAAGCTGAAAACTGGAAAGTTCGGCGACAATCACATTTTTCTCGTTCGCCTTTTGAACAACCGAAGTCAAAGCTGTGCCGATATTTCCGGCAACAATCGGTTCATAGCTGGATCCTTTCATCATTTCGCCAATAAGCATTGTTGTTGTGGTTTTTCCGTTTGATCCGGTAATGCCAATAAATGGTGCATCGGCGAGTCGGCCAGCGATTTCAACTTCCGTCACCACGGGGATACCGAGCGTTTCTGCACGCTTAATCATTGGATTTGAATAAGGAATCCCTGGGTTTTTGATCATCAACGCCGTCGTATGATCAATGAGCTCTAATGGATGGCCGCCGCCAACAATTCGTACGCCCAGCTTGGCAAGATCCTTAGCATGCTCATTCTGGCTTAAGTCGCCGCGATCATTAACGGTCACATCGGCGCCAAGTTCCTTCATCAATTTAGCGGCAGCATATCCGCTTTTGGCTAAACCAAGCACAAGAACTTTTTTATTTGCGAATGTATTCAATGCTTTCAATTGATCATCCCCACCTTCAAATAGATTCCAATTACAGCAAGGGCCAGCCCAACCAGCCAGAATACCGTAACGACCTTCCATTCAGACCACCCGGTCAATTCAAAGTGATGATGAATCGGACTCATTTTGAAGATACGCCGCCCAGTTGTTTTAAATGAGATCACTTGTATAATGACAGACAATGTTTCAATCGCAAACACACCGCCAATAATAGCAAGAAGAATTTCTGTATTTGTCAAAATCGCCATACCGGCAAGTGCACCGCCGATAGCAAGCGATCCTGTATCGCCCATGAACACTCGAGCTGGGTGGGCATTAAAAATGAGAAAGCCCAGCAGAGCGCCTAGCATCACCATTGCAAAGACAGCAACACCAAGATCCATGGCATACCATGAAATGACGGCGTACGCAGCAAAAGCAATGATGGACAGCCCGGTAAGCAATCCGTCCATACCATCCGTCAAATTCGTTGCATTCGGAACACCGATCAACAGAAAAACAACAAATACCGGATAGAACCAAGAAAGATTGAGCATAACATTTGTACCTGGGAACGTTAGATACGTCGAATAATCATAGGAGGTGAAAATGAACCAGAAAATCAATGAAATAACAATCTGCGCAGCCATTTTCTGTTTCGAAGTCAGTCCCATATTTCGTTTCATGACAATCTTAATGAAATCATCAAGTAATCCAACAAGCCCGAATCCAAAGGTCACAAAGAGCAGCATGTAAGTTTCCGGTGTTGTTACATGGTATTTAAGACCCATAACCAGAATACCGATGAGCAGTCCAATCAAAAAAATAACACCGCCCATTGTTGGTGTTCCGCTCTTTTTTTGGTGACTCTGCGGCCCTTCCTCACGGATATACTGGCCAAAATGAAGTCTCCGCAGCATCGGGATAAAAAAAGGTGCAAAAACAAGGGTTACAAGAAAAGAGATCGATAAACCAAATAGTAATGTCAATGTCATAAATCCTTTCGCTCCTTTAAAATACGCGGCATACAATTATCTCGATCATATCAAATGATTCGTTAGTCTGCAGACTCTTCTGCCTGAAGATGACTGGAGAGTTGTTCAAGAGCCATCAGCCGCGACGCTTTAAACAACATAACAGTCTTCGCGTCCAGAAGCGATTGAAGGTATGGAAGTGCTTCTTCCTTCGTTTTATAGGCGCGAACCTCAACAGCAGGATCCTCACTTTGTTCATGTAAGCCTTCAGCAATCCAAGCCCCCTTGTCGCCAATGGTTACTACATGTGTTAATGGTGGCGTCAATTCTGCCGCGACGCCTTTATGCATGACTTTCTCATTTTTTCCAAGCTCATACATGTCGCCAAGCACAGCAACACGTCGATCAAATCCGGACATATTTTTCAATGTTTCAAGTGATGCCTTCATTGATGTCGGATTTGCGTTATAGCAATCGTTAATGAGCAAAGAACCGTTCAGTCCGTTTAGTCGTTCAAACCGCAAATGGGTCAGTTGCAAATGTGCGAGCCCATGACGAATGGTGTCAACGTCTGTGCCGATGACTCGAGCAGCGGCAAAGCTGAGTGCTGCGTTTTTCACATTATGCTTGCCGAGTACCGGCAGATCGAACGGATGCTTCTGTCCTCTCAGAGAGAATCGCATTCCGGTCGGTGACTCCTCGACATCCTCAATATGCCAATTATTATGATCGCCATAACCGCAACGCACAATCTGAAAAGCGTTGGTCTGAACAGGGGCAAGCAGCGGTTCATCACCGTCCAGGATCAGCGTTCCGTGTTTTTTCAAGCCATTCACGATTTCGAGTTTTGCCTTAGCAATGCCCGCACGGCTGCCAAGATATTCGATATGCGATTCACCAATATTTGTGATCAATGCAACATTCGGTTTGGCAATTTGGCTAAGAAAAGTCAGTTCGCCAAAATGGTTCATCCCCATTTCCAGTACGAGAACTTCTGTGTCCTCAGGCATCGCCAGAATTGTTAACGGAACGCCAATATGATTGTTCAAATTCCCTTGCGTTTTAAATGTCCGAAACGCTCCTCGAAGGATACTGTAGAGCATGTCCTTGGTAGTCGTTTTCCCATTGGATCCGGTAACCGCGATGACCTTTGGCTGCACTTGATTCAAATAACCCTTTGCCATATTCTGAAGTGCTTTTAACGTATCGTGAACGAGAAAGAGCGGAAAACTCGCAGGCAAATCCTGCGGCAGAGGCTCCCTTTCCATCCAAAGCGCTGCTGCAGCTCCATTTTCAATGGCCTTATTGATGAACTGGTGACCATTGAAATGATCACCGATTAAAGGCACAAAAAGGCTGTTTCGATGAGGCCTGCGGCTGTCTGTCATGATCGCCAAGCGACCGATCAAGTGATCAGCCGATCCAATTGACTGAATCGCCTGACCCCTGATTATATCGATACCAATGCTCATTGGTTACGCTCCCTTAATGCGAACAGTGCGTTCGTTAATTAGTTCTATTCATCCGTGCACGAATTGCTTTGCGTGCTTCTTCTCGATCATCAAAGTGATGTTTGGTTGTTCCGATGATCTGATAATCTTCATGCCCTTTCCCGGCGATCAACAGAATATCTCCGCTTTCCGCTTCATCCACCGCGTAGCGAATGGCTTCTCTGCGGTCGGGAATTTTTCGATAGTCCCGACCCGTTACGCCGGCTTCCATTTCCAGCAGAATTTGCTCGGGATCCTCGGTTCGCGGATTATCAGCAGTTAGAATGGCAAGATCGCTGTTATCTACAGCAATTTTTGCCATAATCGGTCTTTTGCCACGCTCACGATCACCGCCGCAGCCCGCAATGGTAATCACACGCTTTCGAGCAAATTCTTTGATCGTGCTTAGGGCATTTTCTAAGCTATCCGGGGTATGCGAGTAATCGACAATGACTGTGAAATCCTGACCGGCATCAACGGGTTCAAATCGCCCTGCAACGCCTTTAATCTGTTCCACCGTATGAATCATAGCTTCCAGAGCAATCCCTGAAACGGAACAAGCAGCAAGCGCCGCAAGCACATTATAGACACTGAATTTGCCGATCAGTTTCATTGAAACCGGGTAACTGTGCCCGGCGTTTTCCAGAACAAACTCCGTTCCCGATGGATTGATTTTGATTGCCTTCGCGCGAAAATCCGCGGAATGATTTATTCCGTAGGTAATCACATGTGAGGCAGTCATGTGTTTATAGACCTCTGATGCAGGATCATCCACATTCAGAACTGCAGCCTTTTTCTGTCCAGTACCGTAACAATTTCCAAGCTGCGAAAAAAGCAGACTCTTTGCATACATATAGTCTTTCATCGTTCCATGAAGATCCAAATGATCCTCAGTTAAATTCGTAAAAATACCTACATTAAAGGCGCAACCATGCAATCGGCCATCATAAAGCGCGTTCGAAGAAGCTTCCATAACGACCGAGGCGGCGCCTTCCGCCTTCATTTCCGCTAAATTCTGATGAATGAGATGCACTTCAGGTGTAGTATTCTGAACCGGAATCGATTTATTTTTATAATGCATACCCATTGTACCAATTAATCCGGTATTTATGCCGGCCGCTTCTTGAATTGCCTGCACAAGGTACGTAATTGTTGTCTTCCCGTTCGTTCCTGTAACGCCGAGCAGAAACAATTCATGACTCGGATGCCCATAAAAATAATCCGAGATCATTGCCAGTGCACGGTGCGTATCATTCACCCGAATCACCGGGATAGAAACATCAACAGCATCTTGAGCAACAATCGCTGATGCACCGCTCGCTTGCGCTTGTCGCGCGAAACGATGTCCGTCAATGTGATGACCTTTGATACAAAAGAATAGTGATCCTGGCTTTACCAATCTCGAATCAATCATAAGATCGTCAATCTCAGGGTTTCCTGCTCCTTCTTGTCTGAAAATGTCAAGTGCCTTCAGGCAATCGGAAAGTTTCATTATTTGACACGTCCCTCGTCATCTTAATGTAAAAGCGGTGTACCGCTTCAGCACGCGCCGAAGCAGCATTTTCACAAGGTTAATGCACGATCAAGATCAGGCACAGCCCCCCGCTTATTTATGTATGCTCGGGGAGCCGGCTTACGCGCACCGGCTCCCGAACGTCCATTGCTTATTTTAATCGTCTGCCTTCTTTTTGTCACCCAAGTACACCATTATTGTTGAACCTTGTTTGACCTTAATTCCTGGTTTCGGCGATTGCATGGTCACAACATCGCCATTACCTTTTGTTTCAAGTTTTAAGTTAAACAGGGCATTTCTCAAATCGTTTTTATCCATGCCCTTAAGATCCGGAATTTTAATCATCGGCTGATCCGGATAGCGCACTTCTTTTTGAAGACCGCCTTTTTGTTTCTTGACGCCCATCGCACTCAGACTGTCGCCGATAATTCGTCCGGCAATCGGTGCAGAGACGGTACCGCCAAATTGAACGGTATTTTTGGGATGGTCAATTGAGACATAAACAGCAATTTTCGGATTATTTGCCGGCGCGAAGCCCATAAAAGACACAATATAATCATTACTCAAGTAGCGCCCCGTTTTCGGATCTACTTTTTGTGCGGTACCCGTTTTTCCTCCCACACGATAACCTTGAACATACGCATTTCGACCGGTTCCTTGAGCAACGACACTTTCAAGCGTATCGCGCACCTGCTTTGACGTATTCTCAGAGATCACTCTTCGCTTCATGACGGGTTCAATTCGGTTGACGACCTTGCCGGTATCTGTGTCTACCCACGCTTTTGCTAGTTGCGGCTGATAGAGATAGCCGCCGTTGATTGCAGCGGATACCGCGGTAATTTGCTGAATCGGTGTAACCGAAACCCCTTGACCGAACGCTGTCGTTGCTGCTTCAAGCGGTCCGATCTTATCTTTGTTGAACAAGATTCCTTTCGCTTCGCCTTGAAGATCAATCCCAGTTTTGACGCCGAAGCCGAATTTATCAATATAAGAGAACAATTTGTCCTTTCCGATTCGTTCGCCCAAGGCGACAAAACCAGGGTTGCAGGAATTCTGAACGACTTCCAAAAATGATTCGGTGCCATGCCCGCCTTTCTTCCAACAGTGAAGATGTGCCCCGCCAACCTCAATAGAGCCTGAATCATGAAAATGATCTTTTTTAAGATCAACGGCTTTCTCCTGAAGTGCTGCTGAAAGCGTGATCACTTTAAATGTTGAGCCTGGTTCGTATGTTTTCCAAATTGGCAAGTTATGATTATACACGTCTGGTGAAACGGTCTTATAATTTTCAGGATTATAATCCGGTTTCGATGACATGCCGAGTATTGCACCGGTATTCGGATCCATAGCGATCGCCAAAGCACTATCCGGATGATAGGCAGCAACAGCATTGTTCAACTCGCGCTCCATAATGGATTGCACACGTGAATCAACGGTGAGCATTAGACTTTCACCGCTTTTGGGCGGAATGTACTCATCCTTGAGATCAGACATCCGATTTCCGTTCACGTCTGAGAAAAAGGCAACATGTCCGTCTTTGCCTTCCAAGCCTTCATTATAATACGATTCCAGTCCGGTAAGGCCTTGATTGTCAATGCCGGCAAATCCAAGTACATGGGCCAAAAAGTTTCCTTTTGGATAGTCCCGTTTAAAATCTTCAGCAACAAAGACGCCTGGAAGGCCAAGTGCTTTCACTTCGGCCGCCTTCTCATTTGAGATTTTTCTTCCCTCAGGGGTGATGCGGACAATGGACTCTTTTTTTGAGATTTTCTCATAGGCACGCTTCCTGCTCATATGCAGTACAGAGGAAAGCTGATCCGCTGTCTTATTCTTATCCTTGACTTGACGGGGGACAACCAAGACAGACGGACTGCTCACGTTAGTCGCCAGCACTTTGCCTCGAGTATCCAAGATTCGTCCACGTTCGGCCTCATAGGGAATTTCCCTGCTCCACGAATTCAGTGCGTAATTCATCAGCCAGTTATTTTCAAAGATCTGCAAATAAGCAAGTCTCGCAATAAAGATCGCAAAAGCAATCAATCCAAGCGCCAAAAAAAACAACAACCGTCTTTTGACGGTCACGTTCGAAATACGCACAGGTAAGCCTCCCTCCTATCTTCCTTGTCCTACCCATATGAGCAGTTCAAGAAAAATAGAACAAGCTTGCAATGATTTACGGTTTATCTGAGGTTCCCGAATCAGGAGCGGACGATGTTGACGGCGCATGTGATGCACCTTCCGACGAACTCTTTTTTTCGCCTGTCAAGGTGACGGTCAGCGTGCGTCCTACCTTCAATTCTGCACCTTTTGGAATACTTTGATCTGATACAAAGCCACTGCCCTTAGTCACGAGCTTGAGATCTTCCAAATCTGCCAGCTTCATGATATCGGCCATGGACCAACCGCTTAAATCAGGCATCTTCTTTTGCACATCGCCGGATAAGATGAATTTACTGCCGGCGTACACGCGTTCTCCCGGATAAGGCAGCTGATTTCGAATTGTTCCTGAGCCAATTTGAATCGGAACGATGCCTTCTGCCTTTAGCACATTCGCCGTTTCCTCCATACTTTGTCCAGTATAATCGGCCGCTTTGACAGACGAAAGTTTGGTCTTCTCCGTTGCCGTGCTTGCCTTTTTGTCTACTTGAAGATATTGAAGCGCACTGGTCATCACCGGGCGTACAATATCAGTCACCGGCTCAGGTCCCAGCTCGGTTGCTTTAAGCTGCGGTTGTTTAACTGCAACATACACGATCAACTTCGGGTCTTTTTCAGGTGCCATGCCTAGAAAAGAGTGGATGTAATTATTTTTACCATATAAATAGTTCCCGTTTACGGATATCTGCGCAGTTCCCGTTTTGCCAATAACGTCATATCCAGGAAGATCATAGTTCAAACCTGTCGCACTTGTGCCGTTGACGACATTTTTGTCTGTTACCACTTTACGCATCAGCGCTCGAGTCTGTTCCGCAGCCGAGGCAGAAATCGGATGACCAGTAACAACCGGCTTGTGCTGAAGCGCGGTCTTGTTCGTTTCCGGATTAACAACATGATCGACAATATAGGGACGCATCATTTTCCCGTTGTTCGCAACTGCAGTCGCCGCCTGCACGATCTGCATCGCTGTGAATGCTGAGGCTTGTCCAAATGAAGCCTCCAATTTATCCAGTCTCCAGCGCCAATTGACAACGCTTGAGCGCTCGCCAGGAAGATCAATGCCTGTTTTTTGCATAAACCCAAATTTATGCAAATAATCGCGCAGCTTGTCGGTTCCTAAATATTTATCGGTTAACACTGCCATCCCTACATTTGATGACAATTCAAAGCCTTGGTCAAACGTGATCGTTCCCCAGCCTTGACGCCGCCAATCATGAATCGTACCACCATCTGTTTTGTAGTCACCGGATGGATAAGTCGCCGAACCATTGTACACGCCAGCGTCAATAGCCGATGCTACCGTAAATGTTTTCATGACCGAACCAGGTTCGTAAGGAAGTTCGATCGGTGCATTGCTGAACTGCTTAATGTCGCGCTTATTCGGATTAAACGTCGGGTAACTGGACATTGCCAATATTTTCCCCGTTTTAGGATCAGCAACAATACCAATTATATTTTCCGGCTTGTATTTTTCCTGAACGCTGGACATCGTTTGATCCAAAACCGTTTGAATTCGTGAATTCAATGTCAAATAAACATTTTTGCCGGGAACGGACTTTGTCATTTTCTGTTTTTCATCCGGAATGGGAACACCGGTAAGGCTACGGTAATAACGAACAGATCCATCTTTTTCCGTTAAAAAGTTGTCCAGTGATTGTTCAATGCCGAACACACCTTTTTGCTGATTATTTTCCGAGTTCATTTGCGTAAAACCGAGTGTGTAGGCAGCACTCGACTGATTCGGATAATAGCGTTTCGATTCAGTAATATAGCCGATACCCGGAAGCTTTAATTGGTCAATTGCTTGCTTTGTCTTATAGCTCAGCATCTTGCCCTTAGCTCCGAATTCTACCTGATAAACATTCTTATTGAGCCTTTGTAGAATATCCGAGACCTTCATTCCTAAGATCGGTGCCAGCTTCTCTGCTGTTTTTTGCTTATTCTTCACATAGTTATCGCTTTTCGGATTCAAAATCGCATACAACGTGTAAGCAGGAACATCTTCAGCAAGGATTCGTCCGTTCGAAGAATAAATGGTTCCTCTTTTTTCATCAACAACCTTATACTGAGACCACTGTTTTTCACCGAGTTGTAAAAGATTATGGTGATCAATTTCTTTCCCCTGAGCGATGTAAACGAAGCGCCCAATAATGACAAAAAAAGCCAGCATGAAAATCGTGCCGACTATCCCTGTCCAAAAGCTTATTAATCTTCTTTTGCTTTGATTCATTGGAGCAAACCACCTTAAGGAAGTACTTTGACGTTTTCAATATCCAGCTTTAACCCAAGTTCCTTCTCCGCAAAGTGAACAATTCGTTCCGGCGAGCTTAAGCTGTCCGATTCTGCTTTCAATTGCTGGGTCACTTTTGCCTGTTCATCAATTTTTGATTGGAGAGAAGCAACATCTTTGGATGCGATGTACAGTTTCGCTTGATTCGCAACGAGCAGCAGTGCCATGACAAAGATCATGATGCCGGCCATCGCCCACAGCGCTTTCTCACCCTTAGTCACGCGCCGCGTAATGACAACTTGCCCTTGGCGCGGTGCCGCTTCAACATAGTCCTGTCTTTGTACTTTATACGCTTGCTGACTGAGATTCATTGCTCCTCATCCTCCTCAATAGATCTGATTTTTTCGGCAACTCTTAGCTTCGCGGAATGTGATCGACGATTTTCTAAAACTTCCTTCTGTGAAGGTATAATCGGTTTTCTGCTCACTTTTTTCAGGACCGGTAAAAAGGTTTTCGGTACAACAGGCAACCCAGGCGGCAATTCCGGCGGATCACTGTATTTTTTGAAAAACTGTTTGCATAGCTTGTCCTCAAGTGATTGAAACGTGATTACCGCAATTCTCCCGCCAATTTTCACCATGCGGAGCGACTGAGTCAAGGCTTCATCGAAGCTTCCCAACTCATCATTGACGGCAATGCGCAAGGCTTGAAAGACACGTTTTGCCGGGTGGCCTCCTTTTCTGCGTGCCGGTGCGGGAATCGCTTCTTTAATTAATTCCGTCAGCTGCTCGGTTGTCTCAATCGGGTGCTGCATGCGTGCTTTCTCAATTTTTCGTGCAATTGCTTTTGAGAACCGCTCTTCCCCATACATGAAGAAAATCCGGGACAATCGCTCAAATGGCCATTCATTGACAATAACTGCCGCCGTTAAGGGTTGCGATCGATCCATGCGCATATCAAGCGGACCGTTGTGCTGATAGCTGAAACCACGATTTGCGTGGTCAAATTGCGGTGAGGACACACCTAGATCAAACAGTATGCCGTCTACTTCCAACACGCCATGCTGATGAAGTTCTTGCTCTAAATGTCTAAAGTTCGATTTGATAAACGTGATTTTTTCTGCGAAGGGCTTCAAACGTTCGGAGGCAGCTTGAAGTGCCTCATCGTCTTGATCAAATGCGTAGAGGCGGCCTTGATCAAGCTGCGAAGCTATCGCTTCACTGTGTCCGCCGCCGCCAAGCGTACAATCCACATAAATTCCATTTGGATTCACATTCAGTTCTTTAACCGCTTCATTCTTCAATACTGTTCTATGTTCAAACACTGCTACCGACTCCTATCTCAAAGAACACAAGCAGTCCAGTTGCCCTTAGAGGTCCAAATCTAGCAAGCTCTCCGAGATGTCATTGAAGGATTCTTCAGATTGTGCAAAATAGCGGCTCCACATTTCTTGATCCCAAATCTCAAGACGCGTCGATACACCGATAACCACACAATCTTTCACTAATTTCGCATAATCACGGAGACTGTTGCCGATTGATACCCGACCCTGCTTGTCCAACGCGCATTCACTGGCCCCCGAAAAAAAGAAACGCGTGAATGCACGTGCATCTTTTTTTGTAAAAGGAAGTGCCTTAAGTTTTTCTTCTATTCTGTGCCATTCATTCATTGGATAAACAAAAAGACACTGATCAAGCCCACGGGTGATGACGAAAGAGTCCCCTAGTTCATCGCGAAATTTTGCTGGAATGATGAGACGGCCTTTTGTGTCTATGTTGTGATTGAATTCTCCCATAAACAATAGAGCCGCCCCCTCTTTTGTTTTTACTTTACCACATTCCCCCACTTTCCACCACTTTATTTTTTATATTCGCTTAATTAGGGATGTAATCCTTCCCAGATTTGAAAAACCTGGTTTGTCCGGCCCTTACTTCCGCAGGACGCGGTGTCTTTCGCGTTGTGCATAGGGCATGACCACGGGTGATCCAGAGTCGTTCCTCAGGGTGCGCATTTATGTGTCTGTCCCTAATTTATTGAGAAATAGCCCGATCTCAACCAGCACAGCTTAATATGTATAAAAAAAGATCAGGTTTAACAAGAAACCCGATCTTAACGCTTGTGCACGTGCCCAACATCATGCATCGATTACGCCGCACCAGAGGTCCAAAACCATCAGCTTGATGCTTCACTGAGGCACTCTTTCAAGATTCTTTAATCGCTGGAATTTCTTTTCTTGCCTGATCAACAACTTTGAATACGTTAAGCAGTGATTCGTAATTTTGTTTCATAATCGTATAATCATCTTTTAACTGCTGATAGGCCGATTCCAGCTGCTGCTTTTCGCGAAGTAGATTTTCCTCTTCCTCAGAATCACCATCACTTGACTGTTCCTTTAAATCAGTAAGAAAACGAATCAATTGATCGATTTCTGATTCAGAGATGTGCCGCTTCTGTTCCAGTTTTTCGGCAAACTGATCCTTAGGCAGCCGAGCTTCTAGGTCTCCCTTTTTCTTCTTTTTTTTGCGCGCTTTGCGGATGGCTTTTGCTTCCTGCAATTCTTGGTCATATAACTTGCGAATCGATGAATTCCAACGAAAGCCGCAGGCTGCCGGCGTACGAGAGAGTATGCTTCCGGCCTCGGCGAATCCGGCAAGTTGTGTGCTGCCTTCTTTAATATGGCGCAGAATGACTTCTGCAAGTTTGACATCTTCTGCATGCATCCACGCGTCTTGTCTTATCGATGGCATTCTCTTCCCTCTTTTCTCTTAAATCTTGTTTGAGCTGTGCTCTTGTTTTATACCTTATGCTGTTGATAGGATCGGTAGAAGAAAACCAGCATTTTTCTTTTGAGAAAAGAGATAAGAAAAACCGGGCAAAATACGCCCGGTCCTTACTTCGCCTTCCATTCGGACTTTGATTCATCACCTTGTGTACGAACGACACTCCAGCTGCTCGCTGGCACGCATCAACAAGGTGCGATCCCGCAGGCGCCAGCGCATCTAAATGAGGGATTCTTGGACATTTTTGAGCTTATAAAAAACGATCCTCATCCATCTCACTTTTTTCATTAAGCATTCTGGTCCTAATTAAGTAACTCGTGAAATAAGCGGAGATTTTTCGTTTATCTGCAGAATGGGGCGTGTTTCGGGGTTATATAAGGGGAGGTTTTCCGGTTATGCAAAGCAGAATCCCCCATTTTCACGTTTTTAACGTTGATAAGGGGAATCTCTCCGTCTATTCAAGCCATTTTTTATGTTATTTTTTTATTAAGGGGAATTTTTCCGTCTATTTATCGGATTGGGCGCTTAACCTGATCCACCAACCGATAAATGCGGATCCTCTTGATCTCAGATGTTCTTTTCCTGTAAGAAAAACCGGGCTATGCCTAGTCCTGCGGTGAC
>NZ_BJMS01000020.1 GCF_006539285.1 Sporolactobacillus inulinus
ACGTATGCGCACTTAGCGAAATTTCCTTTTTCAATTAGCGAAAGTTCCTTTATAATTAGCGAAAGTTCCTTTACTTAGCAGAAGTGCCTTTTGCTCTGAATGCGGCTTTCATTCATCAAAATATGCTTGAACGACACTCAAGCCGCTCCCATCATCAGGGCGCGACCGTAGGCGATCCGGGAGCACCTCGGCTTAATTCAAAAGGCCTGTAGAAATCTCTTTTATCGCTTGCACTTTTTGACTTTAATTTTTTCCAACAAAAAAAAGAGCCGCTTGGGCTCCCTCGCATGAATAAAAATTATTTCTCTACGACTTCTTCACCTTTATATGAGCCGCATGACGGGCACACACGGTGAGCTAATTTATATTCACCACAGTTGTCACACTTCACCATGCCTGGAACGGCCAGCTTAAAATGTGTACGACGCTTGTTTTTGCGTGTTGTAGACGTTCTTCTTTTTGGTACTGCCATGGATGACACCTCCTCAGACACTAATTAATCGTCAAAAAACTTTTTCAGTTTTTCCAACCTTGGATCAATCTGGTGCTTCGACGTTTCCTCATCAACAAGCGCCCAGTCATTCCCGGAGAGATGATCCTGAGCACGCGCTTTTTCACTGACTACTCGCATCGGTTTCTCAACCATAATTGCTTCAACGAGATAAGGGATTAAATCAATTTGTTCATTCTCAATGGTATGGACAAATTCTCCCTCATCTTCGTCTCCGTTCCCCGCCGTTAACAAAAATGTTTCGGCACTATTGATTTGAAAGGGATAATCAACATCTTCCAACGTCAAGGCACATGGGAGCACCATTGTTCCCGATATCCGCAGATGGAAGGTCAATGATCGTTTTGAAAATTCAACGACACCCTTAACCTCAACAGGTGATATGCTTCGTATTTCAGGATCCGAGCGAAACAATTCCAGAGGTAATACAACTTCTTTGTTAAAACTCAGCCCCTCATCTCGATACTGCATCAGATCAGGAACGGACCATGTTAAAGACATACTGAACCACCTCTAGACAACAAATGTTATTATAAGCCCCGCATAATAGAATGTCAATCCGCCGAGCTTCCTTAGTTAAGATTATCATAATAAGCGGATCAAGAGCAATTTCTCTTTCATTCGATGATTATGATAAAATAGGACCATTCATGATCTTGATTTCAAAAAGGATGAACGCATAATGATTATTGCCGGAATTATCGCCGAATATAACCCATTTCATAATGGACACCGCTATCAGCTTGACACGCTAAAGAAACAATTGCATCCTGACCTTGTCATTGTCGTCATGAGCGGGGATTTCGTACAAAGAGGCGAACCGGCACTTGTTTCAAAATGGCGGCGCACACAAATGGCGCTTCAAGCAGGTGCGGATCTTATCGTTGAACTTCCTTATATCTATGCAGTCGCTAAGGCGGATGTTTTCGCTCGAGGCGCAGTCGCCATTATGGATCGGCTCGGAGTAAACGCATTATTCTTCAGCAGCGAAAATGGAAAAATTGCTCCTTTTATGAATACCCTTTCGCTGATTGAGCACCACCAAGCAGACTATGACACGAAATTAAATGAATCAATGAAGCGGGGATTGAGTTACCCAAATGCCCATGCAGCTGCTTACCGAGCTATCGCTGCGGACAAATCAATTGATCTCGTCGATTTAGCAGAACCTAATAACAGCCTTGGTTTTCAATACATCAAAGCAATTCGGCAGCGAAACAGTCCGATAATACCGTACACCATTCCAAGACGTCACGCGCAGCACAATGATCAGAGTTGGGATCAAGAGAACACTATTGCCAGCGCATCAAGCATCCGCAGCCATCTTCAGCAACAATCGATACAGTCGATGAGCAATAAAGTGCCTGATTTTGTTGCTGATCGATTAGAATTGGCTCATCGCGAACAAGCCTACGGAACTTGGGAACTCTTCTTTCCCTATTTGAAATATAAACTAATCTCCTCAAGCAAAGAGCGGCTTCACGCTATTTATGAGATGGAAGAGGGTATTGAACATCGGTTGCAATCGCAAATTCGTCATGCGCACTCTTTTCAAGCGTTTATCTCGGCAGTTAAAACAAAGCGGTACACGTGGGCACGTCTACAGCGTCTCTCGGCACACATTTTGACGGATACACTGAAAAAACAGGCAATTTCACTTGCTTTAGAAAGTGAGCCTGATGCGATCCGTCTGCTTGGAATGAACGGCGTCGGACAAGCATATCTGGCGAAGATTCGAAAGAAGATCACGGTTCCAATCCTTTCTAAAATACGCAATCACCGTTCGGAAATGGTGGAGCTTGATCTCAAAGCAGCTCAAATTTACGATTTCTTAACGATTAAAGACCAAACAAAGACAACCTACAGTGAAACAGGACATCCTCCGTTTCGCTATGATGAAAAAACAGGGCGATTTCTCAATGAGTGACACTCATTAGGAAATCGTCCTGTTTCAACCCTGTATGTGTTATCGTTTCAGATACGCAACGGCTTCTTTGAATGTCGCAACCTTTACAATTTTCATTCTTGTATGGATATCTTTTGCCGTCTTTCGAGCGGTCTCGTATTCATGATCAGCCGCAGGGGCAAAAAAGAGATCCGCACCCGATCTGGATGCCCCGACTACTTTCTCAGCAATCCCTCCGATTGGCCCGACTTGACCGTTTAAGCCAATCGTTCCGGTTCCGGCAATGTCCCTTCCTCTTGCAAGGTTTTCCGGAACCAATTGATCGTATAATTCCAAAGTCATCATCAGCCCTGCAGAAGGTCCGCCAATATTTTGTATGTCGAAGTTTACTTTAGGACTCACCTGAACTTTGACATGATTATCTTGGTAGATGCCAATCCCCCAGCCTCTGCCTGCCCCAACATATTGTTTTGGGAATGGTGCAGATCTTACAGCAACGTTCCTGACTCGATGACCGCGCATCAGTGTCACTCGATAGGTGTCGCCAAGCTTCTTCATCTTAATTACGCGATCCATATCTTGCACAGTCGCAATCTTTTGACCGTCTACCCCAGTAATCAGATCCCCGGTCTTAAGCACTTTACTGCTTGGCATTCCTTTCATGACACCAAGGACAAGCACTCCGGCTTCCGTTAATTTAGGAGCCTTGCCCGCAGCTTTGTAAGCAACGTAAGCCGCCGACTGCTGGGCACTGCTCATATAGTTTTGCTGACGCAAATTATAATCCTGTTCATCCTCTTCAGGCATTTTAACCTGATTTTCTTTAACTAACGTTGAATATTTATTCCGATCGAATTTCGCCCATAAGTATTGGTAAATATTCGCTTTTCCTAAATAGATATAGACAAGACGGTAGGCTCCGTCAACTTTTTTTGCTCCGGTCACCTGAACCATTTTCGCCATTGATTCAGCTTTTCCCGGACGCTGCACATAATAAGGTGTGCTGACAAAGTTAAGCCCGAGGAGCACAACAACAGCAATGATCAAGGTCCACTTTATTATTCTTCTCCGCAAAGTAACGCCGCCTCCTTCAGTTACAGAATTTCGAGAGAATAACCTTTGTGATTATATGTAGTATGTGCTTATTTATTTTGATCATCGATTGGTCTATATGCGAAGATCGAAACGTATAGTGTCATAACGGACAAGTCATCGATACACTGAAAATTGCAGGTGAACCCAATCAATGAATCAATCAAAAACATTTACTTATTTGCTTGCGGCAGGCTCAGTTGCCCTTGTCGCACTTATGGTTTGCTATCCCGAAGTTGCTGTCGGCGGTTCGATCAAGGGATTAACTATTTGGTGGAACCAGGTATTTCCGGCATTGTTTCCATTCTTTGTGCTTGCAGAATTAATGATCAGTTTCGGTGTTGTCAATTTTGCCGGTATTTTGATGGAACCGCTGATGCGGCCGATCTTTCGCTTACCGGGAATCGGCGGGTTTGTTTTAATGATGGGGGTTGTCTCTGGTTTCCCTGCAGGCGCACGCATCACAGCTGACCTTTATAAAGACAAGAAACTCACCAAGTCCGAAGCAGAGCGGTTGGCGAGCTTCACAAATTTCAGCAACCCGCTTTTTATCTTTAGTGTTACCGCTGTTCAGTTCTTTCACCAAGCTTCACTTGGGATTATTTTCGCGCTTTCCCATTATTTTGGTAATCTTTGTGTCGGTTTAACCATGCGCTTCTTCAGTAATAGTAAAAAAAGGACAAATACCGTCCAAGTCCGCTCACGATTCGTTTATGCACTTGAGTGTATGCACCAAGAGCGTCTTGCGCACAATCAGCCGTTCGGAAAAAAAATAGGCGATGCCGTCGTGTCATCGGTTACGACACTCTTGGCAATTGGCGGTTTCATCGCTCTTTTTTCAATGTTGTATCAATTATTCCTCAACATTGGTGCAATCAACCTCTTGGGAGAAGTACTCAGCATATGTTTCAAATGGATTGGCTTTTCACCCGAGCTTGGTTCAGCGGTGATTCCTGGGCTTTTCGAATTAACAATCGGCGACAAGTCGGTTGCCGAGTTAACATCGGTGCCACTCATTGAACAAGTTGTCGTTGTTTCAGGTTTGCTCGGCTTTTGCGGCTTTTCCATTCAAGCCCAAGCAGTCAGTATTCTTTCTCAAGCAGGACTCAGTTCTCGTCTATTTTTAATCGGACGCATCTTGCAAATGATCTATTCATCCATCGCCGCATTCTTGCTTTTTCACGTATTCTCTACAAACAGCAGCACGGTTGAAACGACAACCGCGTTCAGTCAGAACTTAAGTGTTCTGACCCACCGTGCAGTTTTTTGGGGACCGACGCTTACATTCGTTGTGCTCATCATTTTTATTCTGCTTCAGTTGCACAGAGTTTGTTCACACAGTCATCATTTAAATGGATGACCTGCCTCTGTCAAACTTTGCTTTTAACGCGCGTTCCACCGGATCGGGTACGAGTTCATGAACCGATCCATGGTACATTGCAGCCTCTTTAACCATACTTGAACTTAAAAAAGAATACCGATTGCTCGTCATCATAAAACAGGTTTCAATTTTCGGGTTCAAATGCTTATTAATTGAGGCAATTTGCAGTTCATATTCAAAGTCGGAAATTGCGCGCAGTCCTCTCAGCACAATACTGACCTTTTTCTTTTGCACATAGTCCACAAGGAGACCTTCGAAAGAATCGACAGTCACCGAATCTAAATGAGCTGTAGCTTTCTTGAGCATGTCAACACGTTCCTCAACTGTAAAGAGCGGGTGCTTAGACGAATTATTCAGTACAGCAATAATGACATGGTCAAAAACCGTAAGCCCGCGTTTGAGAATATCCAAATGTCCATAGGTCACCGGATCAAAACTGCCCGGATAAACCGCAATTCGTTCACTCACCCGAAACACTTCCCTTTTCAGATCGGCAGATATAGATCGATACTGCCGTTTGCCCCTGATAGGTTCGATATTTTTCCCGATTCAACCGTTCATGAAAAGATTCGGGAAGTTCAACTCCTGTTTCATGCTCTGCAACAACAACCGCATGGTCAGCCAGCAAATCCTTTTCAATGAGTGTTTCAATGTCTAATCGAATGTGCTGCTTCGCATAAGGAGGATCTAAAAAAACCAAATCAAAGTTCATTCCATCATTGCTTAGCTGTTCCAAAGCACGCGTTGCATCAAGTTTAAGCACTTTTGAACGATTCTCGCAACGGCACAGCGCAATATTTTCACGAATTGTCTGACAGGCCGCTCCAGCCCGGTCAACAAAAACCGCCGCGCGCGCACCGCGGCTGAGTGCCTCAATGCCCAGAGCCCCGCTTCCTCCATAGAGATCAAGAACAGCGCCTCCGTCAAAAAAAGGACCAATCATATTAAAAATCGTTTCTTTTACTTTATCCGTCGTCGGGCGCGTCATTCGCCCATTAACCGCTTTAAGCCGTCGTCCTTTGTTTTCTCCTGAAATCACTCTCATGAATCGACCCTCCACTTGAAGATATATCGGATGAGCAATCAATCTCCCATAGCCGATTGATCTTAACGGCCGCAGAAACCAAAAAAACGCATGTCCGCTTCAGTCCTGTCTCACAATTAATTGCCATGTATATAATTTCATTGCTTGGTGAATACTAGCTTTTGGCAACATCCTAGAGAGATGTTGGCCCAACCGCGGATGCTTACGTTTCCCCATAAGTTTTCCGCCGGTTTCTCCTCTCCCATTGTCTTGCATCTTTATTGATGCGTAAAGACAGCCCGCAGTTTGCCTGCGGGTTTTTTCTTTTTCTTAAATTTATTCCATTTATCAGCCATGTTCGTAGCAATCAACGCTCCAATTGTACACCGCTTCAGCTTGTCCGCTGCTGTTAAACGCTAACGATCAGCGTACTTGCTCGCGCATCAGCCTCTCGTCGCGTTCCTCAGCTCTAGTTTTTCCCTTTTCATAGGTCGTTCTAACCTCTTGCATATGCGACACATCCACTGCTTTAACAAATTTTAATTTAAGCAGCTGATTCAAGGTCTTTTTTGTTTGCTCACGATCACAATAAAGAAGCGCATACTTCATCCGTTTTGAGATGTAATGCACATAACCATAACGCCGAAGCACACGTAAATATTTTGTATTATAAAGCCAGACAATAATTCCGTCTCTGTTCTGAATCCCCACTGAAACACGCCACCCCTTTGTTTCCGGTCCTTTAATGATTTATACTCAGGAACAAATCCGCACACGTGCTTAATGATCCATAAGCAGAAACCATTCTTCTCTCTGAGCATCATCGAAACAATAGAAACGATGCCTTAATGCGAATGACAGCCGCATTTTCCACCTGATCCGCACCCGCTGCTACACGAGCGGTCAAAAAATGGATCTCCGGTCGGTACTTTTATTGACTTA
>NZ_BJMS01000021.1 GCF_006539285.1 Sporolactobacillus inulinus
GTTATAAAATAAGGATATAGGATGTGGTATTAATATCTGGTATAATAGGAACAATGACATCAGTGAAGGGACGGTTCTATCCATTGAAATCCACAGCGAAATTGTCGGCGATTGGTGCCTATGTGCCGGAGCGTCGTCTGACGAACCAAGATTTAGAAAAGCTCGTTGACACTTCAGATGAATGGATTGTTCGCAGAACGGGAATGAAGGAACGGCGCATCGCCGGTCCGGAACAGTTTTCCAGCGACTTGGCTTGTGCGGCAGTGCGGGATCTTGTCGTACGCTATCAGAGTGATCTAAACGATACGGATCTCGTGATCGTCTCAACCACAACTCCTGATTATGGTTTCCCAAGTGTTTCTGCACGTGTCCAAGCAGCTTTTCAGTTGAAACAAGCCGGTGCCATTGATCTGAGCGCCGCTTGCTCCGGATTTGAATATGCGCTTCATGTAGCTAATGGTTTGGTAACGAGCGGATTGCATAAAAAAATTCTTGTGATTGCAGCTGAAACGATGTCGAAAGTAACGGATTACAGCGACCGCACAACTTGCATTTTGCTCGGTGACGGAGCCAGCGCAGCTCTCGTCGAACGAAGCGAAGAAAATGGGGCGTTTCTTGGCGCTTATATGGGTGCTGACGGCAGCCTGGGAAAAGCACTGTACCGTACCGGTTTGTCAACCATCATGGATGGTGAAAAATTGGTGGATAGCGGAAAGATGATTCAAAATGGACGTGAAGTCTACAAGTGGGCGGTAAAAACCGTCACAACGGGCATTCCCGAGCTGCTCAAAAACAGCGGCCTGTCCATCGAGGACATTGATTGGTTCATTCCACACAGTGCAAATTTACGTTTGATTGAAGCTGTGTTTGATCGATTGAACGTACCGATGGACAAAGTATTGTACAGCTTGGAGTATTATGGAAACACGTCATCAGCCTCAATTGGTCTTGCATTGTCTGATGCCGTTAAAGAAGGAAAGATTAAGAAAAACGATCGCCTTTTATTGTACGGATTTGGCGGCGGACTCTGCCACTGTGGACAGGTCATTGAGTGGAATGCTTGATCAGTATTTCCGTTTTGCGGAACGAAGAAAACGGTATTTATTCCGTACATGATGCTTGGATAATGAAACCAAAGGGAACAAGGCGGGTGTTCGAGTCGTGGGTATGTGGCAAACGAAAGAGGCATTGATTGATCTTCTTTGCGAGATGATGCGAGTTGATGCCGACTTTGCATTTTGCCCTCAAGAACTATTAATCGACGGCATTCATGAACTTTTTAAGGATTAATCAGTGTCGCCAGCTATAAAATGATCGATATCCAATGATGTAAGTTCATGGAGTTCTTGAATGACGGCTTCGTACATTGAGTCGAGATCAAGCACTTTACATATAGACAAGCCCTTTTTAATGAGTATGCGTCCTTGTTCTGACTTTTCCATTTTATCTAGGATCACGCCTTTTCTTATGTAGGCAACAGCCAAGCCTTCGAATCTTTTGACGCGTGTACATTCCTCAATGGATTTATTCGCGTAAATATAAGCTTTGTTATATTTATGGTTTTTAAAGAGAAGTATTGTTAGATTCAGCAGGTAAGAGGATTTTAAATCATCATTTCTTATAATGTATGAAAAACGATCAATTTCGCCTAGCGCACGTTCAGCTATTGCGATTCCGGTTTCAAGCGGAAAACAAAAAAAGATATTATTTATAAGTTTCAATTCAATAGAATACCAATTGTCTAATTTTGAAAGACGTTCCCAAACTTTATTTGCGTATGGGAATGCCTTTTCAAATGACCTTTCAATATGAATTGCATACATTGCCTTGCATACATAGAGGATATCCTGAACAACGTTGTCGAAATTATTTTTTAAATATTCTGTGCACATTTCGTAAACGGCATTCACTTTTTGAAATTCAGCGCTCGTTCTTAATTTAATAAAATCATGTACAATTTTATCTTTGCCATTTAAGCTATAGGAATTTTGAATATACATCAATTCTTCATATGAAATATCTAACTTCTCTAATATATGCATGAATTTACCTACAGTCGGTTGCATATTACATGCTTCAATCTTTGCGTAGGTAGCGCGAGACATCTGATCCCCAGCAATATACTTTTGTGTGTAACGTTTTGATTGACGAACCCTTTTTAATACTTCACCTAATTGATACCTCATAGCAAGGCCTCCTAAAAAAGAGTGTGAGTATATTATACATTTTAATATAGCTATGTCGAATCATGCTAGGATAAATATATCAAAGGAGGTGTAGGCCATGTTTAGTCCTGATATTATATGGTTTATGTCCGTTGAACCGTGAACTGTTAGGGATGAAACAACAGCTATTGTTAACGCTCCCCTTAACAATAGTTTGCTTTTCTAGACTGCTATTCAGTCAACCATTGGTTTTGCTTCTTTGTCCTTGGATGGTAGGCAAACCATGGAAGCAGTTGAGAATCAGAAGTCAGGCGACATGCGCCGTTTCGATTCTCAACTTATTTTTTTGCAATGTAAATCCATAAAATGGAAAATATATAATTATATGTAATTTTTAGGATAGATGAGTCTTACACCGTTTTTTTTATTGACAATTTTTCCCATGATCAATGATGAAAAATAGTGTATAGTTTTTATAAGATACATTTTCCATGGAGTTTCACAATCAGCTGACTAAAGTAGAGTGTAGGCGTTTAATCTGAATGCCTTTGAACATTAAACCACTTATTCACTCTTGCATGCGTTCCTGCTCATCGTTTTTCCACTGCTTTTTCATATCGTTTTCCATTTATCAAGAAGTTGTTTTTTCATCCGGTTACATACCGTATTTCGTTGCGTCATGGTTTTTTTCACGAAGCGTGCAGCGTAATCATTCAAAGATGATTGATGAAAATGGAACGCAACTTCCCTTGAATCAACAGTTGAGATTTACGAATACGGATTGATTAATCGCGGCAGGGTGCTAACAGTGAGTGTAGGTGTGTGTTACGCTCCGTTACAAGTCTGTCGGTTACGAATGCTTCTTACTATATTCTATTAATCCGATGTCGGCAATCATTTTGCTAATGAAGAGCGTTGAAGAACGGAACATGAGTCAGCAGCTGAAAAAGATAATTTCTGGATCTGTACAACGTGTTGAGGAATTCAACAGATTGAAGGAGGAATTTCGTTGAAAAGAACTGGAGAAATTGCATTAACGATTATTGGTGGCTGTATTAATCTGCTCGTATTGCTCATCGGTATTCGATTGGTCACTGCGGATTACTCTGCAATACGCAGCCAATTGCAAGCTGCAGGAGAGCAGCAGGACCTAACTCCGCAGCAAATTAATGATTTTATTCATATTGCACAGGCTGCAGGCAATTTTATTTTAGTGTACAGCATTATTATCTTTTTGCTTACAGCAATTAGCCTGTTCCTTCTTTTGAAATTAAAGATGACGAAAACGTCTGGGATATTATTGCTGATTGCAGGGATCTTGAGTCTACCGGAGCTGCTGGTTCCCGGCATTCTGTTGGTGATCGCTGGAATTATGGCTTTGGTAAGAAAACCGCAGCAGCCCAGAGATGCTTATTAATCGAATCGTCCAAAGTAAAACGACCGTCGGCCACCTATAGGCCAACGGTCGTTTTGCGCTATTGATTAAGAATGCTGTCCTCAAGATAATCCTTCGTATCACCATAGGTACGTTCGATATGATGCTCGCCCCAGATGCAGAGCGAATGGAGAATTTCTCGTAAAGAATTTCCGTACGCACTCAACTCGTATTCGACTTTCGGCGGTACCTGATTGTATACAATGCGATTGATAATACCGTCGTGTTCAAGCTCACGCAGCTGCTGGGTGAGCATTTTTTGTGTGATCTTCGGGATCAATCGTTTGAGCTCGCCGGTTCTTTTCTTGCCGTTCATTAAATGACAGAGAATGACGGGTTTCCATTTGCCGCCGATAACCTCGAGTGTCGCCTCAACTGAAATGTTATATTTCTTAGTCAATGTTGTAACCCCCGTAATTGTTACGTAAAAGTGCCTACCCTACAAAAAAGTACGTACTTGTCTGAAAGTTATGCACCTACCATAATAGCATGTGCAAGTTGTTTTGAACACCATTCTGGAAGGGGTCGTTTCATGTCGTCTAAACGTAGTGTTTTTTCATTAATCGCTCTAGCAACGAGTGCATTCGCTATTGGTACAACTGAATTCATCAGTGTTGGTTTGCTCCCGTTAATGATGCAGGAATTTCATGTTTCTTATTCAATGGCGGGGCTAACTGTCACGCTCTATGCATTGGGTGTCACCATCGGCGCTCCAGTATTAACCTCGTTAACGGTAAAAATACCAAAGAAACGGCTGCTGATTTTAATTATGATTGTTTTTCTCGTCGCCAATACACTGGCTGCTGGTGCGCCAACGATCGAACTGTTGCTGGCAGCACGAATACTGTCTTCTTTTTCTCACGGTGTGTTCATGTCGATCGGCGCGACAATCGCCGCTGATCTTGTTGCACCGCATAAACGTGCGAGTGCGATAGCGATCATGTTTACCGGAGTTACGCTCGCAACAGTGACGGGTGTGCCAATCGGTACGTTTATTGGTCAAATAATGGGATGGAGAGCCGCCTTTGTCGTTATTGTAATCATTGGATTCATTGCATTAGTTGCCAACGGTTTTTTAATTCCTTCTCAGTTGAAAAAAGCACCAAAAATGAGGTTTGCTGATCAGTTTAAACTCATCAAGACTGGACCGCTGCTTCTTGTTTTCGTAATCACTGCACTCGGCTATGGTGGGACGTTTGTTGTCTTCACCTATCTGTCTCCATTATTGGAAAAAATCACTGGATTCTCGCCAAATGCTGTTGCTCTGATCTTGTTTGTGTATGGCGTTGCTATTGCTGTCGGAAATACATTCGGCGGGAAGGTTGCGAATAATAATCCGATGCACGCATTGATCTATATGTTTGTTTTCCAGGCTGCTGCACTCTTTCTCTTGTCCTTCACCGCATCGAACAAATTACTCGGTGTAACCACTGTTGTTTTCATGGGTTTATTTGCGTTTATGAATGTTCCTGGTTTGCAGCTTTACGCTGTGATGCTCGCGGAACGCTTTGTCCCGGAAGCTGTGGCTGTTGCCTCTGCTGTAAATATCGCAGCATTTAATGGGGGAGTAGCTTTAGGATCATTTATCGGCGGTCAAGTTGTTCTTCATCTCAACTTAATTGATACAACATGGATCGGCGCGCTTATGGTTCTTGCTGCGGCCGTTTTAAGCATCTGGAGCGATGCTCTGGAACGGCGGTCACTGAGCAGAAGGGTTTCCTGTTGCAGACAGTGACTGAGAGTTCATTGAAAGAACGGACCGCGGTGATGCCGCGATCCGTTTTTCTTTTGGGTTATTCTATTTCTTCAGTCTGTGCCCAGGAAGAACATCCTGCAGGTTCAATCATCGCTTCAAAACACATTTTTCAATGGCGTAGGCGACGCCTTCCTGCTCATTTGTCTTGGTGACGAATTGAGCCTCGGCTTTTAATGCATCAATGGCATTGCCCATTGCAATGCCTAAGCCGGCAAACCGAATCATTGCTAAGTCGTTTTCTTCGTCACCGATTGCCATCACCTCAGATGAAGCCAATCCAAGAAAATGAGTGAGCGTTTGCAATGCCTTGCCTTTATCTGCATCTTTATTTAAGATTTCGAGCAGGTAAGGATGAGATTTGACCATGGTATAGTTTTTCCTGTACGATTGCGGGATTTCGGCAATTGCCGGTGTTAGAATTTTCTCACTGATGCAGAAGACGGCTTTATTGATTCGGATGTCGGCAGGAAGGTGTTCCATATCTGCTTTTACAAAGGGCATTGTTTTCATGACTGTTCCGTATAAAGAAGGTTTTTGCTTAGGATAAGGGGGGCAGTAGACTTTTTCGCGATCAATAAAATTCATTGGAAGGTCACGTTCTTGACTCAATGCGTAAAGGGAAAGCAGCTGATCGCGAGTTAAGATCTTTTCAGAGATGACTTCACCGGAATCGCTTTTTTGCACAAGTCCTCCGTTGTACGTGACTGCAAAATCACCAGGATTGGTGAGGCCAAGTACACGCAGATACCTGTCGATTCCACGAAGCGGACGTCCGGAACAGAGAACGATTCGAACGCCGCTTGCTCTTGCTGCTTTGAGCACGGCTTGTGTCTGTTTTGTGATCTGTTTCCGATCATTCAGTAAAGTGCCGTCAAGATCGATCGCAATTAATTGAATCACTTTGATTCCTCCAAACTCCTTTAACTCTCTTAAGTATACAGCGATGTGCATGAACAAGGAATGAAAACGCTTATAAAAATGTACAAAATCAAGGCAGTCGATCACGAACCAACTGCCTAGGAGGCCCTTTAAAAGGGAACAACAATTTTTATAAAACAAAGATATCCGGTCACGGAGCCTAACAAGATGCCGGAGAGTACGTCAGATGGGTAATGCAAGCCAAGAAAAATCCGAGATACAGCGACGCTCAATCCAATAGGAAGCAGTATAAGGCTTAACGACGGGTGTAATAATATTAATGGAGTAATAACAGAAAAAATAGCAGTACTATGACCCGAAGGGAATGAGTTGTCTTGTATGGGATTTACTGGATGATTTGTTCCGTCAAGGATGAGATAAGGACGTTTTCTCGGAAAGCATCTTTTGAAAATCTGAACAATAATATGACTCGTTATTAGTGATACAGCACAAGCAATAGCGGTTAAATGCAATGGACCGTGTGCAAAAATCAACAGAAAGAGAACGAGTGCAATTTCAAGTACGGCTCCGCCAATATTAGTGATCATGCGAAAATAAGCATTTAACATTCTGCGTTCAAAATGCTGATTGATTCGTCGGAATAAGCGGCATTCCATTTCATACAGTGCATGAATGGACAGCAATCGTCTAACCTCCCTATAAACAGATTCGAAGCATCGAAAGGTGATAAATGATTCGCAGTGAAACGGTCTTTTTGATCTGTACGATGCTTTTATTATAGTGTACGTGATCATTGTTAAGCAAAACATTGATTTATTGTGCATGTATGTTTATTATTTATCGGCGTCTAATGGCTCATTCATAAATTTAATTCCATTTTAACAAAAAAGCGCATCACAATGGAATTGAGGCATAGTTTACAAGATTGAGCGTCAATAGTATACTCGACTCAAACTCATTTAGAAATACATATAGGAAAACATTGGAGGAAACTAGATCATGAAATCCAGGTTTGACGTGAGAAACGATCGAGATCTCACGATGCTGGTTGACTTTTACGAGCTGACCATGGGCAACAGCTATCTCTCGGAAGGAGTAGGCGATCAAATCGTCTATTTTGATATGTATTTCCGCAGAGTTCCTGACGGGGGCGGCTACTGCATTATGGCCGGAGTGGACCAGCTGATTGAATACCTTGAGAATCTCCGCTTTACAGAGGAAGATATTAATTATCTTCGCTCCACGAAGTCCTTTTCAGAAAAATTCCTCGATTATCTTTCCACATTTAGCTTTTCTTGTGACGTTTGGGCAATTCCTGAAGGCTACCCTGTCTTTCCGAACGAGCCGCTCGTCACTGTGCGTGGTCCTGCGATTCAGGCACAACTGCTTGAAACAATGATTCTCGTAACGATTAATCACCAAACGTTGATTGCAACAAAAGCAAACCGCATTTGCCGCGTTGCCGGGAATCGGCCGGTGATGGAATTCGGATCGCGGCGGGCGCAAGGGTATGATGGCGCCATCTACGGCGCGCGCGCTGCTGTCATCGGCGGCTGTTCTGCAACGGCCAATACCTTAGCGGGCATGATGTTCGATATTCCTGTTTCAGGTACGATGGCCCACAGTTGGGTCCAATTGTTTGACAGTGAACTTGAAGCGTTTCGCGCATGGGCAAGAGCGTATCCGGATCAATGTCTGGTCTTGATTGATACGTATAATGTCTTGAAATCAGGGCTTCCCAATGCGATTCAAGTGTTTAAAGAACTTCGCGAACAAGGTCATGAGCCGATGGGTATTCGGATTGATTCAGGGGATATCACCTATTTGACACGCAAGGTAAGGAAAGCGTTGGATGAGGCGGGTTTCCCGAATGCCATAATTGTCATCTCCAACTCGCTGGACGAACATATCATTAAAGATGTCTTGGTTGAAGGCGCAAAAATCAATTCGTTTGGTGTCGGTGAGCGATTGATCACCGCACGTTCCGAACCGGTTTTTGGTGGCGTGTACAAACTCGTTGCTGTAGAGAAAGACGGAAAGATTGTTCCACGAATCAAGATTAGTGAAAATGAAGAGAAAATCACTAATCCAGGATTCAAAAAGATTTACCGAATCTACGACAAGGATGCGGATAAGGCGATTGCCGATCTGATTTGTGATGAATCGGAAACGATTGATGAAAGCAAGACGCTCACTTTATTTGATCCTGTATTTACTTGGAAAAAGAAAAAATTAAAGCGGTATAAAGCGGAACTTTTACGAAAACAGATTTTCAAAGATGGCAAGTTATGCTATAAGAGCCCCTCCGTCATGGCCATTCGCCAATTTGCCCAGGAGCAGGTGCAGCGCCAGTGGGCAGAAGTGCTCCGCTTTGAAAATCCGCATAACTACTTCGTTGACTTGTCTTGGAAGGTTTGGAATGAGAAACATAACCTTTTGAACCGCTACTCAGACGAGTTCAGTGGAAAATAATGATCCAACAGAAAAACCCGAAGCATACAATCCACGCAGCTTCGGGTTTTTCTTATGCCAGATGAAAGGTGGTTTTGATGAGCTCGGCTGCTTGATCCGCACTAAGATCCGTTGTATTGATGCGCAAATAATTGGCTTCTGTAATTTCCCCTGGAAACGAATTCAAACGATCGTGCTGCATCGACTCAATCAAATTTTGTTCCGATTGTTTGATGTCGCGTTTTGTTGGTTTTTCAGCGAGCCGGTCCGGCATTAAGTTGCGTTTCAGGCGGACGTTGAGGTCAGCTTCCAGTTCAATAAAGAACATATCAGCTCCTGCAGAACGAAAACAGCGGCATACCTCGTCAATACGCTGCCACTCTTCAGCTTGATTAAATGCCCATACCGTTGTGAAAATCAATCCATCGAGATTACTTTTTGCTGCGGCGGCGAAAATTTCATTTCGAATCGTGTGGCAAAGCGTCCACATTTGTTCGGTAAAGCCGAAAAGAGGAACGAGCAGATCGATCGTCATATGATTGTGAAATAATTTTAAATGTGTTTTTGTCGCGAGCGCTTTTCCAATGGTCATTTTTCCAACTGCCTGCGGACCAAATAAGAGAACGAATTGCATCTTATTCCTCCCTCGAAATAGGTGTGCCTTGAACGGTTTGGTTCCTGTGTAGTGACTGATAAAAGCAGCCCATGCCTGTAACTGCCACGATCGAATAGAGTACCGCCATTCCATAAGAAGGCAGGAACGCTCCAATCATCACTCCAAGTGACCCCATCACTTTTGCACCTTGAAAAACAAGACCATAGACAGCCATATAAGAACCGCGTACTTTTTCTTGAGTCATTGAGGCGAGCAGGGTTTGACAGACCGGAACATACATGAGCTCGCCAAGTGATAGGATACCGATCATTAAGAAGAGCAGGTGCCACTGATTGCTGAAGGCGAGGGTGATATAGCCTGAGCTGTACAGGCAAAGGCCAATAAATAAGACATGATTTGATGGATAACGTTTCATCCATAGATTGACCGCCAAAGTAAATACAACAATGAGAATCGTATTTTCAACCCTCAGCCAGCTGAGCAAGGTTAAACCATCAACAGAAAAAGGCCCGATAAATTGATGGAACTCATGGGACAACCGGATTGCAATATAGTTGTTCATTTGGAATTCTAGTGAAAGAATCAGCAGCTGAGCAAGACAGAAAATGAGAAATCGCCGGTCCTTCATGACGCTTTGATAATTTTTTCCCATATCGAAAATTAGTCGACCCATTGTCGCCGAATTGTTTTGTTTGTTGTTTTGGCGATGGCTTTCCTTCATGAAGAAAGCAAGCAGCGCAAACACAAACATGGATGTCAGCGTCAGTACGAGAAACAACAGGAATCGATGCCGGTTAAATGCCAGTCCACCGATTACGCTACCGGCTGCGATGGAAAGATTAACTGACCAGTAGTTGACGCTATACATGAATTGACGATTTTCTTTTGTGCTGACGTCAATCAGCATTGCTTCGGCAGCTGGGTTCATGAAACCGTTGCTGACGCTTTGAACCAGCATCATCAAGAAGGTAAGAACGGGTGATTGAAGCCAGGGTGAATTTGCCGCAGTCATTAATGAAAAAGCAATAATTTGGATTAATTGTGCCAGAACCATGACACGCTTTCTCCCAAGCCGATCTGAAAAAAAACCGCCCCAAAAACTTGTCACAATCGATGCAAACACATTGATGAGCAGAAGCAGACCTGTCCGCGCGGTACCGAATTCTGATGCGAAATAAATAGCCATGAATGGAAAGACCATATTTCCGACAAAACGCGACAGAAAAGAGGTCAGTAAACGGATTTTAATATTTGGATGCAGAGTCTTGAATGGATTCATGAACGTCGCTCCTAACGATAAAACATTCTGTACAGCTATTTTTCTATAAACGAAACGGTGAAAAAAGTGTAAAATAAAATAAATGCTTTCCCCTTTTATGTAATTCTATTTGTTCAGCATTTTTGAGTACGAAGGGAGGCGATCTTATGAATGCCTATGATTATTACACAGAATTGTATCTTGCTAAGGTTGGAGGCGAGGAACGGCAGTTCGCAATCAGCATCGCCGAATGTGCAGAAATCTTTTATTGTTCGGCTCGGAATGCCAAGTTGATCATTCACAAACTTGAGAATTTATCGTGGATTCAGTGGAGAAGCGGCAGAGGACGCGGAAATAAGTCGCAAATTCATTTTTTGAAGGAATTAGACACCTTCGTTAAAGAACGAATTAACGCGCTCGTGAGCAGGCAGCAATTAGATCAAGCACTTGCCTTTCTGCAAGCGCATACGCTACCTCAAATGCTTGCGAACCAGTGCTGGGCACGAGTGAAGAAAGAATTTGGCTATCAAACAAATCAAAACAAACAGAAGGAACAGGATATTCTGCGCATCCCGATAAACCGTCAATTAACCACTTTAGATCCGGCGCGTGCAGCGATAACGACGGAGTCGCATCTCTCTCGTCAAATTTTTGACTGTCTCGTGAATTACAAGGTCGATTCGGATACCTTTGTTCCCCACCTGGCTCATTATTGGGAGCACGCTCTTGATCGGACAGAATGGAGGTTCTATTTAAGAAAAGGAGTCTATTTCCATAGTGGACACGAACTGACCGCCCGCGATGTTGTCTTTACCGTGCAGCGCATTGCTGACCCGGTGAATCACTTGCCGTGCCACTGGTATTTCGATACACTTTTGAAGGTGAGGCAGCTGCATCGCTATGTGGTTGCATTGACATTCTCCAAGCCGACGCCCGCCTTACTCTACTTCAGTTCGCTGAATCTGGCGATTTTGGCTTCTGATACCGGGTATCACCCAAAACAGATGATTGGTACCGGACCGTTTAAAATTGTACACTCTAGCAATCAGCTGCTCCTATTGGCACGTTTTGCCGATTATTTCCGTGAACGCGCGCTGCTTGATCGGATTGAATTGTACGTTGCACCCAAACTTGTCGGAGCGAAAAAAATGTATGACGTACCGCAAATTCAGGCGGATCACGCAACACATGCAAAGCGCTTTGAAGAAAAGGGCAGCAGCTACATGATTTATAATCTTAATAAATCGGGTCCTCTTCAGGATAAATGGTTGCGGCTAGCGATGAACACGGCGATTGACCGCAACAAAATGCTTCGCGAACTCGGCGGCGACAGATACTGCCCGTCAAACAGTTTTATTCCAAACAATTCGGAACGCGGGTTGAAAGCGGTTGGAGATGCAAAACGAATAGAGGAATGTCTTGGGCGGAGTGTTTATCAAGGCGAACGATTAAAACTTTATTATTTTAATCATCAGCCTGTTGCTGTTGATGCCGCGTGGATCAAAAATGCTCTAGCACGATTTGGGGTGTGTCTGGAACCTATCCCTTGGCCGATGGATCAATTTTATAATGACCAGTTTGTTGAAAATGCCGATATCATTCTTGGCGGAGAAGTGCTTGAGGAAAATGTAGATCTGGGATTGATTCATCTGTTTAAGGATCAAAGCAGCTTAATTCGCAGAATGCTTGATCCAAAGCGATTAGCCCGTGTTGATCAATTCATGGATTTGTTTATCCAGGCAGGCACGGCAAAAATGAGAAAAGAAGCTTTTAAACAATTGGAAATGTATCTCAATAGCGAACAGCTGTTGATTTATTTATACCACAGCCGCAAAGAAATCACCTTCAATGCAGCATTATCAGGAATCCGATTGAATGCGTTCGGTTGGGCAGAATTTAGTAAACTATGGATTAAACCCAGTTCATCGGCAGAAAAATTAATCAATTAGGAGAAACGAATGAAGTTCATTTCATGGAATGTCAACGGTTTTCGCGCGCTTCAGCGCAAAATGGATGTTTTTTCATGGCTTAAAGAAACAGGAGCTGATGCACTGTGTATTCAAGAAACGAAGCTTCACCAGGATCAAGTACAGATCGATACACCAGGATATCATCAATTTTGGAATGATGCCGTTCGCAAAGGCTATTCGGGTACTGCTATTTTTACAAAAAATAAACCCCTTCGTGTCACCTATGGAATGGGGATTGAGGTACATGATCAAGAGGGACGATTGATTACTTTGGAGTATGAAGATTATTATTTGGTCACGGTCTATACACCGAATGCCAAAAGAGACTTGACGCGGCTTGCCTATCGCTTGGAATGGGGCGCAGCCTTTACCGACTATATGAAGCGGCTGGATGAGAAAAAGCCGGTTATTTTTTGTGGTGATCTGAATGTCGCCCACCAAGCGATTGATTTGACCTATCCCAAGAACAACAAAGGGAATTCAGGATTTACAATCGAGGAACGTGAGGACTTCACCGCTTTACTTAATAATGGTTTTGTTGATAGTTTTCGCCATTTGTATCCGGAGCGTACGGATGCCTATTCGTGGTGGTCATTTCTATTTAATGCGAGGGAACGGAATATCGGATGGCGCATTGATTATTTTGTTTTGTCCAAATGCTTGAGCAGCAGTATTCGCGACGCAAAACTTTTAACAGAAATATACGGTTCGGATCATTGTCCTGTTGAACTGGATTTGGATTTGAACTGATGAATTTAGGAAAAATGTGTGATCGATTGTGACAGAAAGCTGTGCATCGATCAGTCTTTTGCTGGCTGGACATTGAGCGCGATTTCAAAGAGTCACATTCTGATGAGGGCAATAATAAAGCACCGGGGGATGTTTTGCCTCCGGTGCTGCTTCATCATGCGCTGGTTATTTCACTTTATTTTGTTCCGCCCATTTTTCCAATTCAATCATCGCTTGATAGACCGTTTCAACTGAAGGACTCAGCGGATGCATATCCATAAGGGAAAAAGGTTTGTGAACCGATGAATCAGCGATGTCATGAATTTCTTGGTCGGTTAATGCACCAAGCGATAGATCTTCTAGGCAAAACGGAAGCTTAAGTGCCCGATAAAATGGGAGAAGACGAGTCATTTCATCGTATTTCTTTTCAATGACGAGTTCAACCATAATTCCATAAGCAACTTTTATACCATGTAGCAAATGGTGTGTTTCTTTGCGAATGGTCAGCGCATCATGAACGGCATGAGCTGCTGTCGCGCGGGCATATTCGTCGCCAAATCCGCCGACTAACCCACTTGCCACGATATTAGTCTCCATAACTTCAATCCATTCATCGGAGAGCTTTCCCTGTTTCATATCCTCAATGGCTTGTTCCGCATGATTTAGCGGGATTTCTAAGCATTGACGAGCTGCTTCACGAGAAAAGCGAAGTGCAAGACTCTTACGGTCGGCATTTTTTAATAGAAGGTCTGCTTCATACCACTTGGCAATGGTATCTGCGACTCCGGCGATAAAATAATCGATCGGTGAATCAAAGATAACACGAGGCTCGATCAAAAGAAGAAAAGTTTGATTTTGATAAATTTCATGGCCGATACATTCACCGTTATCTTTATACAGTACGGAAAGACAAGACCATGCGGCACAGTTGCTTGCCATCGTTGGCAGCAGAATAACGGGTACTGCGCCGGCTTTATATGCTGCGGCCTTTGCGGTATCCATAACTTTACCGCCGCCTAGGCCAATAATTGCATCGGCCTGTTTGCTGTGAATCAGGTCGATCATGCGTTGAATTTCATTTTTCGAGCATTCACCGTTAAAGGAGACATCAATGACCTCGATCCCTTGCTGGGATAGATCGGGAAGATATGGCGCTGCTTTCTGCATTGATTTGGTTCCGTGAAGCAAGATCACACGGCGAATAAAACGAGATTTAAGTTCAGGTGCAAGCCGATCATAAGCACCTTTTTCTAATACATATTCTTGAGGGGCAATTCGTGAAATAAGCTGCAAGGCCATTTTCTTTCTCTCCTTAATAAACATAACGATCTGATTTTTTCTATTTGTGTTGGAAACATCAGGTGTTTGGAACTATATAGTAGCCGTTTTCAGATCGACTTGTCAATTGGTAGATAGCGCTCACGTTCTTGATTTAGCGATGTTTTCAATGCAATTTTAGCATTAACCGAATACACCTGTTTTCAAGCATTACGATAGCTGGATCGATTATTTTTCTCTATACTATTAAGTAATCTCGGAAAATTGACAATAAATGAAAGACAGGTGAATGATAGTGAATAAAATTGTGTTTGGCTTTGATCAAGAATTCTCATTACCGTCAGCAGAGTATGAGCAGCTTGCACAACGGTTTAAAGATCACTATGAATTTGTCCAACTCGATGCGAATACGGTTCCCAATTCTGTTTCTTTGGAAAATGCGGTTGCGTTCATCGGTGCGCCATCAGCAGAATTGCTAAAGAAAATGCCGAACTTACGTTGGTTGCAGCTGCCAAGTGCTGGAGCCAATCATTTTGCGCATCATCCCAATCTCGCAAAAGAAGTTACCCTCACCAATTCAAGCGGTGTGTTCGGTGTGATCGGTGCTGAGCATACGCTTGCCTTGATTTTAGCCTTAATTCGAGAAATCCCCTTGTACGTCAAGCAAACGGAGCGTCATCTTTGGCACGAAGGGGATCGATGCTTGCAAATTGACGGTTCGACCTTTGGCATCATCGGCTATGGAGACATTGGTTCGGAAATCGCACATCGCTTGAAGGCATTTGGCGCGCGCGTACTTGCGGTAAAGCGCAACCTGAGCAGGCTTCCTGAGGATGCAGATGCTGTCTATACGTTGGCTGATTTGGATACAGTCCTCAATGAATCGGATTTTGTGGTCAATGTGCTGCCTTTAACTCCGGAAACTAAGAATTTGTTTGATGCGAAACGATTTGCTGCGATGAAAGACGGCGTACAATTTATCAACGTTGGAAGAGGCGGGACCGTTGATGAGCGCGCATTGATTGACGCAGTCCATTCCGGAAAAGTTGGCGGGACAGCCCTCGATGTAACGGCTGAGGAGCCGCTGCCCGAAAATCATCCTTTGTGGGATTTGCCGAACGTACTTATTACTTCCCATTCCTTAGGTGTCGGACCAGGAAAATATAAAAGAAGAAATGATTTAGTCGCGAAGAATGTAACAAATTTCATTATGGGTAAACCATTGAAAAATCAAGTGAATCGGGAACTTGGCTATTAACTCATGCCGCATAAAAACGAGCACCGTTTTTTTATAAGGGAAGAATGCTTATCATTTTGTCATGCAGTAAGAAGTCACCGCATCCTGCGGAAGTAAGGACCGGGCGCTTTTTGCCCGGTTTTTCTTAGTACATGTGTCTCACAGTCAATCGTGGCTGTGCGATTTTTTTTGCAAAAGCAAAAGGTTGTGAACAAGAAAAATTCAATCTTTGATACTCAAAATTAACAATTCTTACTAAATATTCGTCAAATGAAACAAAGTTGTAATCGAAACGTGTCGGACGATCGGCAAATCTGTTGTTATAATAAGAAGTATGTTGAAAAATGATAGACTCATTGTTTCATTGTTTCACGGTTGGCGAATGAATCAGTCGATAAACTGAGTTTGTGTAAGGGGATTGAATAAATGAATGTACCGAAGTTAAAATTTGTCGCATCAGTATGTCTCTCATGTTCGCTTGTGTTAAGTGTCAGCAGCGGACCGGTTTTCGCGGCAACGACCCAATCTCAATTAAAAGATAAATTGAATACGATTCAAGATCAGAAACAAAAGAATAAGGAAAGTATCTCAAAATCGAAGCGAAAACTCTCGAAAAATCAGGACAAGCAAGACGCGGTGGTTGAAGCGATCAAAACAACCGATAAGAAGATCAGTACCTTAAACGGAAGAATCAGCAGCACACAAACGGTTATCGATCAAAATAAACTGAAAATGGAGCAATTGAAAGAGACGATTAATAAGATTAATCAGCGTATTGACGCAAGGGGCGAGATTCTTCGCGGACGGATTCGAACGATGTATATTAGCGGCGGGGCGGTAAACTATCTCGATGCCCTCATGGGCGCGAAGAGCTTCGGCAATTTCCTTGATCGTCTGCTGGCCCTTAAAATGATTACAGATCAGGATAATCGAATCATTAATGATCAAAAAAAAGATAAACAAATTCAACAAAACAGCAAAGAAAAGCTGCAGAATGTTCTCGCGCAAACAACGCATGCGTTACATAACTTAAACACGATGAAAACCAGTTTAGATCAGGAGAATAATCATAAACAAGGCTTACTTAAAGATCTTCAAAACCAAGCCGATGAAATTGAAAAAACCGTTCTTTCGACAAGCGAACAACATGACATATTGAATGCCCAAGAATCCGTAGTTAAAAAGCAGCTTGATGATTTGGCTGAGGCAGAGGCAAAAGCAAAAGCTGAAGCAAAGGCGAAGGCAGAAGCAGAAGCGAGGGCAAAAACGGAAAGAGAAGCGGCAGAAGCAAAAGCGGAGCGAGCGAATACAGCAATTGCGAAGAATGATACAGATAGCAGTACAGCAGCAGCTGATTCAGATTCGAATCAGAGCAGCGGCACAGTTGAGAATGCGCCGCAAACAGCTGCTGAAACGGTTTCTCCGGCAAATACGAGTACTCAATTAATCAGACCCGCAGCGGGTTACATCTCGTCAGGCTTCGGCTATCGTTCATTTGATCAGGGATTCCATCCGGGAATTGACATTGCGAACAGTACGGGTACGCCAATTCATGCGGCGGCCGATGGTATTGTCTTCAGAGCTTATCAATCGTCCAGTTATGGAAATTGTATCATGATCTCTCATGTGATCAATGGACAACTCATGACAACCGTGTATGCCCATTTATCAGCAATCAATGTTTCAGAGGGACAAAACGTCTCGCAAGGACAGACAATTGGTGCTATGGGGAGCACCGGTGAGTCGTTCGGATCGCATTTGCATTTTGAAGTCTATAATGGACGCTGGACACCGCCGCCGCACAATGGTGCGGTGAATCCGCTCAATTATATGAATTAAAGAAGTTTTCTTGAAGAAGAGCTTGAGCAGCTGTTCTTCTTTTTTTATTCTGATTCCCCATTCCGCGCATAAAGTTATGATATATATTTTTGTTTTGCAGTGTAGCGGGATGAGGAGCTGATCAAACTGAGTATTCAAAAGATCTGTGGCATAATTAATTTATCGGAAATGGAAACGTCAAGGCTTTTAACTGTCAGCAAACCTTTGGCAGCACTTCCGTTTTGCGGCAGCTACCGACTGATTGATTTTCCACTGTCGAATCTTACAGCAGCCGGATCCGAGTCGATCGGTATTTTTATGAATGAATCCTACCGTTCCATCTATAATCATGTACGCAGCGGCAGCGATTGGGGCCTCGATGGAATCAGCGGGGACCTTTTCTTTTTTGCACCGGGAATTGATCAGTCACGGTATGGCCAGAATCATGAAGATCTTGTTAATTATTATGATAACCTTGAGTTTATTGAAAAATCAGATGCGGATTATGTCGTCGTCTTGGGGGCGCAGGTTCTGTGTAATATCGACTTGCGCGCCTTATTGCGAAATCATCTCGAACAAAAAGCAGCCATTACCGTTGTCTATAAAACGTCGCGGCGAAGCGAAAGTGAAAGCCTTCCGATTGCAGAACTGGACATGAGCAAAAGTGGGAGAATCAGGGGGATGGTCTCCAGAGGAACGATTGACAAAAAACGGGTGCCGATAAATATGGAAATTTATTGCATGAAAGCATCGCTTTTTATAAAAGTCGTGCGCTGTTCGGTTGCACGAAATGAAGTGTACTATTTGCGTGAAGCGTTGCACCAAGCGGTTACAGAATTTCCCGCCTATGGATTCGAATATACAGGTTATATGAAAAAAATTCAGTCAATAAAAGCGTATTATGATGCAAATATGGATATGCTCGAGGATGCGAACCGGATCGCTCTATTCGGAGGTAGCCATCAGATAGGGACAAAGATGAAAAACGAAGTACCCGCCTATTATGGACCAAAGGCTGCACCATATGATGCATTGATCGGTGAAGGGTGTCGGATGAATGGCTGTGTCCGTCATTCAATCGTGAATCGAGATGTTTCGGTTTATGAAGGAACGAATCTTGAAGAATCCATCATCATGGAAGATTGCATCATTGGCGAAAATGTGTACTTAAAACATGTGATTGTCGGACAAGGTACGTACGTAAAACCAAATACACGAATAATCGGACGAGCGGATCAGCCCTTTGTTCTTGAAAAGAAGCAGACGCCTCATAGGATACCTTGAACAAGATAATTTGTTGAATCAATAGCTCATTCATTCGAAATGAGCGTTTTTTGCGTGCAATGATCGATTTGAAGGCTACACAATTTCTTTGTTGTTTTTTTAAAAGATCGCATTTCAAAAAAAGGAAATAAAAGCTTACGTGGTGAATTAAATAATAAACCCCTGTATTTCGAGAACAAGTCGGCCTGCACAAAAAAAAGGAAAGCAGGTGAACTTGTGTCGGAAATCGACAGCAGTACCCTTGAGAAAAGCCGTGATCTCTTAAAGCGTGCCCATGAATCGGGTGCTTCTGACCTTCACTTTACGCCACGCGAGAAAGACACACTGGTTGAGTTAAGAATTAATGGCTATCTTTATGAACTCAGCGTCCTTAAGCCCAGTTCTGCAGAACAAATCATCAATCATTTTAAATTTTGTTGCGGGATGGACATTGGCGAACGCCGTCTCCCGCAAAGCGGAGGTATGCGGGTTGTGATTAATCACGATCTTGTATATTTGCGCGCATCGATCCTTCCCACCCCAAATAGAGAAAGCTTAGTGATTCGGCTGCTTCCTCAACAAACTGAACTGCCCATTGATGATTTAACTGTATTTGAAGAAGCCAAGAAAGCTTTATGCTCGCTCCTTTCCTATGATAGCGGGTTGATTCTAATTTCAGGGCCGACAGGATCCGGGAAAACAACCACGCTCTATTCAATCCTTTCAACCTTGCAGCGTCGTTTTCGCGGCCGTGTTATTACAATTGAAGATCCGATTGAAAAAAAGAACGATGCCTTCGTCCAAATGGAAGTTAATGAAAAGGCACATTTTACTTATGCAGAAGGCTTCCGCGCCTTGCTGCGCCATGACCCGGATATTATCATGATTGGTGAAATTCGTGATGAAGAGACAGCAAGGATTGCGATTCGTGCAGCATTAAGCGGCCATCTTGTGCTGTCGACCGTACATGCATCAAATGCCGTAACAACGCTGCAGCGAATGGCCGAATTGGGGATCGCTCGTTTTGACTTGAAAGAGACATTGGTTGCGGTGATTGCAGAACGGCTTGTCACCATTCAATGCCCGAATTGCGGGCAAGTGTGCGGCCCTGAATGTCCACATCGGCATCACCCAAAACGAACCGGTTTATTCGAAATTTTAGCGGGAATGCCACTTCATGATTATTTATCCGGTCGGCAGTCGCGCACGGCTTCGCTGTCCTACAAGACAATTGAAGATTATTTAGAAGAAGGAATCGAGACCGGTTGGATTGCGAGAGACGCGGCGGGGAAGGGTGCTAAGGATGTTCTTTCAGAAAAATTTGACTAGGAAGCAGCAGGCGCAACTGCTCATCAATCTTGGAGAATCGTTAAATTATGGATACTCACTCAATGCGTCACTGCGCGCACCGGTTGGGCATCGCTATGAACGCGCGTTTCGGACGTATTTGCAGAGTCAATTGAGATCCGGGAAAAGGTTGCACGAACTGCTTCGCGCGTGCCGGTTTCCGGAGGAGGTAGCAAGCGCCATCTATTTTGCTGAGCGAAGCGGCCATTTATCTAAGGCACTATTGGAGAATGGAAAGGCAATGCAGCGCAACGAAAAGTATGTGCAGTCGCTGCGACGAGTCATGCGTTATCCACTTTTTCTCGTGTGGATGTTTGGATTAGTATTGTTTGTCATTGGCAAATTTCTTCTCCCGAACTTTATTCAGCTCTATCGATCCATGTCCTTGGAACTTCCGGCAATCACAAAAACGATGTTATACTTGGCTAATCATTTAACGGAACTTCTTGTTGTTGGTACGTTTTTTCTTCTTCTGCTCGTCATCAGCTACGTTTTTGGCCGCCGGATTGACCTCTTGTTGCGGTTACAGTTTGCTGCTCGTCTTCCCATTCTGTCACAATTTATTCAGTTGTATTACACCCATCAGCTTTCTTTTCAACTCAGCAGTCTTTTACGGTCAGGGTTAAGCATGAAAGAAGCCATTTATATACTGTCTGAAAATAGGACTTCAATTTTTTTGAAAAGAGAGTCAAATCGCTTAAAAGAAGCATTAACTCAAGGGCATGCGTTAAGCAGTACCCTTGCCGATGCTTCCTACTATTTGCCTGAATTAGCGATGATGATTGAACAGGCAGCCTTTCAGGAATCGCTTGGTGATGCACTGCATCGCTACAGCATCCGGTTAATGGATCGGATGGAACAGCGCTCTAAATGGCTGCTGTCTCTTTGTCAACCGACACTTTTAGTCGTCATTGGTGGATTAATTCTCCTTCTGTTTCTTTCCATATTGCTGCCGGTATTTCAAATGATTAATGGTCTTTAATTAAGTCTGGCAGGAAGGCGGCCGATTGAAGAAAAAAAAGACCGGCATTGATTAATGTGACTTTTATTTGCGGTTGATATTGTTCTTTTAATGCTTGCTTCTCCTGAACATAACGCTCCGGTTTTTCTTCTTGATGTTCATAAAAAGCGTTAAGCAGCTGCAAGTCCTTGTCCCATCGCGTGGCAGCGTGATCGGCCCACTCGAAGTTTTCTTTTTGCAGTTCGGACTCGATAAAATGTTCGATACGTGCAAGTCCGCTTTTGATGGTGATCAGCGGACGAAGTGTATAACAATAGTCCGGGAGCTTTTGACTCAGATGTAAGGTGTTAAGTACCGACTGAAAGCCCTCAATCATTGTTCCATTTATTAATTGCAGCCCCATAGAACAGATACGGTCTTTCTTTAAATCGCATTGATAGCTTATTTTCATGTTTATGCAAAGCCATGGCTCCAGCGCAGGAGACAACTTATTTGCAAGGACTTGATACATGCGAATATAGCGACCCATTTTTTCTGACGCGTCAAGTATCTGATGTAGACGCGGGGAACCGGAGTGAATAAACTCTCCTTCTTGAATACGATCGCTGAACCGAAAATTGAGCACAGCGGTCTCCGGCTCTGCACCGATCTGTTCAATATAGTGCCAATAAAAAGGGCGGTTCATCAATAATTTGTCCATTGCTTTTGTAAGTTTGACTTTTAATTGATCGTGATCGTCCGCAACAGGGAGCAGTTCACACTCAGAGCTTGAAAAAAAACGGTTAAGAAAGTCATGAATTTCCGCCTGCTGCATGAGAATCACCTTCAGATAAATGATTTTGTTCAAAATTGATGACGCTGCTTAAATTGTCCAGCTTCACTTTAATTTCTCCCTCAGATTCGGATTCTTCGAAAATATGGGCCACTTGTTTGTCGACATCCTTAAGATCAATATGTGTAAGAATTCGATCCAAATCGCCAATGACCTGTTCGAACAGATGTATTTTATTGTAGAGCAGGTTCAATATGTGGCTTTCCACAGTCCCGCGCGTAGCCAGGTTATAAATATGAACATCTTTTTCCTGCCCCAATCGATGAATACGGCCAATTCGCTGTTCAATCCGCATTGGATTCCAAGGTAAATCATAGTTAATCAAGTGGCTGGCAAATTGAAGATTGATTCCTTCGCCGCCCGCCTCAGTTGCAACCAATACTTGTACTTTGTTTTGAAAGAGCATCCTCATCCAATCTTTTTTGCTGCGCTTAAACCCGCCATTAAACGGAACCGATGAAATTCCGTTTTTTTTCAGAAACCATTGCAGGAAAAGCTGCGTGGCTCGGTATTCGGTAAAGATAATAACCTTGTCATTAATTTGTTGGATGAGCTCTAATGTTTTCTTCGCTTTGGCATTTTGCTTAATTGCATTCATCTTTTCAAAAATAGGATGCCAAAGTCGCTCATTCATTGGACATGCTGTTTCTTTATAGATTTTGTTCAAGGTTGTAAAGGCGGCTTCTCTGCTGCTGCACGCCTCGCGTTGCAAAGTGAGCAGCGAGAAGGGCTGAATAAGTCCTCTTTCCTTTAGTTCGAAAAGGCTGTCGTAGAAGGCTTTTTCCGCCATTGAAAAAGGAATATCATACGCCTTAACAATTCGCTTCGGCCAGCGAAGGCCGGTATCTTCGCGGCGGTTTCGCACCATCACCTGATTTACCAGTGCTTTAAGTTTTTCTTCATTTCTCACGGCATGGCTTCCGGATTTATAATTCTTGGCGAAACTCTCAGCATCACCTAAATAGCCGGGCTTGAGAAGCGAAACGAGATAGAAGATTTCGCTGAGCCGATTCTGTATCGGGGTCGCTGTGAGTAAAAGACAGAATTTTTTCTTGAGCGATTGAACGAATTGATAGTTTTTTGTTTTGTGATTTTTTAATTTATGTGCTTCGTCAATAATGATCAAATCATAATCTTGGTCAAGTACGATGTCGCGATGTGGTTCGCGTTTTGCGGTATCAATTGAAGAAACGACGACATCGCACTGACTCCAAACGTATGTCTTCCGCTGCGGTACAGCAGGAATATAAAACTTGGAATTCAGTTCTGAAACCCATTGAAGCACTAAGGATGCAGGAACAAGAATCAACACTTTCTTAACCAGTCCGCGGATCATATATTCCTTGATAATAAGCCCTGCTTCAATGGTCTTTCCCAGACCGACTTCATCAGCGAGGATCGCCTTTCCATGCATCTCCTCAATAACGATTCGAGCGGTTTCAACCTGATGAGGATGAGGCTTTAAAAGCGGAAGTCTGCTTGGCGCGATTAATCCGTGAAATGTGGGGACGGTTCTTTCCTGTTCAGCAAGGTAGGCGAGCGAAAATAGTTCGGATTTCGCCCATGGCCCATCTTCTTCAATATGTTTAAAAAATGATTCATACCAACTTCTGTCAAAGTGAATGATTGGTTTCATCGGCTGCACCTGTACATGTTAAAAATTTGTGAACAAGGTATTGCGAAGTTCACAGAGAAAATGTTAGGATAACACTGTTAGTATGTACCGTAATGACTTGAGTTAAACGATGATGAATTGAATGAATTGCGGATGACGTTATGGGGAGAGACTGCTACGAAGCAGTCGCCGAAGGAGCAAACGTACAGTGAATCTCTCAGGCCCAAGGACCTATAGCGGACGCACCTCTGGAGAGTGCCACGGGGCTACCAAAGGGGATACCGCTTTTACTCAGGTGGAGCGATAAACTTTCAGGTATCAGGGACAGGGGAAGACACAATGTGTCTTCCCCTGTCTTTTTTTGCGCAACTTCAGTGCTTTCCATCATTTAGTCAATGATCATAGGCACACTAACAAAATTGAGAATGGGCGGAGGGAAAAGTCGAGATGCCGGATTTGAAAGTTACGCCGCTTTACAATTATTATAAAAGTCAGAATGCAAAGTTAATTGACTTTGGCGGCTACCTATTACCAGTCCAAATTACTGGAATCAAAAACGAACACCATGCAGTACGAACAGCCGCAGGTATTTTTGATGTGTCGCATATGGGTGAGTTTGGTGTTGAAGGCGAAGGCGCGCAACAATTTCTTCAAGAAATGATGACAAATGATGTTGCGAAAGCGCATCCAGGCGATGCACTTTATACCGCGATGTGTTATGAAGACGGCGGTACTGTCGATGACTTGTTAATTTACTGTTTCGATACGAAACATTACCAACTGGTTGTTAATGCAGCAAATATTGATAAAGATTTTAATTGGCTCTCCGAACATGCTCCTCAATCGATAAACGTAACCAATCGATCAGAACAAATCGCTCTGCTCGCAGTGCAGGGTCCTCAAGCGCTGAGTAGTGTACAGAAGATTACGGACTATGATCTGGCAAGTATAGAACACTTTAAATTTGCAAAACACGTTTCTTTAAATGGTATAGACAGTCTTGTTTCGCGAACGGGATATACTGGTGAAGACGGGCTTGAACTCTATTGCCCATGGGATCAAGCGTGCAGCATCTGGAATGCATTGCTTGAAAAAGGAGCATCCGATGGACTTATCCCATGCGGTTTAGGTGCGCGCGATACGCTTCGTTTCGAAGCACGTCTGCCGCTCTATGGTCAAGAACTTAGTTCCACGATTTCGCCTTTGGAAGCTGGAATTGGTTTTGCGGTGAAAACAAATAAGCCGATTGACTTTATTGGCAAGCAGGCGCTTATTACACAAAAAACAGGAGGATTAAAGCGCAAAATTGTTGGTCTGAAAATGATTGATCGAGCAATTCCGCGATCCCATTATAAAGTTTATGCAGGAGACAAGGAGATCGGCGAGGTTACTACCGGGACGCAGGCACCAACAATTGGCAAGAATCTCGGTCTTGCTTTGCTGAACAGTGAGTGGACGAAACTCGGTACAGAAGTTGACGTTGACGTACGCGGCAAACGAAAAAAAGCTAAAATCATAAAAACCCCTTTTTATAAGAGATCTTAAGGAGGAAATTAAATGTCAGAGTTTCGCTACTTACCGTTAACTGAAAAAGATCGACACGACATGCTTGATGTCATTGGGATTAATTCCGATGAAGCCTTGTTTGCCGATGTTCCTGAAAAAATTCGCTTCAAGGGAGAATTGAATCTAGAATCCAAATTGTCCGAACCGGAATTAATTCGTTTTTTCTCTGCACTTGCGAAAAAGAATGCAAGTACAACCGAATACGCATCTTTTCTTGGCGCGGGTGTCTATGACCATTACATTCCGTCTGTCGTAGACAGTGTGATTTCACGTGGAGAATTCTACACGGCTTATACGCCTTATCAAGCGGAAGTTTCCCAAGGAGAGCTTCAGGCAATTTTCGAGTTTCAGACCTTGATTTGTGAACTGACCGGAATGGAGGCGGCAAACTCATCGATGTATGACGGATCTACGGCCTTAGCTGAAGCTGCGCTGCTTTCAAATGGTGTGACGCGTAATAAGAAAGTGATCGTGTCTGAATCCGTTCATCCGGAATACCGAGAGGTGCTCGCTACCTATGCGCACGGACGCGGCCTTGATGTTGTCACCGTACCGATGAAGGATGGGGCAACAGATCTTGAAGCCCTTGAAGCTGCAACGGATGACGCTACCTCATGTGTGATTGTGCAGTATCCAAATTTCTTCGGACAAATTGAACCGATGAATGAAATCGAACAAATTGTCCACCGCGTGAAGCGCGCACATCTTATCGTCTCAAGTAATCCGCTCTCATTAGGACTACTTACACCGCCAGGCCGTTTCAAGGCCGATATTGTTATCGGCGACTGTCAGCCACTTGGTATTTCCGAATCCTTCGGCGGCCCGCATTGCGGTTATTTTGCAGTAGCGAAAAAATTAATCCGCAAAGTGCCTGGTCGGTTGGTCGGAGAGACCGTTGATGAAAAGGGACAGCGCGGGTATGTGCTGACGCTCCAAGCACGTGAACAGCATATTCGACGCGAGAAAGCAACCTCCAACATTTGTTCGAACCAGGCCTTGAATGCGCTGGCTTCTTCCGTAGCGATGACGGCCTTCGGAAAGAAAGGAATTCGCGAACTGGCAAAGCAAAATATTCAAAAGGCTCACTATGCGGCTGAGCAGTTTCAGAAATCTGGGATTAAGATCGTTACAAATCAGGCGTTTTTCAATGAATTTGTGATCGACTGCGGGCGACCTGTTTCAGAAGTCAACCATGAATTGTTTGCTCAAGGCATCATTGGTGGGTACGATTTAAGTAAGTCCTATGAGGGTTACACGAATAAGATGCTCGTTGCGGTTACCGAAATGCGATCGAAAAACGAGATTGACCAATTTGTTAAAGCGCTTGGAGGGATTTCAGTTGGATAATCAAAATCAGCCGCTCATTTTTGAACGCAGCAGAGAAGGAAGAGTAGCGTTTAGTCTTCCTGAACTTGATGTTCCGGAAAAACCGCTTACCGAATTGGTTGGTGAAGCGTATCTGCGTCAAGACGAACCACATTTTCCAGAAGTTTCAGAGCTTGAGCTCATCCGCCATTATACCGCCTTGTCTCGTAGAAATTTCGGAGTTGACAATGGTTTCTATCCGCTTGGTTCGTGTACGATGAAGTATAATCCAAAGGTGAACGAACAAGTTGCGCGACTTGATGGGCTGACGAAAATCCATCCGTATCAGGATGAACAGACGGTACAAGGCGCACTTGAGCTGTTGTATCGCCTTCAAGAAAATCTACAGGAAATAACAGGAATGGATGCCGTTACCCTGCAGCCCGCTGCAGGTGCGCATGGCGAATGGACCGGATTAATGATCATTCGCGCGTATCACGAATCTCGCGCTGATTTCAAACGTACCAAAGTTATTGTTCCGGATACCGCACATGGTACGAATCCTGCTTCAGCGGCAGTAGCGGGATTTGAAGCGGTGACTGTTAAATCAAATGAGAATGGTTTGGTTGATTTGGATGACCTAAGACGTGTTGCTGATGAAACAACAGCAGCACTGATGCTCACGAATCCGAATACTTTAGGGCTGTTCGAGACGCAGATACAAGACATTGCAGAGATCATTCATGAAGCAGGCGGCAAGGTTTATTACGATGGTGCAAACATGAATGCGATTATGGGTGTCACTCGTCCGGGTGATATGGGCTACGACGTTGTTCATCTTAATCTTCATAAAACATTCACTGGCCCGCACGGCGGTGGAGGTCCGGGATCAGGTCCGGTTGGCGTTAAAGCCGACCTAGCATCGTTTCTTCCAAAACCGTTGATTATGAAACGTGAGAACGGATCCTTTGGATTAGACTTTGATCGACCGCAGTCCATTGGACGTGTTAAGGCTTTCTATGGCAATTTTGGAATCAATGTCCGTGCTTATGCCTATATTCGCACGATGGGCGGCAAGGGGCTATTTCAAGTGTCTAAAGATGCCGTTCTGAATGCAAACTACATGTTAAAACGGTTGTCCGGCTACTTTGAAACACCGTTTAAGCAGCTGTGCAAACATGAATTTGTATTGTCCGGAAGCCGGCAAAAGAAGTTAGGTGTCCGCACTTTGGATATGGCGAAACGATTGCTCGATTTCGGTTATTACCCGCCGACTATTTATTTCCCGCTTCTTGTTGATGAGGCACTCATGATCGAACCAACGGAAACGGAATCCAAAGAAACTTTGGATGCATTTATTGATCATTTAATTGAGATTGCAAAGGAAGCGGAATCCGCACCGGAAAAGGTTCAAGAAGCGCCGCATCAAACCGTGATCGGCAGATTGGATGAAACACGTGCGGCGCGTCACCCGGTACTTCGTTATGTAAAGGAATAACGAAGTGCTGATCGATAAAAACAAAGGTGTGGCTTCCTAAAAACAGGGATAATTTACGAAGGCTTTTAGAAGCGAGTGTTTTGTGCCCTAGCATGTGTAATGGACTCGTGTCGTTTCGGTTAATCGCATCAACAGGTGGCGACCGCGGGGCCCGAGTACCTCCGCTTTGATTCTCGGCCAAGACACTGGTCTATTGGTTTGAAGATGGGCAAAATCATAGACTTTCTTATTCTTATCCTGCAAAGAAAACGAAGACCCAACCCGCATGCTGATGCGGGTTGGGTCTTCGTCTTGTGACGGTTAAACGGTTGTTCGATTATCCCTTTTTTACGCGGCCGTTCCATTTCTTAAAGCCGCCTTCAAGTTGGTAGAGATTTGAATAATTCATTTTTTTAAGTACAGCAGCGGCACGTGCACTTCGTGTACCATTGCTGTCATACAAGTAGATCGGCATATCATGACGTACTTCAGTGTGGCGCATCTTCAACTGGGTCAGCGGAATATTACGCGCACCAAGGATATGACCATTTTTGAATTCATTCGGTTCCCGGACATCGATTAACTGAGCTTTACGATAGCCTGCCCGAAAATCGACGTCGGATAATGTGGTAAGATAGCGACGCTGCATAAATCTGGCGATAAAAAAATAACCGAAATATGCGGCGATCATTGCAACTAAAATAATCCAGCCCATGACTCGTCGTCCTCCTAATTCATTTCACATTTTATTATAACGATTTGTCTCAATTTATGAAAGGTATGAAACCGGTCCAAGTGACGTTGATTCCGCTTTCCGGGTGCCGACAAATTCTTGTTTTTTAAGGAGTGTTATAGTAACATGAGTAAGAAAAGATGAAGTGGTTAGGGGGAGACACGATGTCGCCTACTCCGAGTATGGAAGACTACATTGAGAGAATTTACTGGCTGATTCAAGATAAGGGCTATGCAAGGGTTTCCGATATAGCGGAAGCACTTGATGTTCATTCTTCATCAGTAACAAAAATGGTTCAGAAATTGGGTAAGGATCAATACCTTATCTATGAAAAATATCGCGGCTTTATTTTGACGCCTAAGGGCAAGAAAATGGGGAAACGGTTAGTGTATCGGCACGAGCTTCTCGAGGATTTCTTAAAGCTGATTGGCGTACATGAAGAAAATGTTTATAAAGACGTTGAGGGTATTGAACATCACTTAAGCTGGGATTCTATTGACCGAATCGGCGATGTTGTTCAATATTTCGAAGAGGATCCGAAACGTGTCGCACAACTATTGGAAATAAAGGAACGAGCGGACGAAGAAGAATGAGTTTTGCTGAGACCGGGAGATGAAAATCTTCCGGTCTCATTTTGCATGTGCGGTCATCTAATGGTAGTAGGGGGGATCGCGAGTGTACATTGATCTTGTTTTCTCGGGCGGCGGAGTTAAAGGTTTTGCGTTTGCAGGCGCTTTGCGCGTGCTTGAAAACGCGGGTTATCAGTTTAAGCGGACAGCAGGTACGAGTGCAGGTTCGATTGTTGCAGCCCTTGTTGCAGCAGGCTATACAGCTGAGGAATTAAAACAAATCATGGCCAATATGGACACTGATAAACTTATTGAACCAACGGCGCATATTCGCTTCCCAATTGTTAAATGGATGCGTATTTACTTCAAAATGGGCTTATTTCCGGGTAACCATCTTGAAAAATGGATGAACACACTACTTCGCGAAAAAGGGATTGAGACGTTTGCAGATCTCCCTAAAGATCGGCTGAAAATCATTGTCTCAGACGTGACCAAAGGGCGGCTGCTTGTCATTCCTGATGATTTAAAAGACTATGGACTTGATTCGCTCCATTTCTCAGTAGCACGTGCGGTGCGAATGAGTTGCACCTTGCCTTTCTTTTTCGAACCGGTTCCACTTTATGATGCGGATGGAGTGAAATCGCTGATCGTTGATGGAGGCATCCTAAGTAATTTTCCGCTTTGGATCTTCAATCGCGGCGAAGCGCTTCCTGTGCGGCCGTTTGTCGGTTTGCAGATTGTCGATAACGAATCGCAGAATCTAGAGAAGAAGAAAATCAGAAATGCGGTTGAACTCTTTCGCGGTTTATTTAATGCGATGCGGGAAGCTCACGATGAACGCGCAATCGATAAATTTAAAGAATCCAACATTATTGGTTTGCCTGTAGATAAAGTAACAACAAAGAATTTCCAAATATCTGAAAAAGAACGGGAACGCTTGTTTCAAATTGGTGCGGACAGCGCCGAACAGTTTCTCAAGAAGTGGTCCTATTAGGGTTCGTAGAAGCACTGCATGGATCATGCATCATCATGTTTTCTCAGCACATAATAAGAGCGCCTCAAAGTCATAGGACTTATGAGACGCTCTCTTCTTTGGATATGTTTTGAAAAAAGTTAAAATAAGAGTCGTTTTCTTTTCTTATTTTTTCGGCCTTCGATAACTGTTAAGTGACTTTGTTTTTTTGCTTTGTGTGCGTTTCGCGTGTAGGCAGAGTGAGCGTTGTTTTTAATCACCTTAAACTTGGGTGAGGTCGAGCGCAGCATATGCGTTTTATGATGCAATGAAACGATTTGTCTTTTTCTTCGCGATTGACGCGCTGCTTTTTTATAACGCGTCTGATCTCCATTACCGGTCCATTCTGCCAAACGTCGGAAAAAGAACAGACCAATGATCATTATAAGTGCAATGATGAACAATTGGGTTAGAATGACTGTCTTTTGACTTGGCATGAACATAGAAAGCAGGCCGAATAGTCCGAGACCTCCAATGATTACGAAGCCTAATGAATAGAGAAACGTTTTCACGGACACTCACCTCCGTTAAAATTAGAGCACTTGTCGTACAAGTGACTGTTTTTGCTCAATGTCTTTTTCTTTGCGTCGCATTTCTTTAAAGGCATAGATTCCAATTTCAATCTGCTGATCGTCAGGTTCCTTTGTTGTGAGCAACTGAACCCAAAGTCCCGGATAACCGAGCCACTTCAGCACAGGAATATGGCGGACCTTATTCGTTAATCGAAGAATTTCATAGGCAAGACCCAAATCCAGTGGAATCAGTGCGATTCGGGAAAGGAGTCTAAGCGTCAGCGGTTCTGCAGGTACAAAGAAATAAAGGATGATGCTAATGATCGCAGTGAACAGGATATAGCTTGAACCGCAGCGATAATGGAGCCGTGAATGTTTTCTTACATTGGCTACCGTTAAGTCTGCGCCGCTTTCAAAGGTATTAATTACTTTATGCTCTGCACCGTGATACTGAAACAGTCTTTTCATCATCGGCGTCAAAGAGACAAAATAAACATAGCCGACGAGAAGCAGAATCTTGAAAAAGCCTTCGAGCAGAACCTGAGCGACAGTTCCCGAGATCACCGGTTCAAATAAGCTTGCCGCAAAAGCCGGGACAAGTGTGAAAACAAATTTTGCAAACAAAAACGATAGGATGCCTAGTGCAGTCAGTCCAATGATTGCCTCAAGATTAAAGCGCTTCTTTGTTTCTTCTTTCTTAATCACATTCGGATCTTCATCATACACCTCAGCTGCATAATTGAGGTGCTTTGTGCCAAGGGCACTGGATTCAATAATAGCTGCAATGCCGCGAATCACTGGAATTTTTCGAAACGGTGCAAGCACACGCATTTCTTCTTTGGGTACTTCAAAATAGGTGACGGATTGATCATTCCGGCGCACAGCAGTTACTGTTGTGTGCTTGCCGCCCATCATGACACCTTCAATGACCGCCTGACCACCGTATATAGGAAGAATTTTATCCATTACCTAATCAGCCCGCTTCTCATCAATGATTTGTTTTTCCCTGTTACTTATTCTTATTCTACCCGAATTCACTTAAAACCTCTAGATATGTACCCCTTTCTGTTCATTGTTTTCTAGATCAATATTTTTTTCGACCGTGTTCATTTGACTTTTTCAATGAATACATGATTCTCCATAAAGAAGAGCATACTTCATGGTAACTATTCTTATCGTGAGGGGGTTGCAATGATGGCAAAACGCAGGAGAAAGACGAATAAAAAAGCGAAGCATTCATTTGCCATGTCGCTCGGGCGTACAGCGGTAACCGGTTTATTTGGCGGACTGTTTTGGGGTTTGATCGGATTCCTATGCTATTTGCTGAATTTTTCAAAGGTTGGTCCGTCCTTGATCTTCGCAATGTTTCCTTACTGGACAGGGAGGAACTCAGTCTACGGGCAGCTGCTTGCTGTTGCGGCCATGTCTCTACTCTCTGTTTTAATCGCAGAGCTTTATTTATTTACCTTCAGCAGAATTAAATCGATGTGGTTCTCGGTTAGTTTTGGTATTTTATTATGGTTTATTGTCTTTTTCTTGTTTCAGCCGTTTCTACAGGGTCTACCTGAACCTGCCCGGCTTGGCTGGAATACGACAACAACAACACTCTGCCTTTTCGCGTTGTATGGATTGTTTGTTGGGTACTCGATTTCTTTTGATTTTGAGGAACAAACAGGAGGAAGCAACTATTCAAATCAATAATGCTGTGGTAAAATGTCAAGAGTGAATTTGTCTGCGCGCCTCGTTAGATTAGGCTGAAAAAACCTTGATCAACACGTTTTTCTGCATTTATTTCCTTAGTTTAAAGGAAATGATGCTTTTTTCATGAGTGTGGACATGAACGTTTTACAGACATAGTTTTTACTATTTTTTTAAAGACTGGCGCGGATGAGCCTGCGGCAGCGGTGTACTTAAAGGAGGAAGCTTATGATTTCTGTAAACGATTTTAAAACAGGTTTGACCATTGAAGTGGACGGCGATATTCTTTCTGTTATCGAGTTCCAGCATGTTAAACCTGGAAAAGGTGCGGCGTTTGTTCGTTCAAAGCTGAGAAATCTGCGTACGGGGGCCATTCAGGAAAAAACGTTCCGCGGCGGCGAAAAAGTGAACCCGGCACGGATCGACAACCGTAAAATGCAGTATCTCTATTCAAGCGGCGATACGTATACATTTATGGACATGGAAACTTACGAACAGTTGGATCTAGATGCAAGCCAAATTTCTGAACAACTCAACTTCTTGAAAGAAAACATGGAATGCAACGTGCAATCGTATCAAGGAGAAACGCTTGGTGTTGCTTTGCCCAATACTGTTGTTCTCGAAGTTACTGAAACGGAACCTGGCATTAAAGGAGACACGGCTTCCGGCGGTTCGAAGCCGGCAACGCTTGAGACCGGTTATGTCGTTCAAGTACCGTTCTTCGTTAATGAAGGAGACAAGCTTGTGATTGATACGCGCTCAGGTCTTTATGTATCCCGAGCATAATCAAACCTATCAATAACTCATGCATGAACAGCATACTTATGAACAGTCTCTTCTGAGGCTGTTTTTTTTTTGCCCGCACTGACAAACGAGTCGGACAATCTGTGCGTTCAATTTGTTGGCACACAGCCTCACCTCGAATCAAGCATATTGTGTACAAGCGGGCATATATTTTGATAGAAAACAAAAAGCAGTGAAGCATTAAGATCCGAGGTGGCTCATTTGAAACAGATACTCTCCTACCTTCCTGAACCGATGCAGCAAATTATTCTTCGGATGACTGAAACAGAGCGCAATGCGCTTGAAGAGATTCGCTGCCGCACAAAATGCCCGCTTGAACTGATTATTTCCGGCAAGCGGTGGATGCCGCCGGAAGGTGTCACAATGCCGATTTTCCAAAAAGAACAGGCCAGACACATGTTGCAGCAATTAGCCAAGTATTCGCTCTATACCTTGGATGAGGAACTTAGACGCGGCTATGTAACCATCCCCGGCGGCCATCGAATTGGGCTTGCCGGCCATGTCATTACAGAAAACGGACATGTCCTTCGCTTAAGAGATGTTACCTTTTTTAATATTCGATTGGCCAAACAAAAGGTCGGAGCGGCACTTCCGCTCGTTCCTTATCTCTATCAGCGCAATCGCTGGTTCAGTACGTTGCTCATCGGCGCGCCTCAAACAGGAAAAACAACGATGCTGCGCGATTTGGCACGGCTTGTTAGTGAAGGGATACCGGATCGTTATCTGCCGTCGCGAAAGACAGCGATCGTTGATGAACGTTCTGAACTTGCAGGATGTGTTGATGGTGTTCCGCAGAATCGTTTGGGCGTTCGCGCAGATGTGATGGATGCGTGCCCAAAGGCGGAAGGGATGATGATGATGATTCGTTCGATGAGTCCTGAGGTGCTGATTGTCGATGAGATCGGCGGAGCTGAAGACACGAAAGCATTATTAGAAGCATTAAACGCCGGAGTTGCCGTCATGGCCAGTGCACATGGATTCACTTTTGACCAGCTTCTCCACCGCCCGTCGATTCGGCCGTTGATTGAAGCACAGTTGTTTGAACGATATGTCATTCTTTCTCGGCATAACAGTGCGCAAAAAAATGGTTGCCGGTTGACGATTCTTGATCGAATGGGAAGAAAGATGTCTGCCACAGAGGAGATGTGGCAGTGATTCATTTAATCGGGGCGACGCTGATTGTTTTTGCATCGACTGCAACTGGGCTGCTTCTTGCCAAGCGTTACCGGGATCGTCCAAGAGAAATCAGACAATGGCGTTCCGCCCTACAATCAATCGAAGCAGAAATCGTTTACGGTCGAATACCCGTTGATCAAATGGCCGAAGATCTTGCCTTACAGATGCCGCTGCCGCTATCAAAGTTCTTTCATACCCTTCATGATCAGATGAGCGGTGAGCATTTGCCGCTGCAGACCGCGTGGAGCCGTTCAATCGAACGGTATTGGCCTGAAACGGCGCTGAAACGGCCGGAGAAGGAGATCATGGTCCAATTTGGGACAACACTTGGAACTGAGGATGCGGAAAATCAGAGGAAGCACATTCAGCTTGCATTGGCGCATCTTGAACGTGAAGAACAGGAGGCGCGCCAGTCGCAAAAAGCAAATGAGAAAATGATTCGCAGCTTAGGCTTCTTGGCGGGAATTCTTATCGTTCTACTGTTCTTATAATAGGTATTTAAAGCAAGCAATCTGGCGCGGAGTGAGAGGAGGAAGTCCCATGTCACTCGATGTAAATACAATATTTCAAATTGCCGGTATTGGCATTATCGTAGCGATGATCCAAACGGTTTTGAAGCAGATGGGAAAAGATGATTGGGCTCAGTGGGTGACACTGATTGGTTTTATCGTCATTCTCTATATGGCGGCAACGCTGATCGATGATCTATTTGAACGAATAAAACAAGTATTCCTTTACATGTAGTGAGGCGGCTGATCCATGGATATTCTTCAGATCGTTGGATTGGGACTTTCTGTCACGTTTCTCACGCTCATTTTGAAGCAGAGAAACCCAGTGTTTGCTTTAGTTGTCTCGCTCATCGCCGGTGTGTTTATTCTGCTTATGATGATCGACCAAATTCGTTTGGTTATGGAGATGCTGAAAAACATGGCGCAAACCGCGCATCTCAATAATGTTTACGTTGCGACCATTCTTAAAATAATCGGCATCGCTTATATTTCGGAATTTGGTGCACAAATTGCAAAAGATGCGGGACAAGGCTCAATGGCTGGAAAAATTGAGTTAGCCGGAAAATTGATCATTTTGGTTATGGCTATTCCGATATTGACCGCCATAGTTGAAACAGTGATGAACTTAATGCCGCAAGTAGGAGGAGGTTGAGATGAGGGGAACGTTACATTCCAAGCGATTTCAGCTTCTGGCATTCATGCTGTTCTTGATCATACTCTTGTTTGGTGCGGACAAGCCTGCTTATGCAGAAGGCAGCGGCGAGTTGCAGCAATGGTCTGATCAGCAGCTTGATCAACTTGATACCGACAAGATTGATGCATATTGGCAGAAAGTCGTTACGGATTATAACGGATTTCTGCCCGAAACCGAAGCCAATTTCAAAGATTTGCTGCATTCAGATAAAGAAAGTTTCTTTAAAAAAATGATCGACGGATCGGTTCGATTCTTTTTGAATGAACTCGTTGTCAGCAGCAAGCTGCTCGGTACTCTGATTCTGCTTACCGTCTTTTCAACGCTGCTTCAAACCATTCAATCGGCATTTGAGCACAAGGCGGTTTCTAAGGTTGCTTATCTTGTAGTTACTTTAGTGCTTATGATTCTGATGTTGAACAGTTTTCGATTGGCGATTAATTATACGAACGAAACCGTCGGAATGATGAGTCATTTTCTCGTCGCGCTGCTCCCTCTTGTTCTGGGGCTCACCGCTGCTACCGGAGGATTTGCCTCTGTTGCCTTTTTTCATCCGCTTGTTATCTTTCTTGTTAATGCAGCGGGATGGCTGATTTCTTCCTTTGTTTTGCCGTTGCTGTTAATGTCTGCCTTGCTCGCCATTGTCAGTACTCTGTCCGACCACTATAAACTCACCAGACTCAGTGATCTAATGAAAAATGTTGCGCTATTTACTTTGGCCGGCTTTTTTGCCGTTTTTCTCGGAGTCATCTCAGTTCAAGGAGCGGCAACCTCAATTTCCGATGGTTTGATGGTAAAATCCGCAAAGTTTTTTACCGGGAACTTTATACCGGTGGTCGGAAGGATGTTTACTGAGGCTGCTGATACGGTCATGGGTGCTTCGGTACTATTAAAGAATACGATCGGAATTGTCGGTCTGCTTATTTTGATTTGTATCACCGTTTTTCCATTGCTCAAAATCGTATCGCTCGCGTTTATTTACAATTTAGCAGCCGCTGTACTGCAGCCGCTGGGAGGCGGTCCCGTCATCGATTGCCTGGTCATCATGGCGAAAAGCATTTTCTATTTGTTCGCAGCACTCGCCGTCGTCTCGCTTATGTTCTTTCTTGCCATCACGATCATTATTGCATCTGGAAATCTGTCGCTTATGGTGCGCTAGGAGGTGCATTGATGAGTTATCTTGTTCATTGGATTTCACAAATCGTTCTCATCGTTCTTTTCGCGGTCATACTTGAATTGCTCATGCCTTCCGGCGTTTTCCAAAAATATATTAAATTTGTTATTGGTCTTGTACTCATCATTGCATTGATGGATCCGGTTATTCGTTTGTTTCATGTTGATCCGAGTAGTCTGCTTCAAGGGATCAACACGCAGAAATACGACGAACCGGTGAAAAAAGAAACCGCGCGCCAAAAAAGTGAAATAGAAAAGGCACAAGCCGCATATATTCAAGAACAAGTGGTTGTCCATATGAAAAATCAGGTGAAGGAGGAGTTGAATGAACAATACGGATTACAAATTGCCCATTTGGAACTCTCCGCGGCGCATGAGGACGGACAAGATCTGTCGGTGCGAAACGTTAAAGTTACGGTTGAAAAAGCGGAAGCAAGCCATCGTCGTCAAGAATCCGGAATTCGGAGCATTCAACCCGTTCAAAGTGTATCGGTCGACCTAGATAAGCAATCGGCAACTGAGAAGTCGGTACATGAATCCAATGAGATGAAAGATGTCCGAGCCTTCCTTGCGAAACGATGGGAACTCAATGAGCGCCTCATCTCAGTAAACATGGAAGGGGGAGAGTGAAGGTATGATGCGATGGATTGAAAAGCTGAGCCGGATGCTTGGGGGCAAGGATAAGGACGGGAAACCGGCGAAAAGTACAAAAAGCGCATTGGTTAAATTGGTTGCGCTAGCGCTGGTTGGTATGGCGCTTTTGGCCGCCAGTCATCTTTTTTCAGAAAAAGGATCTTCAGCGCCATCAACTGCAGAACCCGCCTTCAGCACCAAGGATTCTAAGAACCTTTCAGAGATTAAAGCGGGAAACAAGACTGGCTCAATGACTTCGATTGAGAAATATGAGTCTTATGTGAATCAGAATTTAAAAAATATATTGGAACAAATACGAGGCGTATCCGATGTCTCGGTCATGGTGACTTTTGCTTCTACAGAAAAGAAGATTTATCAAAACAATACAAAGGTACAGGATAATCAAACGAGTGAGACAGATCCAAAGGGCGGTAAACGCCAGGTTACTGAGCGTAACGAAGATAGTGAAGTAGTCATGATTGATCAGGATGGCAACAAAGTGCCCGTTGTGATCGGCAATGAGCAGCCAACGGTACGCGGCGTTATCGTTGTCGCTAGAGGTGCAGATCAATCATCGACAAAAGTAGCAATCATGGATGCGGTTTCTACGGTTTTAGATCTACCGTCTTACAAAGTAACGGTTCTTGAGAAGAATGACTGAGGAGGAGAAAAAAGATGATCAAAAAACAAACGGTTTGGTTACTCACCATGCTCAGCTTAATTGTTGTTCTCTCCGTGTACGCACTCTCTGCTCCAGGAAACCATGGGCAATCAGCGCAATCCGGTGAGAAAGCGGCTCAGACAAGTGCAGGCTCAAAAACGGCAAAAACAGTTGCAGCCAATGCAACTGAAGAAAAGCTCGCGAATATTGAGTTGACTAAAGATGACGAACGCAAGAGCTTGGAAAATAAGTACGAGAGCGTTGTTGCTTCGAAAAATAGTACGGCTAAAGAGATCAGCGCTGCCTACGACTCTATGTCAGATCTTAAAACAACCGCGAATAATGAAACAATGCTTGAAGACGTCATTGAATCGAAAGGCTATGATAAAAGTGTTGTCAAAACAAGCGGCAACCAAGTTCAAGTCTATGTCAGCGCTGATAAATTGACGAATAAACAAGCCAATGAAATTATTCAATTAACGAATGAGTATTTAGGAACCGGTCGCGTTGTCAGTGTTACCTACGCGTTAAATAAAAAGTAATTCAATAAATCAATGCCGCTTAAAGATTTTTTAGACAAAATAAGGTAGAATAAAAACTGTTGCGATTTTTTCGCAGCAGTTTTTTTGGTAAGGGAAGAACGTATCAGACTTTGTTATGTATTCAAACCGAAAAAACAATCTCTTGGTTGCGCGTCCCGCGAAAGTAAGGAACGGGACTTGCCGAGTGTTTTTTATTAAGGCGAAACATTTTTGTCCATTGATTCGTAATCCTAAAGGGTTATCGTTTTTCGGACGAGCAGACAAACAAAATAAATGCCCAAAGAACAACGCTTGAAGGAATTATGAGTATCAAACAAGTAAATCATGATATGTTATAATTGAGTTTAAAGCGGACGGGATAAAGGAGTGCTGGATTTGCTAACTATTGAAGACATTAAAACTTTAATTAAAGAACTGGATTCATCTTCATTAAGTGAGCTGAAACTTGAGGCAGAAGATGGAAAAATCACTTTAAGAAAAGCGGATGCATTTGCTGGAAAAGTAAAAACGATTGTTGGGGTTACACCGCAGACAACGACTGTTCAGACGCCTTCTGTTCAGCCTGAACCACAATCAAATGCAAGTGCTGAACAGAAGACTGCGGAAGCAAATACAGCTGCTGACCCATCCCTCCACAAAATCACGGCACCGATGGTTGGAACTTTTTATTCTTCCTCCTCACCTGACGCGGATGCGTTTGTTTCTAAAGGATCAAAAGTAGACAAGAAATCGGTCGTTTGTATTGTTGAAGCAATGAAACTATTCAATGAAATAGAAGCAGATTGCAAAGGGACGATTGTTGAGGTCCTTGTGGAAGATGGTCAGCTTGTTGAGTATGGTCAGCCGTTATTCTTGGTTAAGGAAGATTAAGGAGTTTAGTTTACATGATAAAAAAAGTATTAATAGCCAATCGAGGAGAAATTGCGGTTAGAATTATTCGCGCTTGTAAAGAATTGAACATAGCAACGGTAGCGGTTTATTCTCAAGCCGATAAGGATGCGCTTCATGTGCAGCTTGCTGATGAAGCCTACTGTATCGGACCCAATGCCCCTAAGGACAGTTATCTCAGCTATACGAACATGATTAGTGTCGCTACACTGACCGGCTGTGATGCGATTCATCCGGGGTATGGATTCCTTTCTGAGAATGCAGATTTTGCTGAGATGTGTGAAGAGTGCAACATCAAATTCATCGGTCCGACATCAGAAGCCATTAGTAAAATGGGGATCAAGGACGTAGCAAAGCAAACAATGAGAGACGCTGATGTACCTGTTGTCCCAGGTTCAAACGGTATCATTGACACTGTTGAGGACGGAGTGAAGGTTGCAAAAGATATCGGCTATCCGGTTCTTATTAAAGCAACCGCAGGCGGCGGAGGTAAGGGGATTCGCGTTGCCAAAAATGAAGAAGAACTGCGTCATGGGATTGCGATTACCCAGCAAGAGGCAGATACTTCCTTTGGAAATTCCGGGGTCTATATCGAGAAGTATATCGAAAATTTCAGACATGTTGAGATTCAAGTGCTGGCGGACGAGCACGGACAGGTCATTCACCTTGGCGAGCGTGACTGTACGATTCAGAGGCGCCTTCAGAAGTTATTAGAAGAGTCTCCCTCACCGGCACTCAATGAAGCGAAACGCCGGGAAATGGGAGCAGCCGCGGTCCGTGCCGCACGCGCCGTCAGTTACCGCGGTGCAGGAACGATTGAATTCATTTATGAACCGGACGGATCGTTCTACTTCATGGAAATGAACACGCGTATCCAGGTGGAACATGGGGTCACTGAGGAAGTTACCGGAGTGGACTTGGTCAAGGAACAGATTCGTATCGCAGCCGGTGAACCCCTTTCGATCAGCCAAGAGGATGTTCAGTTGACCGGACATGCGATTGAATGCCGGATCAATGCTGAAGACTCAGAGAAGAATTTCATGCCTTCTTGCGGACGTGTTGAGACTTATCTTGCCCCTGGAGGCCCTGGGGTTCGAATTGATTCAGCCGTCTATCAAGGCTATTTCATTCCCCCATACTATGACTCCATGGTATCAAAGGTCATTGCCTATGGGAAAACAAGAGAGGATGCAATTGCGACAATGAAACGAGCACTTGACGAATATGTTATAGAAGGGATCAAGACAACGATTCCTTTTCATACACGTCTGCTCAAGCATCCGGTATTTCAAAGTGGACAATTCAATACGAAATTCTTGCAAAAATACCCGTTGAACGAGCAAAGCTAATCGTGGAGGTGTGATGCTCATGCCTGAAAATGAAAAACAAACCATTGAGGTTGAAGAACATCAAGAGGATCTAGGCAGAATTGAAATATCACCAGAAGTGATTGAAGTGATCGCCAGCCTTGCCGCTATCGAAGTTGTCGGGGTCGGTGAAATGTATGGAGGATTTGCTGCCGGAATGGTAGAGAAACTAGGCGGCCACAGCAATCGAAAAGGTGTTAAAGTTGATCTGACTGATGAAGGGATTACGATTGATGTTCAATTGATCATGAACTATGGTGTCTCGATTCCGGAAGTTGCCGAGAAAGTGCAGGACAATATTGTTCAAAAGCTTAAGCGGATGACTGCACTTGATGTTAGTGAAATCAATATTCATGTTGTCGGTGTGCGTTTCGAGCATAAAGAAAATGACAATGATGCTGTCGATTAAGAAGCAAAGAGGCGGGAGTTTGTCCTCTTTGCTTCTTTCCGTGTATTCCTTAGCAGTCATGATGTGAAACCATTGACAACTTATGAATGTTCAAGGCAATGAATTATGAGAAAAGTAAGATGAAAGGGAGTACGTAATGAATCGAAGAGAAGCACGTCAGCTGGCATTGCAAGCCTTATTTCAAATGACACTCAGCGATATTGACAGAAAATCGGCCGTCGATGCCGTAAAAGATGAAGGAGAACCCGTTAACCCTTTTGTCATCCGGCTGCTTGATCAAACCTTAGATCATGAAGAAGCGATTGATCGACTGATCTGCAAACATTTAAAAAACTGGTCTCTTGATCGTGTTGGAAATATTGATAAAACCATTCTGCGTCTGGCTGTTTGTGAAATCATGTATTTTGATGACATTCCATTGACTGTCTCTGTCAATGAAGCGGTTGAACTGTGCAAAATTTATAGTGATGAACAAACAAGAAAATTTGTTAATGGTGTTCTTTCCGGCATTTCTAAAGATATAGAAACAAATTGCTGATGTAAAGGATGATAGAGTATGAGTGCACAACTCATAAACGGCAAGGCAATAGCTGCAGAAAAAAGAAAAGCAATGATCGCTCAGGTTGAATTAATGAAACGAAAAGGAACGACACCTGGGCTGGCTGTCCTTCTTATTGGCGATCATCCTGCATCAGTCTCTTATGTGAAGGGGAAAGTAAGCGATTGTCGGGAAGTGGGCATTCATTCACAATTAATTCGTTTATCAGGAGATATTACTGAAGCTGAACTTCTTAATCAAATTCACCAGCTTAATGTTGATCGCAGCATCCACGCCATTCTTGTTCAATTGCCGTTGCCAAGTCATATTTCAGAACAAAGAGTGGTTCAAGCGATCAGTCCTGAAAAAGATGTTGATGGCTTTCACCCAATAAATATTGGGCGAATCGTGACAGGACAGCCGGGGTTCGTTTCATGTACAGCTGCAGGAATTTTAGAGATGCTGAAAACAATTCATTTACCAATCGCAGGCAAGCATGTTGTCATCGTTGGTCGAAGTAATAGTGTCGGTAAACCGGTTTCACTGCTTTTTCTAAGCCGCGACGCAACCGTCACAGTCTGTCATTCTAAGTCAAAACCGTTATCATTGTATACGAAGCAAGCAGATCTATTGATTGTTGCAGCGGGCAAAGCATCACTGATTCATGCTGATGATATTAAACCGGGGGCTGTTGTGATCGATGTTGGCATGAATCGAAATGCAAGAGGAAAATTGGTTGGTGATGTGGCATTTGATGAGGTGAAGGAAAAGGCAGGTTATCTTACCCCGGTGCCTGGCGGAGTGGGCCCGATGACCCGAGTCATGCTATTGGAAAATACATTGACCGCTGCAATGCGACAAATGGAAAAGGGAATCTGATTGCTTATGGAAAATGAACGCTATGTTAGTGTTACCAAATTGACGCGCTATATCAAACAGCTTCTTGAAACCAACGGACAGCTTCAACATGTTTGGTTGCGAGGGGAAATTTCTAATTATAAACGGCATTCACGCGGTCATTTGTATCTGACAATAAAAGATAAAAATGCACGGATTCGCGCAGTAATGTTTGCCGGAAATGCACGCCGATTGACCTTTGAACCTGAAGACGGAATGAAAGTGCTCATCCAAGGATCTGTCGCTTTATACGAACCTTATGGTGAATATCAGATCTATATCCGAGAAATGGAGCAGGATGGGCTAGGCAGACTTTATCTCGCTTATGAAGCGCTGAAGAAGAAACTTCAGGCGGAGGGCATGTTTGATGAGACGCTCAAAAAGCCGCTTCCAAAAGCAGCACATGAAATTGCTATAATAACCTCACCCACAGGTGCAGCCATACGAGACTTGTTTACAACGATTAAGCGCAGATTTCCAGCGGCACGCTTGACCGTTTTTCCAGTACTTGTCCAAGGAGCGGGAGCCGCAGCTTCAATCGCTGCAGCAATTGATCAGGCCAATCGGTACACTCGTTTCGATGTTTTAATTGTTGGGCGCGGTGGCGGATCCATTGAAGATCTGTGGGCCTTCAATGAAGAAATTGTTGCTCATGCCATTTTTCAGTCACAGATACCTGTAATTTCTGCTGTGGGACATGAGACCGACTTTACAATTGCCGATTTCGTTGCTGATAAAAGGGCCCCTACGCCAACGGCAGCCGGTGAATTTGCGGTTCCAAGTCGTATTGAGCTTCAACGAAGACTCGCACAGACAGAATCTCAACTCGGACAAGCCGTTCGCGGCAAAATTCGTGAGGCGAAGAATCGATTGGAGCACCTGCAACAATCCTATGCTTTTCGCTATCCTGCTCAGCTTGTGCTTCAGAAAGAACAAGAATGTGACCGGCTTATTGAACGGTTGCGCGGTGCGTTTCAAATGACTGTTCAACGGAAGCGTGATCGGCTGGGCATGGTGGAACGTCTGCTCAGTCAAAGCAAGCCAAATCAGCTTGTTGCGCGTGCCAAAGAACGGTTCAATGATCGGGAACGCCAACTTGCCCGTTCTTTTTCTGCTCATTTCAAACAGAAGCAGGCACTTTTTGAGCACAGGATTGATCAGTTAAACCATTTGAGCCCGCTTAAAATTATGGGACGCGGCTACGGGCTCGCGTTTGATAAAGAAGAGCATCTGATTAAATCGGTGCGTGCGATTGAACCGGGTGATATGATTAATTTGAGGATGCATGATGGATCCATAGACTGCCAAGTATGGGGAATTGAGGAGGCGAAGACGAATGAGTGAATCTTTTGAACAAGATCAAACGAAAGCGCCAGCTTTTGAGGATGCGATGGATCAGCTTGATCAGATTGTCAAACAATTGGAAGAAAACGATGTACCTTTGGAGAAAGCTATTGGACTGTTTCAAGAAGGTATGGCTTTATCCAAGATTTGTCACGATAAGCTGGAGTCTGTCGAAAAGAAAATGGATCAACTGCTAACTCCGGATGGGGAAACACGCCCTTTTTCTGTCCAGGGAGATGACGAATAATGAACGAAGCACTGAATGCTTACCTAGCTGAGAAGAAGGAATGGTTTGACGATCAGCTCGCGAAGCTGTTTGATCACGCATCCATAACGCCAAAGTTAAAGAATTCAATGCTTTATTCGATAAAAGCGGGCGGAAAACGAATTCGACCGATCTTGCTTTTTGCAACGCTTCATTCCTTTGGTAGGGATGAAAAATTGGGGTTAAAGACTGCACTGGGACTTGAAATGATACATACGTACTCACTCATCCATGATGATCTTCCTGCAATGGATAATGATACATTGAGGCGCGGACAACCAACAAACCATGTGGTGTATGGCGATGGTACCGCCGTACTCGCCGGCGACGGATTACTGACCGCGGCTTTTCAAATGGTCGCTGATGATCAAAGACTGGATGCAGCAGTTAGAGTAGCGCTTATCGGCATGTTGGCAAAAGCAGCAGGTCCGGAGGGTATGGTAGGCGGCCAGGAAGATGATCTTGAAGCTGAGGGTAAATTGCTGCATTTAGAAGAACTGATGTCGATTCACAAAAGAAAGACTGGAGCATTGATCCGATTTCCTGTCGAGGCGGCAGCCATCATTGCGGAGGCAACTGAGCTGCAAACGGAAGCACTGATTCGCTATTCGGAGCACTTGGGACTAGCGTTTCAGATTGGTGACGATATTCTCGACGTGGTTGGCGACGAAGAAGCATTAGGTAAAACGATTGGAAGCGATCTTGCCAACAAGAAAAACACGTATGTAAGTCTGCTGCGTGTTGACGGTGCAAAAGAAAAACTTGCACAGGAAGTTAAGCAGGCACTTGCCAATTTAAAGGAATTAGGTTTTGAAGACGGATTGCTCGGAGATCTTGCACGCTATTTGGAAAAACGAACGCATTAAATGGTCAAAAGGATTTGAGCGTTTGTATCTTTTGTGATAAACTTAATTGCACTATCAATGAAGGTGCAGTATTCTAGTCACTCTACTTTGCTTGAAGACGGGGCTAAAAATCCGTCAAAGGGCACATCGATGAAGTTCCTGGTGTCGGCTTAAGGCGCCCAGCTTTGGGTTGGTGCTGGGAGTAAAGGGCGTAGGGCGATCCGCAACGGCATGTGGGCGAAGACCCTGCGCCCGTGGAGACACGTACGTTGTTTGCTTTGTGCAATAACTATGTGGAAAACCTGTTTCGTCAGTACTTGAACAATTTAGGAAAAGCGAACAGCGTAGCCTGCCTTGAGTGGGAAAGAGGGGATGGATGGCGAATAACTTTGACCTGCTTGGCCAGTGGGAAAAGGGACGTCTTCCTGAAATCAATTCTGCAAAAGAGGCTAGAGCAAAGCTTCAAGAGTGCTTGAGGAAATCTCCTAGACTGTCTGCATCACTGCAGCGTTCGAAAAGGATTATGGTGCGGTCTAAGTGGCGTTCCAGTTCGATGTATGGCGACAACATCGGTCAAATTTTAATAGGAAACTACCTGCTTGGCGACAACAGGCAATTTGACGGGAAAACCTACTGGACCTAAGCCGCAATGTTTACTTTTCGAACGACCTCACATACATAATTTTCTTTAATGATTATCTTATAATTTATTTAAGGATGTGAGAATTTCGGTCTAGATAAAAAGATGATCGGAATACGCATGAAAAACGATTTAAAAAAAGCTTTAAGATGGGCATTGCCATTAGCTGTTATCACATTTGTGCTAGCGGCTATTTTTTCAATTGCATCTACAGCTGTGCTCAGTAATGCAAATGTTTTCAGCGGTACGATTGTTGTCCTGGTCATTATTCTGATCGCCCTTTTCTTTGATATTATCGGTGTTGCCGCGACAGCTTCAAGTGAAGCTCCTTTTCATGCCATCGCTTCTAAAGGAATGAAGGGTGCGAAATTCTCGGTTTGGCTTACGAAAAATGCGGACCGCGTGAATACATTTTGTACCGATGTAATTGGTGACGCAGCAGCAATTATCAGTGGTACGGCAGCTTCAGTCGTTGTAGTAGAATTGATGGCGCTCCTCGTTTACAATAAGAGTGGTGTTGCCGAGTATATCATTTCTGTGATTGTGACGAGCTGTGTTGCAGCATTTACTGTTTTTGTCAAAGCATTGGGAAAAGGCTTCGCCATCAAAAATGCAACGAAAATTATTTATCGAGTGGGCTACGTCATGTACTTCACAGAAGATCATCTTCATATCCCTATCTTAAAGCTTCTTGATAAGAAGAAAAAAAAGAAGGGAAAGAAGAAAAAATCGGCAAAGAGGGACGTGTGATAAATCATGGATGTATCGACAATAAAGAATCCTAAGTTTCTTAAGAAACTGTCCGTTGATCAAATGACTGAGCTTGCCGATGATATTCGCTCATTTTTAATTCAGAAGCTTTCCAAAACCGGCGGACACCTTGCACCCAACCTGGGTGTTGTTGAATTGACGCTTGCACTTCATAAAGTTTTTCATAGTCCCGTGGATAAACTGATCTGGGATGTCGGTCACCAGTCCTATGTGCATAAAATCCTGACCGGGCGCGGCGATCAATTTGATACGCTGAGACAACACAAGGGGCTGTGTGGATTTCCCAAGAGAAGCGAGAGCAAGCACGACGTATGGGAGACCGGGCACAGTTCGACGTCACTGTCGGCAGCGCTCGGAATGGCTGTTGCTCGTGATCTTAAGCACGAACATTTTGATGTGGTCGCGGTTATTGGCGATGGAGCGCTGACAGGCGGAATGGCACTTGAAGCATTGAACGATATCGGACACCAAAACAGGAATATGATTATTGTTTTGAATGATAATGAGATGTCGATTGCGCCGAATGTTGGTGCTCTTCATAATATGCTGAATCGAATTCGTTCGGCAAATAAATATAATCGCGCAAAAGAAGATCTAGAATACTTGATGAAGAAAATCCCTGCATTTGGCGGAAAACTGGCCTCCGTTGCAGAAGGATTAAAAGATCGATTAAAATACTTGCTCGTCTCCGGTGTGTTTTTTGAAGAACTGGGAATTACTTATCTTGGTCCAGTCGATGGGCATAACATAAACGCACTGATTGATAATTTAAACTACGCACAGAAGCGGAAAGGACCGGTTCTGATTCATGTGCTGACCCAAAAAGGAAAAGGGTATCGGCCGGCTGAAATGGATGAGATCGGTACATGGCATGGCACCGGTCCCTATAAAATAGAATCCGGTGCCTTTATAAAGCCCGCTGCACTTGCACCGGCGTACAGTCAAGTGGTCAACGATGAGTTGCAGGAACTTGCGCGCCATGATGAACGCATCGTCGTTGTTTCGCCGGCAATGGTAGTCGGTTCAAAGCTCGAAGGTTTTGCCCAGGAGTTCCCTGATCGTTTGTTTGATGTCGGCATTGCAGAGCAGCATGCCGCCACCTTTGCTGCAGGACTTGCAACCCAGAATATGAAACCGGTATTGTCGATCTACTCAACATTTATGCAGCGCGCTTATGATCAATTGGTCCATGATCTGTGCAGACAGAATCTTAATGTGGTGCTTGCAGTCGACCGTGCGGGCCTTGTTGGTGCCGATGGAGAAACACATCAAGGTGTTTTCGATATTGGCTTCTTGCGTGCCTTGCCTAACCTTGTCGTGATGATGGGCAAAGATGAAAGCGAATTAAGAAATATGGTCTATACAGCCATTCACTATAATAAAGGACCGATTGCCGTTCGCTACCCGCGCGGAAATGGTATTGGTGTCCCAATGAAAGGAAAACCTGAAGCGTTGACTATCGGTTCGTGGGAAGTGCTTCGTGACGGAACAGATGCAACGGTGCTTGCCTTTGGACCAATGCTGCAGGTTGCAGTCGCTGCCGCAAAACAGCTTGAATCTGAAGGATTTCACCTGAGCATTGTCAATGCACGCTTTATTAAACCGATGGATGGCCGGATGCTCGACCAAATTGCGAAACAGCAGACGCCGATTTTAACGGTTGAAGAGGGAATGCTTGCCGGTGGTTTTGGCTCAGGAGTGCTCGAATATTATCATGATCATGGTGTTCATGATTTGGTAATCGAACGTATGGGGATTGAAGACCGCTTCGTGGAACACGGCTCTGTAAAGGAACTGTTAAACGAGCTTGGCTTAACTGCTGAACAAATCGCTCATCGAGTGAAAAAGATGATCCATGAGCAAACACATCGAAATCAGCTCAGAAAGGTTTTTACATCATGAGAGATAAAGAAAGGGTCGACGTTCTCCTCGTGAGACAAGGGTTATTTGACTCGCGCGAGAAAGCGCAGCGAGCAGTCATGGCGGGGATGGTTTATCATGATGAGCAGCGTGTTGATAAACCGGGGAGCAAGGTTGACCGTGCACTTCAATTTACGGTTAAAGGAAATCCACTGCCTTATGTTGGCAGAGGAGGCTTGAAGCTTGAGAAAGCATTAGAGGTCTTTCATCTTAACTTAAATGGATTGTTAATGCTTGATATTGGTGCGTCAACAGGCGGTTTTACCGATTGTGCGTTGCAAAATGGAGCCGCAAAAGTTTATGCCCTTGATGTTGGATTCAATCAACTTGCCTGGAAGTTGCGCAGTGATCCGAGGGTCATTGTCATGGAGAAAACGAATTTTCGCTACTGCAAGCTCGATAATTTTCAGGTGGGGCCTCCTGATTTTGCGTCCATTGATGTTTCGTTTATATCTTTGAAAAAAATTCTACCGACATTGATTGACATTTTAAAGGATAAAGGCGAGGTTGTCTGCTTAATTAAGCCTCAATTTGAAGCCGGCCGTGATGAAGTCGGAAAGAAAGGAATTGTTCACGATCCGAAAACTCATTTGGCAGTGATCAATGATATTCTGGAGTTTGCGCTGAGCTGCGGGTATACTTTGCTGGATCTTGACTTCTCACCAATTACTGGCGGAGATGGAAATATAGAATTTCTTGCTCATCTACGTTCGGAAAAAGGTCGGGCTAAGCATTTACTTCAAATCAGGCCTGAAGAGGTTGTTCGCTTGGCACATACTAATTTTAAACAGAAAAAAAATAAGGCATAAACCGAAAAAAGGTTTGTTCCTTATTTTTTTTATTGACGAATTTAGGAAAACAGTGGAAAATAGAAGAGAACGAATGTTCGAATCAAAGAGGTGTTTCCATGTGCTAACAGAACTTCAAATCATAAATTTCGCAATTATAGACAAACTGAATGTGTCTTTTGAAGACGGACTGACTGTATTCACTGGTGAAACCGGTGCGGGAAAGTCAATCATTATTGATGCAATTGCCTTGCTTGGCGGAGCACGCGGCTCAGCTGAATATGTCCGGCATGGTGCAAAAAAGGCGGAGCTTGAAGCGTTATTTGATATCGAAAATAATGATCGGGTCATTAAATTGCTTGATCAGTTAGGCTTTGATCAAACCGATGACCAGTTAATCCTTAGACGCGATATCGCACATACAGGAAAAAGTGTCTGCCGTGTAAACGGCAAGCTCGTGACTCAGTCCGTTCTGCAACAGTTCGGTGCGCTTCTGATTGACATTCATGGACAGCACGAACATCAGCGCCTTCTCGATCCTTCGAAACATCTTGACTTTGTTGATCGATTTGGAGGATCGGCTATTGAAAAGCTAAAACAAGCTTATACGGAAGAATATCAAAAGGCGACCAAGCTTGCCGCGCAATGCAGCCGCTATAATCAGGACGAAAAAGAAGTGGCGCAGCGTGTCGATTTGCTTCACTATCAGATAAAGGATATTGAAGCCGGTCATCTGCAGAAGGATGAAGAGGAGCAACTGCTCGAGGAAAAAAGAAAGCTGTTGAATTATGAAAAGGTATTTCAAGCGCTTAATTCCAGCTATGGCGCACTTGATGGTGATCATGCGGCTTTGGATCTGCTTCGCCAAACCGCTTCCAGCCTTGACTCGATTCGCGATCTCGATCCTGAACTGAATCATTTTTCTGAGTCTGTCTCGAATTGCTTCTATTTGCTGGAAGAGCAAGCCTCATCGATCCGAAATTATTTGGAGCAGATGGAGTACAATCCGGAACGGCTGAATGAAATTGAAGCGCGCTTAAATGAAATTCAGCTTTTGAAAAGAAAATATGGAAATAATGTGGACGAAATTTTAACTTATTATGTGCAAATAAAAAAAGAACTCGATGACTTGAATTCACGCGACCAAAATTTCGATGTCCTGCATGAAGCATTGAAAGCTGAAATTGGTGTATTAAGAGACCGCGCCGTACAATTATCCAGAGCACGAAAACAAACAAGCGGGAAACTGGCGCGTGCCATCAATCATGAGTTTAAGGATCTGTGTATGGAGCATGCATTGATTGACCTTCACGTGAATATGAATGGAAATCTTGAGTCGTTTTCCGGATTTGGTTCAGAAGGAATTGATCATGTTTCCTTTTATATAACCACAAATCCCGGTGAACCGTTCAAGCCGCTGGCAAAGGTTGCCTCAGGTGGCGAGCTTTCACGCGTGATGCTTGCAATGAAGACGGTGTTCAGAAAAGTGATTGGTCCGGTAACCATTGTTTTTGATGAAGTGGACACTGGGGTCAGCGGCCAAGCAGCACAAGCCATGGCGGAGAAAATCAGTTCACTTTCTCAAAATGCTCAAGTATTTTGTATCACCCATCTGCCTCAAGTTGCAGCCATGGCTGATCAGCATATCTCTATTGAAAAGTACGTGACTAAAGATGAACGTACGCATACGCATGTCAAAACATTGGATGATGCTGAAAAAGTACAAGAAATTAGCAGAATGATTTCGGGTCCGCTGATGACTGATCTTGCTCGGGAACATGCAAAGGAATTAATTCAAATGGCGGATAAAATCAAACAGTAATCAATATTGGTATCGTCATCCTATACTGGAATTAATCCCTGAGTCGCATCACTCATAATTCTCCTCTGCTCAGGCAATTTTAATAAATGCACTGCAAGACAAGGTGCGGTTTTGGAGCGAGGAGAGTGAGTTATGAACAAAAGAAATAAGCTGGGATTCGTGTTTGGTTGGGTTTTACTCGGTTTCCTAATGATCGGATTCGTCTCAGGAATAAAGGCAAACCCGTTTGTTTCGCAACTGAGCAAACATACAGAGGTGATACATGCAGAGCGTTTTCAATTACGAGCAGAATTAACAAGCGGTTCGCCGATCGCTATGTTAACTAAGAAAAAGAAGCTCGAAACGGTCCATAAATGGAGAGAAACGGAACAAAATGACACAGTCGCTGGTTCTGTTTCGCTGCCTGTACTGTTGCCAAAAAAAGATATTCGACTGATTCCGGGCGGCCAGTCCATTGGCGTTCAGCTTAATACAAAAGGTGTACTGGTTGTCGGCTATCATCTGGTTACCACTTCAAAAGGCGAATCATCGCCGGGTGAGTCCGCAGGTATTCGAGTCGGTGATGTGATTACAAAAATTAATGGACGACAAATTGGTTCAATTAATGATGTGCGCAAATTGATGACCCATATGAATCAAGAAAAGCCAGTTCACGTAACCTTGATTCGGCAAAGATCAACGATGGAGAAAAAATTAACGCCGATTATGGATGCAGCAAATCAGCGTTGCCAACTGGGGTTGTTTATTCGAGACTCTGCTTCCGGAATTGGAACGATGACTTTTTACGACCCGATTTCCGGTTCCTACGGAGCACTGGGGCATGTCATTGCTGATCGTGACACCGGCCAGCCGATCATGGTTAAAAACGGGCGCATTGTACGATCAATTGTGCAGGCAATTGATCGCGGCCAGGAGGGGAAGCCTGGAGAAAAAATAGCCTTTTTTCCAGAAAATGCCCTAAGTATTGGCTCGGTATCAAAAAATACCCCTTTTGGCATTTATGGAAAGATGCAAAAAAATTATTTGACTCGTTCGGATATGCTTCAAAAAGCCATGCCGATTGCTACAGCAAGCCAAGTGCAGGAAGGTCCGGCGCAAATCTTAACGGTTCTCAACGGCAATAAAGTTGAAGCATTTGATATTCGCATATTGAATTCAATCCCGCAAAAACATGCAGCAACGAAAGGTTTGGTTCTTAAAATTACAGATCCAAAGCTGCTGAAAGCAACCGGAGGAATTGTACAAGGAATGAGCGGAAGTCCGATCATCCAAAACGGCAAGCTGATTGGAGCGGTCACTCATGTATTTGTCAATGATCCGACCAGTGGATATGGCGTGCATATTGAATGGATGATCCATGAAGCAGGATTACAGGACACGCAACACTCAGCTTTGCAAAAACAAATAGCAAGCTGATCACAAGTGAAAAATAATTCGACAAGTTCATGCTGATTCTTGTCGAATAAATAATAATTGAAACGGATTACCTGTTAAAAAGAAGAATTAGGAAGAAAAAAATGGATTGAAGTGAATAAGAATAAAAAGGATACCTTACCCTCTTGTCGAAATCATTAATGTAGAATTATCGACAAGGGGGATTTTGTGTTGCAAACAATAAAGGTCTGCATGACCGACGATAACAAGGAACTGATCATGCTAATTAACGAGTATTTAAAATCTCAAGACGATATTGAAGTTATTGGTACAGCGAGTAACGGTCAAGATTGCTTAGAAATGCTGAAAAACATGACGCCCGATGTACTTTTATTGGATATTATTATGCCACATCTTGACGGGCTCGGGGTGCTGGAACAAATTCATTCGAACCCAGAACTACCAAAACCCGGAATTATTATGCTGACTGCCTTCGGGCAAGAAGATGTGACGAAAAAAGCTGTAGAACTTGGTGCTTCTTATTTTATTCTAAAGCCTTTTGATATGCCTAACTTAGCGAATCATATTCGTCAGGTGGCTGGAAAAAAAGCAGCAAATCCTGTTTTTACATCGCGTTCGCTACAGAGACAGACGACAGTGGAGAAAAACCATGATCTGAACGCAAGTATCACTGATATTATTCATGAGATTGGCGTGCCTGCACATATCAAAGGGTATATGTATCTGCGGGAGGCCATCTCGATGGTCTATCATGATATTGAATTGCTCGGTTCGATTACCAAAGTCCTGTATCCGGATATCGCAAAAAAATACAAAACGACGCCCAGCCGTGTCGAACGTGCGATCCGTCATGCGATCGAAGTTGCTTGGAGCAGAGGAAACGTTGAGTCAATCGCGCAGCTGTTCGGCTACACGGTATCAATGTCTAAAGCAAAACCCACAAATTCGGAATTCATCGCCATGGTCGCCGACAAACTTCGGATTGAAAACCGCGCGGAAGAATCGATGAAGATTTTGTGAAGCGATGGGATTATCTGGTTGAATATAGAGCAGCACTTTGGAAAGAGCGTCTCAAGGTCTTTGGTGACCTTGAGACGCTCTTTCGAGTGCATGTTTTTTTTACATGCAGAACAACAAAACACGGCTGTACTCTAAGGGAGAAATCTATTTTTAAAAGGCAAAAGTGAATGAAATACATTTTTTCTTTCAATACTATTTTTGAAAAACCATTTCGAAAAAATTGCCACGAAAAAGCAATTATATGATATAGTTTATCTTGTCTAAAAAACTGCTAACCGTTTTCATTTTTATGGCATACATAAGGTCAAGTGGTGCAAACATAAAAGTAAAAAGTTTGTGTTTCATGCTTCGTTACTGATGATGGTGTAGCTTTGGAAGGTGAAGATTTGACTGGTTTGTTGATTGCACTTATCCCGGCGCTCCTATGGGGAACACTTCCGTTAGTTAGCGCGAAGGTGGGCGGAACACCGCATCACCAGGTATTTGGGATGACAATCGGTGCGTTTTGTTTTTCAATGATGGTGTTTCTGTTTTTCAGCCCAGAGATCAATGCTACAATCATTGTGATTAGTTTGATCTCCGGGTTGTGCTGGGCAGTTGGGCAGTTCCATCAATTCGCTGCAATGAAGCTGCTTGGCGTCTCGAAGACAATGCCGCTTTCTACCGGGATGCAGCTCGCAGGTGCTGCGTTGTTTGGTATTTTTCTGTTTCATGAATGGAATACGACACTGCGAATGGTTCTGGGCATCAGCGCTGTTGTATGCATTATTATTGGCGTATTGTTTACATCAAAAGAGCAGAATGCGAAAGAGTCGAACGATAATTCACTGATCCGGGGAATTTTTCTGCTTATTGTGTCGACACTAGGTTATATATCATATTTGGTCATCTTGAGAATTTTCGATATTAATGGCTGGTCGGCAGTTCTTCCTCAATCCATTGGTATGCTCATTGGTGCTCTTTTATTGTCTGGGAAACAGGTTAAATCCTTGTATGACCGGCACACATTCTTTAACACCATTTCCGGGTTGATGTGGGCAGGCGGAAATCTTGCGTTATTAATTGCAACGAAAATGGAAGGTGTCGCGATTAGTTTCTCTATGTCACAAATCGGAACGGTGCTGTCGACGCTTGGTGGCATTTTTATTCTAGGAGAGAAGAAGTCGAAACATCAAATGGTGATGCTTCTCATAGGCTGCTTTTTGATCATTGTTGGCGGAATATTGTTGGGAATGACGAAAAAATAATCAATGTGGATCAAAGACTTTTTATTTTTTTAATGTTAGGTCATGACATCCGCGGAAATGAATGCTAAAATATAATTAAGCTATTTGAAGGATCTTGTCGTCTATTAAGATGAAAACGGTTCTTTGAAAGATAGAGCAGGGTTTACTTCTGTGAATTCTGCAGAAACTTAAATTTTATGCAAATGAATGGAGCGAGTAGAAAATGGAAAAAACGTTTGTTGTCACTGATGAAACAGGTATCCATGCACGTCCGGCTACTGTGCTTGTAAGCGAAGCAAGCAAGTTCGAATCGAACATTAATATTGAATATAATGGCAAGAAAGCAAACCTGAAGAGTATCATGGGTGTCATGGCTCTTGGCATTATGCAAGGCGCTGAATTTAAGGTTGTAACTGAAGGTTCAGACGCTGATGAAGCTGCAGCTGCAATTAGCAATGTCATCTCAGCTCAAGGTATCGGCAAAGAAAAATAATTACTTAGCATCATAAAAAGCGGTGGGTTTGAGAAATCTCAAATCCACCGCTTTTTCGTTATGTGATTGACGAAAGGACAAGGCGCCTTTATGATTGTTGCACTACTGATACATTTTTCATTCGCTGATGCAGCAATGCTGAAGTAATGCATGTTTGCACGATCAGAAACAACCCGCCTACAACCCAATATAAAGGTAGAGCAGCAGATGTGGATAGTGACGCAAATACAATCATAATCGGCGAAATTAATCCGATCCACTGCATTGAATGGTTCGGCGCTTCGGAACCGGACGATGGAATAAGCAGTTTTTGACTAACCTTAAATTGAACAAAATAGACAATACCGGCAATGATCGTCAGTGTGAGATCTGTATGTCCTAAGCTAAACCACAGGAAGTGATGTGCGGCAATCTCCTTCGAACTGCGGATTGCGTAGTAAAAGCCCATCAAGAGTGGCATTTGAATGAGTATGGGCAAGCACCCTACTGCAGACAGAGGGTTGATGCCATGCTTTTTGTAGAGCGCCATCATTTCCATCTGAATTTTTTGTTTTTCTTCAGGATTTGCAGTATCAGCCATTCTTTTCTGAATTTGACTCAACTCAGGCTTTAGTTTGTCCATCTTTTGTTTCGTATCGAATTGCCGAATGGTTTGCCGAACCATGAGCGGTGCAAGCAGAAAGCGAATCAACAGTGTCAAAATAATAATCGCCATTCCGTAATTATGATTAAAAAGAGATGCCGTACTTTGAATCATGATTGTGAAAGGTTCAATGAGCATTTTCATTTCGCGTTTCCTCCTAGCTGTTGGTGTAACGGTTAAGGAGCTAGGAGCAGGCAATCACTCTCTGAATCGGTTGCTGCGGCATCGCGTCGCATTATTGATCGAACTAAGCAGCGGATCAATTGATGCTGCCACTGAGCGCGATTGAGGCGTTCCGGTCCCGCATGGATATGTGACCGAACAGTCTGATCGCAATAATCATTTTTGAACGAAGCATACTGCCGGGCAAATGCCTGTCTGCTAAGGCAAAGGGACAGCTCAAAAATGAGTAGCAGGGTAGGGAACGTGGGGTCGTTTAATAAATAAGTACACAGATCAAGGATTGCGCTCACCTGCCTTTCCGAAGCTGCTACGCAAATCATAGCACACTAAGAGGATAAGGAGTACTCACCCTGAAAATCAGTTCGATTAGTCGGTGCGTTATCGGATCTCTGCATGACTTGCTTGTTCTGTTGATTGGTTAAAGAAGTATTGATTGAGAAAAACCAGGCGAAAAGCGCCCGGTCCTTACTTCCGCAGGATGCGGTGGCTTCCGCGTTGTGCACGAACGTCGCTTCGGTTACTCGCTTGCCGCGGGCGCACCGCGAGCCTCCTCAGACAAACAGAAAACTGCGGGGTCTCGCTGGCACGCTGTCCCCGCAGGCGCCAGAGCACCTCAGCTTTGATTCTTAGCCAAGACACTGGTCTATTGGTTTGAAGAAGGGGCAAAATCATAAACTTTCTTTACCTGTGAGAAAAAAGATCCCCGATGATTTATCGGAGACCTTGCTTTCGTTTATAGAGAATTTATAAGAGAATGAGCGGGGTTAATATTGGTGCAAACACCAGAGTGATAATAGCCGCCAATACCATGGCAAGACTTGCTGCTGCACCTTCTTCGCTGCCAAATTCAAGCGCTTTTGATGTGCCTGCTCCATGCGCACCCATGCCCAATAAAAGTCCTTTAGCTAATTTTTCTTGAATATGCATCGATCGGATAATCGCTGGTCCGAGAATCAAGCCGGTAATACCTGTTACAATAACGAAAATTGCTGTCATTGTCGGCATGCCGCCAATATCGACAGATACAGCCATTGCGATCGGCGTGGTAATCGATCTTGGCAACAAACTCAACAAGTAGTTATCATTCAAATGAACGATGTGGCTGAACACACCTGAGATGATGATTGCTACAAATACACCGGTAGACATGCTGACTGCAATGATTTTTGCGTATTTCTTCATCACCTTGCGAAATTTATACAGGGGGACGGCAAACCCAACTACCGCAGGCTGTAAAAGGTTGCTCAGCCAGCGACCGCCTTTGTCATAATCCGAATAATCGATATGAACTCCGACCAACATCAGTGAGAGAATGCATGGCGCGATGAGAAGCGGTGACAATAGAGCGAACCTCATTTTTCTGTACACCAATTTCGAAACAGCATAAACAGCAATAGTAAGCAGGATGCAAATAAAGGCAATCATTGGCCAATCTCTCCTTTTTTATTTGCCAGCCTGCGTATCGCAAATTGGGCGACAAGACCAGTAACGGCCATAACCGTAACGGTACTCAATAAAATAACAATTAAAAATTGGGAACCGTGCTGCAGGATCTCTGATTTGTACTGGATGATTGCAACTGCAGATGGGATAAAAAAGAGCAGCATTTCAGATGTTAGAAAACTTGCACCCAATTCGACCGTTGAAAGCTTTAATACTTTAAAATGGAGGAGTCCCAGGACGATGAACAACCCGAGGATACTTCCCGAAATGGGCAAGTGCAGCAGTTTAACGAGAAAGTTCCCAAGTAATGCAAACAGATACAGGAAAAGAACCTGCGTAATAATTCGCAACGCTTTTGACAAATTAATAACACTTCCTTATTTAATTAACGATCGTCAATGACAAACATCGCAATTAATTATACAAAATACAAATTTGCAGGTACAATAGATTTCGGGAATACACGTATTCCTTTAACTTATAGAGGTCGTTTGAAACGCTGGGGGAATGAAGATGGACATTAAACATCTACACTACTTTATTGAAGTGGCTGTACGAAAGAGCTTTACCAAGGCAGCGCACCATCTGTATGTAACGCAGCCAACAATAAGTAAGATGGTGCGAGACATAGAAGATGAGCTGGGGATGGTATTGCTTGATCGAACGGGGAAAGAAATTGAATTAACGGATGCGGGACGAATTGTTTTTGAACAATCGCAAAAAATTGTTCAGTCATTTGCTCATCTTTCTGATGAACTCGGAAATTTAACGCATGCAAAAAGAGGAAAATTAACCATTGGTTTGCCGCCGATGATCGGGTATAAATTCTTTCCTAATATACTTAGCCAATTTCGTAATGAGTATCCAGGTATCGATCTCAATATTGCGGAGTACGGTGCAAAAAAAGTAGCTGATTCGGTTGCTGAAGGACTGTTGGAAGTCGGCGTAACGGTCGGCGAATTTAATGATGAATTGTTTCATTCCTTTGTGTTTTTTGAAGATAAACTGCGCCTGGTTGCCCATAAGTCGAGCCCGCTTGCGAAAATGACACATGTGAATTTATTCGATCTTCGAAATGAACCTTTCATCCTGTTTCCAGAAGAATTTTCATTACATGGTATGATTATTGCTTGCTGCGAGAAGGCGGGGTATCAACCGCATATTGTTTTTGAGAGTTCTCAATGGGAGTTTATGGTGAAGATGGTTTCTGAAAAATTCGGAGTGGCCTTACTGCCTGAAAGCATTTTAAAAAAAGTTGAAAAAGAAATAGACTCTATAGTAACGCTTCCGATTGAAAACTCTGAATTGAACTGGCGACTGTCCATGATTTGGGAAAGAAATCATTATCTATCTTATGCGGCAAGAACCTGGGTAGCCAAAACGAGGATGCTATTGAAAGACTGTCATGTGAATTAATAAAATAGTTGACACTGAGTGTTCATACTGGTATATTGATTAGGTTGCTCCATTGATTCACGTTCTTTATTAACGAGTTAATGGTAAAGTGACTAGAGTTATGAGTGAGTTATTCTAGTGAAAAACAGCCTTGACATTTTATTGATGGTTTGTTAGACTGTTTAAGTTGTCGCTTTTGATGACTATGGATGA